>NZ_JAAKZW010000218.1 GCF_011044995.1 Streptomyces mesophilus | reverse complement strand
GTCATTCGGGCACCCCCGACGACAACGGTGACCCTTCGCGGGAACGGTGCCATTGCCCGAATGAGCAAGCACCCCACCCCGGCCCCGACCCACGACGAAACCGCACGCGCAACCGCCGCGACTAACCGCCCAGCGAAGCCGAGTACGCGGCCAGTGCGTACAGCGTGATCGCGCTGATCGCCGCCACGCCAAGGATCCATGCGACGACCCGGCGACCCCGGCCCCGTCCTCGCCCCCGCCGTGCCTTCGGCGCCTTCGGCGGGCGTGGTTCGCGGGCCGGGCGGGTGGACGTCGGTGGCTCCGCTGCCGAGGTGAGGTCGGCGAGGAGGCGGCGGCAGGCCGCGGCCATTTCGGCGGTGCCGGCGGCCAGCGGGACGACCGTCTCGGTGCGCGCCGGGGCCGTGGTGCCGCCGTCGAGGATGAGGCCCGCCCGGATCCGGACATCCCCCCGCGTGCCCGCGACACCGAGGCTGATCCACCGCTGGACGTGCTCCCCGCGAATGACCATCCCCCCGTCGCGTTCGCGGTAGACCGTGTGGTGCTGCCAGAGAACTTTCGCCAGATCCTTGGCAGCCGGATACAACTGCGCGCTCAAGGTCCCCCCTATGACGCGTACCGCATATGCGCTGTGACGTTGTGTGATGTACATGCCGAGCATGGAAACGCCGCACTTTAGCAGCGTGTTCGGCCGGATCCGAGTCACCGGACAACCCACGCACAACGCCGTCGGCGGGTGGGTGCACGTGCAGTGAGGAGCTGGCCAGAATTTGGCCCGGCGGGGCAACCTGATCGGGGGTCCAACAGGTTGCCCCAGTGTGAGAGACCGAAGAGAACGGCGGGACGGCGATGCGTGGGGGGCGGGGCGAGGAGGAGAGCGACTTCGAGGCGTTCGTCGACGCCCGGGGTCCCCGCCTGCTCCGGATGGCCTGGCTGCTGACCGGCGACGCCCATCTCGCCGAGGATCTGCTGCAGACGGTCCTGGCCCGCGTATGGCCCAAGTGGCGGAAGGTCGCGGACGATCACCCCGAGGCCTATGTCCGCAAAGCGCTGGTGCATACCCATGCGTCCTGGTGGCGGCGGCGCTGGCGCGGCGAGGTGCCGCACGGCGAACTCCCGGACCGGGCGGCCGCCTTGGACGCGTACGAGGGAGTGGAGCTGGAGCAGTCGCTTGCCGCGGCCGTACGGGCGCTGCCGGTGCGGCAGCGGGCGGTGGTCGTGCTGCGTTACTTCGAGGACCTCAGCGTCGAGGAGACGGCCGCGACGCTGGGCTGTGCGACCGGCACCGTCAAGAGCCAGGCCTCCAAGGCGCTGCGCACGCTACGGGCCGTGCTGCCCGAGCAGGTGGGGGCGGGTGATGACCGTGGATGACGAGCGTGAGCTGCGGGACCTGCTGGAACGGGCCGTCCCCCGGCTGCCCGCCCCCGACTCCCGGATGCGCCGGGTGCGCGAGCGGGTGGTGCGGCGGCGACGCCGGCGGACGGCCGCGGTGGCGGGCGCCTGTGTCGCGGCCGCCGCGGTGCTGGCCGGCACGCTGCTGCCCGGATCCGGCACGGAGCCCGGACCCGCACTCGTACCGCCTGCGGGCTCGGCCTCGCGGGACCTGCTGCGGCACTCCGAACTCGCCGGGCTCACGCTGGAGTTGCCCCCGGGCTGGCATGGCCTGACGGTTCTCGAGGACCCCGGCGCCAAGATGCGGGCGGTGGCGTACGCGGCGCCGCAGCCGCTCGGAAGCGGCCGGGACGCCTGCGCCCGGGACGGGGCCGAGGTGTGCCCGCCCCTGGACCAACTGCCCAAGCAGGACGGCGCGTTGCTGATCCTCGCCCTGGACAGTACGCCGACGCTGGCCGGCAAGGCGCAGTCGCCGCCACGCCTCGACCGTATGGCGGTCGGCGAGCTGTGCCGCGGACTCGCCGCATCGCATGAGTTCTACGGGCTGATCAAGGTACCCGGACGGGCCGACGCCGTCGTCGGCGCGACGCTGTGCGCGAGCGGCGGGCCCGATACGGCGGGGCGGTACGCGGAGGTGGTGCGGCGGATGCTCGCGGATGCCCGGTTCGCCAAGTACGCGTCGCCGCCGCCGACTTCGGCAAGCTCCGCGCCCGTCGAGTACTGACCCCTTCTCGTTCTCCTGCTTGCCGAAAGGCCGTCATGTCTGCCCGTACCTCCCGCCTGCTCGCCGCCGGAACCTCCCTGCTCGCCACCGGCCTTCTGCTGTCGGCCTGCGGCGGGCCCGCCGCCGAGGACACCTCGCACAAGAAGTCCGATGTACGAGCGCAGAGCGGCCAGTCCGGTCGCTCCGCGCCCAGACCGCAGAACGAACCCGCCCCGGAGCCCCGCGAGATACCCGGCCTCGGCCCCAAGACCCTTGCGCAGGTACCCGGTTCGGCCCGCCAGGCGATCGTCGTCACCGGCGACGGCCGCGACGAGGGCACCGGCTCGGCCCAGCGGTATCAAAGGGAGGGGGACGGCTGGGTGCCGGTCGGTGAGGCCTGGCCCGCCCACAACGCCGTCAAGGGCTGGACCGACCGCCATGTCCAGGGCGATCTCCGCTCTCCCATCGGCGTGTTCGGACTCACCGACGCGGGCGGCCACGAGCGCGACCCCGGCACGGAACTCCCGTACGACACGGGCCCGGCCTTCGTCGCCCGCGGCACCAATGTGGAGGGTGAGCCGCTGGGCGACGCCTTCGACTACGTCGTCGCGATCAACTACAACCGCAAGCCCGGTACGACCCCGCTCGACTGGACCCGTCCGCTCGGCATGGGCCGCGGCGGCGGCATCTGGTTCCACGTGGACCACGGAGCGCCCACCCAGGGCTGCGTGACCCTGCCGAAGCCACGGATGCGGGAACTGCTGACCTGGCTGGACGAGCAGAGCAAGCCGGTGGTGGTGATGGGGGACGCGGGGGCGCTGGCACGGTAGGGGGTAATCGGGGCCGATCCGTGGGAGACGCGTACCGGAACGCAGTAGCATCCGGCCGGGGGTGGGTTCGATGAACGTGGTCCTTGCGCTCGCGGCCTTCAGCCGGGAGGCGTTCCAGTTGTCCTCGATACGGGACGCGGGCCTCTTCGCGCTGGACTTCTCCGAGCAGGAGCTGGGCCAACGGGCCATGCCCGTCTGGCTGTTCGACGCCGAGCCGGTCCGGATTCCGCCCCCGCGGCGCGAGTCCCCCGAGACGTGGGCGGACCGCTGGCTCACTCACGACCCGCCTGATGGTGGCTCTCCGGAGCAGGACCGCCGGCGCGGCAGTCTCGCCTTGGTGAGCGGGGAGCTGTTCCAGGACCGTCGCCAACTCGCCCCGCTGCAGCGCGCGGTGGTCGACGTCTGCACGGCGTCGGGCGCCCGCCCCACGGTGGCCCTGGTGTTCCTCACCGGCAGACCGCTGGACGACGCGCAGGCCTTGCGGGTCATGGCGGAGGCCGCCGCGTATCCGGTCTTCTGGGTGTTCCTCACCGCGTCCCGGAGTGACGAGAGGGATGGTCCCGGTGAGGCCCGGCAGGGCTCCGGTACCTTCGACTTCCTCGACCGGGTGCCCGAAGCCTCCACCAACTTCGCCGTGATCCGTACGTCCGGCTGGTCCTCCTGGGCCAGGCTCCGCCGCTCCGCCGCCGTGCGCCGGGCGGTCAGCCGCTGGCTGCGCAGCCTCCCGCCCACGGTGGTCGAGCCACCCGAAGAGGAGCCGACGGAACCGGCCGACGCCCCAGCGAACCCCACCGGCAGCCGCTGACGTCACGACCGGATTGCGGTGCCGCAGCGCCCTTCAGACCGTTCGGCGTCGGGGCTTAAGATCTCGCTGATGCCCGAGTGGCCTGTGTTACCAGGCTGTTGTGAGGGGTGTCGTACCGGGTTCGGGGAGGATCCGGGTGGCCTCCGGGGGTCCGGGGCGAAGACATCAGGGGTGGGACAAGCATGCGTATACACAGACATGGGTGGAGACCTGCGGCAGGGATCGCGGCCGCCGTGGTCACCGGAGCACTGGGGCTTGCGCTGCTGCCCGGTACGGCGGTGGCGGCGCGGATGGCGACGCCGGGGGACTTCAACGGGGACGGGTACCGGGATCTGGTGCTGAGCGCGCCTTGGACGACCGTGTCCGGTCATAGGGGCGCCGGGGCCGTCGTGGTTCTCTACGGTTCGGCGAGCGGGGTGTCGCCCACGAAGCGGGTGGTCATCACGCAGAACTCCGCCGGGGTACCGGGCGCGAGTGAGAAGGGTGACGGTTTCGGCACCAGCACCGCTGTGGCCGACCTGAACCTGGACGGCTATGCCGACCTCGTGGTCGGGACGCCCCGCGAGGACCTGGCGAGCGGCACGGACGTGGGCATGGTCAGCGTCCTGTGGGGCAGCAGGAGCGGCCTGGGCGCCGGTACCAATCTCAACCCACCGCAGTCTCTGCCGTCGGGCGTGTACTTCGGGCTCTCCGTAGCTGCGGTGAAGGGCAGTTCAGGGGCCACCACCAAGGTCATGGCGGCCTCATGGTCAGGCGTCGCCGAGTACACAGGCCCCTTCAGCCGCACGGGAACGGTCGGCAGCACGTACGGGAACACGGCATCCGCATCGGCCGGGGCCGTGGCCCTCGGCGACGTCGACAGAAGCGGTGATGCGGACCGCTTCATCTTCACCGTCCGGGTCGGCGACACGGGCGCCCAGGTGCACGTGAACTCGGACGACAGCATGTGGCCGCGGCCGGTGCTCTCCCAGGGCGACGGCGTGACCGGCACGGTAGGTGATGTGAACGGTGACGGCTATGGCGACCTGGTGGTCGGCGACCCCGACGAACCGGGTGCATCGGGTCCCGAGGACGAGGGCGCAGTAGGCGGTCGTGTCTCCGTCTGGTTCGGGTCCGCCACGGGGATCGCGCTCGACGCCAAGCCCCAGCACATCAGCCAGGACACCGTCGGCGTGCCAGGCGCGGGTGAGAAATACGACGAGTTCGGTGCCACGGTGGCCGTGGCCGACCTCAACCGCGACGGTGCGGCCGAGATCATCGTCGGCGCTCCGAAGGAGACTCTGGGAGAGGACGGCTCGGCCGGCAACGTCGTGGTCATCCCCGGCCGCAAGACGGGCTTGCTCGGCACGGGTGCCTATGCGGTGAACCAGGAAACCGCCTCCGTCGCCGGAGGTTCCGAGGATGAAGACCAGTTCGGGACCACGGTCGAGGCAGGGGACCTGAACAAGGACGGCCGGCCCGAACTCATGGTCACCGGCGTCGGCGAGAACAACTACCAGGGCGCGGTCTGGGTCCTCTCCGGTGGTGCGACAGGCCCCACGGGTACGGGCAGCAAGATGATGCTCCCGTCGGCGCTCGGGATCTCGCAGTCCGACGCCGTAGCGCTGGGCGGTACGGGCGAGGCGTTCATCGGCTGACCCTCCCCGCACGCCGAAGGGCCCCGGATCCATACGGTTCCGGGGCCCTCCTGCACGTACAGGCAGAGGGAGTTACGCGCCCTCGCCCCCGAACCGCTCCTTGTACGCCGCCAGATCCTCGTCCTGGATCTTGGCGAAGAGGACCGGCGGGACCGTGAACGGGGTGCCCGCGGGGACCGAGTTCAGGGTGCGGGCCTCGTCGGCCGAGACCCACGTGGCGTTGTCATCGGTCAGCGAGAACGCCGCGCGCATCGCCGCCGAGGACGCCGGGATGAAGGGCTCCGAGACCACCGCGTACAGGTGGATCAGGTTCATCGCCGTACGCAGCGTCAGGGCCGCGCCCTCGGGGTCGGTCTTGATCTCCAGCCAGGGGGCCTTCTCCTCCAGATAGGAGTTGCCCGCCGACCACAGGGCGCGCAGCGCGGCCGCGGCCTTGCGGAACTGGAGGGCCTCCATCTGGGTCTCGTACTCGGCGAGCAGCGCGGCGATCTCCTCGCCCAGCTTCGCCTCCGCCTCGCCGGCCTCCGCGCCTGCGGGGACCTCCTCGCCGAAGCGCTTCTTCGAGAAGGACAGGACGCGGTTGACGAAGTTGCCGAGGGTGTCGGCCAGGTCCTTGTTCACCGTGGCGGTGAAGTGCTCCCAGGTGAAGGAGGAGTCGTCCGACTCGGGCGCGTTCGCGATGAGGAAGTAGCGCCAGTAGTCGGCCGGCAGGATGTCGAGCGCCTGGTCGGTGAAGACGCCGCGCTTCTGCGAGGTGGAGAACTTGCCGCCGTAGTACGTCAGCCAGTTGAAGGCCTTGACGTAGTCGACCATCTTCCAGGGCTCGCGCACGCCGAGCTCGGTGGCCGGGAACATCACCGTGTGGAACGGGACGTTGTCCTTCGCCATGAACTCCGTGTAGCGGACGTCGGCGGCGCCGTCGGGCTCGTACCACCAGGACTTCCAGTCGCGGACCTCGCCGTCGGGGGCGGCGTCCGCCCATTCCTTCGTCGCGCCGATGTACTCGATCGGGGCGTCGAACCAGACGTAGAAGACCTTGCCCTCGGCGGCCAGCTCCGGCCAGGTGTCGGCCGGTACGGGGACGCCCCAGTCCAGGTCGCGGGTGATGGCGCGGTCGTGCAGGCCCTCGGTCAGCCACTTGCGGGCGATCGAGGAGGCGAGCTGCGGCCACTCGGCCTCGTGGCGGGCCACCCACTGCTCGACCTCGCCCTGCAGCTTCGACTGGAGGAGGAACAGGTGCTTGGTCTCGCGTACTTCGAGCTCCGTGGAGCCGGAGATGGCCGAGCGCGGGTTGATCAGGTCGGTGGGGTCCAGGACGCGGGTGCAGTTCTCGCACTGGTCGCCGCGGGCCTTGTCGTAACCGCAGTGCGGGCAGGTGCCCTCGACATAGCGGTCCGGCAGGAAGCGGCCGTCGGCAGGCGAGTACACCTGGCGGATGGCGCGCTCCTCGATGAAGCCGTTCTCCTTGAGCTTGCGCGCGAAGTGCTGCGTGAGCTCGGCGTTCTGCGGCGAGGAGCTGCGGCCGAAGTAGTCGAAGGCGAGCGCGAAGCCGTCGTACACGGCCTTCTGCGCGTCATGCGCCTGCGCACAGAACTCCGCGACCGGCAGGCCCTGCTCCTTGGCGGCCAGCTCGGCGGGGGTGCCGTGCTCGTCCGTGGCGCAGATGTACAGGACCTCGTGGCCGCGCTGGCGGAGGTAGCGGGCGTACACGTCCGCCGGGAGCATGGACCCCACCATGTTGCCCAGGTGCTTGATCCCGTTGATGTAGGGAAGGGCGCTGGTGATGAGGTGTCGAGCCATTGCGGGCTGCTCCCGGGTCGCTACGTGCGGTGACGAGGCCCTGTCGGTATGACAGTCGCGTCTCGTCGCCTGGAATCCACAAATCGTAGCCGACGGGCAGGGGCCGCCCGCCCGGGGTTTTTCCCGGTCGGACGGCCCCTCGGGGTCGGTGCTGCCTACGGTCGCCAGGCGCCGAGCAGGCCCGCGTACAGCTCAGCGTCCGTGAGCTCGTTGGGGACCGGGCCCGCGTGGAAGAAGGCCATGTTTCCGGGGTTCTCCACTTCGAGCTTGCGGAGGTAGTCGAAGGCCTTGGACTCCGTCTCGCCGAAGGCCACGAACTGCCAGAAGATGCTGTGCTCGGCGGCGTCCTTGAGGGCCTGCGTGGCGGCGGTCCTGGACTCCGGCGCCCCGTCCGTCTGGAAGATCACCAGCGCCGGGCGGTCCGGGTGGTCGGCCTTCTCGTGCAGGGCGACGATCTCGGCGATGGCACGGTCGTAGTTCGTACGTCCCATACGGCCGAGGCCCGCGTGCAGCTCGTCGATCCGGCCCTCGTGCTCGTCGAGGGTGAGGGTGCCGGTGCCGTCGAGCTCGGTGGAGAAGAAGACGACGTTGACGGTGGCGGTCTCGTCGGTGTGCGCGGCGAGGGCGAGCACCTGCTCGGCGAGGTTCTGCGCGCTGCCGTCCTTGAAGTACGGGCGCATCGATCCGGAGCGGTCGAGGACGAGGTAGACGTCGGCCCGTACGCCCGTCAGCTCCTGCTTCTTCAGGGCGGCGCCGGCCGCCTTGTACGCGGCGACGAGGCCGGGGGCGCGGGACTTGACCCGCGCGAGGGTGTGGGCGGGCTTGCCGACCACGGTCAGCTCGAGGGCGGGCTCGGGCTCGGCGACCGGCTCGGGCTGCGTTTCCGCTACGAGGACGGGCTCCTCCTCGCGTACGGGCTCGGGGTCGGCTTCGACGACGGGCTCGGCTTCCGCGACCGGCTCCGGCTCCGGGTCCGCCGGGGCGGCTGCCGTCTCCGCGGAGGTCGCGGGGGACGGGACCCGCTCGCCGAGGGACGGGTTGTCGAACGCGGCCGAGACCAGCTCGTCCACCGTGGACGGCGAGGGCTCCTCGGCGGGAGCCGGCACCGCGGCGGCGGCCGGAGCGGGCTCGGCGGCCGGAGCGGTCTCCTGAGCGGGAGCCGGCACCGGAGCGGACGAGGACGCCGCGGGCGCCGTCTCCGTGGCGGGCGACGGAATCGTCGGCTCGGCGTCGGTCACGGTGACCGGCTCCGCCGTCCGCGCCGCAGGCACCGCACGCCCCCGGCCGAACACGTTCCGCAGGCGATCCAGAATGCCCATGTGCGCAACCCTTCAACGTGAGTTGTTCCCGGTTGTCCGGGTAATCCGTCACCCCTGGCCAGGGCGGACACGTAAGGTTAGCGGCCGCTCCACGTGATCTTGGGCAGCCCCTCACGAAGCTCACCCTCCCGACCCGCGCCCCAGCTCAACACCCCTCCATGCAACCGGGGTTCACCCGGCGTTCATGTCACGGCCGCCGCATTGCTGGCATCCGCACCTAACGTCACGCCGGGACAAGCTTTCCGACACTCTGTCGGTGATCCAGCGCGGAGGGGAAACGTGCGCAAACTGCTGCCGCTCATCACGAAGGACGGTTCGCACCCGGGTGGACGGTCGGCCATGACGTGCCGCTTCCGCTGTGGTGACGCCTGCTTCCACGAGGTTCCGAACACCAGCGACAACGAATATGTCGGCGATGTCATAGCCGGTGCCCTGTCGAGAAGGTCGATGATCCGCGCCGCCGCGGTCGTCACGGTCGCCGGCGCGGCCGGCGCCGCGGTCGTCGGCCAGGCCCCGCGGGCCACGGCCGCCGGCGCGGAGGCGAACACGGCCGGCCGGGGCCACGGCCGCGACAAGGCCGCCAAGGGCCTGCGCTTCACGCCGGTGGCGCCCAACTCCGCCGACCAGGTCACGATCCCCGAGGGCTACGCCCAGAACATCGTCATCAAGTGGGGCGACCCCATCCTGCGCGGCGCCCCCGACTTCGACCCGGAGCACCAGAGCGCCAAGGCCCAGGCCGGGCAGTTCGGCTACAACAACGACTACCTGGCCCTGCTGCCGTACGGCCGCGGCCGCCAGATCCTCGTCGCGAACCACGAGTACACCGACGAGATCCTGATGTTCCGCGACTACGACGCCGCGAACCCGACCCGCGAGCAGGTGGAGATCGCCTGGGCCGCGCACGGCCTCGGGGTCGTCGTGGTCGAGGAGGACCGCAGGACCGGCAAGCTCACGTACGTTCCGCGGCATCACCTCAACCGCCGGATCACCGCCACCACGGAGTTCCGTGTGCAGGGCCCGGCGGCCGGCAGCGATCTGCTCAAGACCTCGGCGGACCCGACGGGCACCAAGGTGCTCGGCACGCTCAACAACTGCGCGGGCGGCCAGACCCCCTGGGGCACGACGCTGCACGGCGAGGAGAACTTCAACCAGTACTTCGCCAACTCCTCGCGCGCGACCGACAAGCGCTACGGCATCGGCACGGGCCCGACCGAGCGCAAGTGGGAGCGTTTCGACAAGCGCTTCGACGTCGCCCAGGAGCCCAACGAGGTGCACCGTTTCGGCTACATCGTCGAACTCGACCCGTACGACCCGGACTCGACCCCGGTCAAGCACACCGCGATCGGCCGCTTCAAGCACGAGGGCGCGACCGTGCGGCTCACGCGCGACGGCCGTCCCGTGGTCTACAGCGGGGACGACGAGCGGTTCGACTACTTCTACAAGTTCGTCTCCTCGAAGCGGATGCGGCGCGGCAGCTCCCGCTCCGACCGCGCGTACAACATGACGCTGCTCGACGAGGGCACGCTCTACGTCGCGAAGCTCACCGGCGACTCCCCGGCGATCGAGATCGACGGCACCGGGAAGCTGCCCTCGGACGGTGAGTTCGACGGCAGCGGAGAGTGGATTCCGCTGGCCACGGCCACCGCGAAGGGTGCCGTCAGCCATGTCGAGGGCATGAGCGCCGAAGAGGTCTTCGTCTTCACGCGCCTGGCCGGCGACAAGGTCGGCGCCACCAAGATGGACCGTCCCGAGGACGTCGAGCCCTCGCCGCGTACCGGCAAGGTCTACATCGCGCTCACCAACAACACCGACCGCGGCAAGGCCGGCAAGGCGGGCGCGGACGAGGCCAACCCGCGCAACCTCAACAAGCACGGCCAGGTCCTCGAGCTCACCGAGCGCTGGAACGACCCGACGCAGACGAAGTTCGCCTGGTCACTGTTCCTGGTGGCGGGCGACCCGAACGATCCGGCGACGTACTTCGCGGGCTTCCCCAAGGACAAGGTCTCCCCGATCTCTTGCCCGGACAACGTGGCCTTCGACGACCACGGCAACCTGTGGATCTCCACCGACGGTGCCCAACTCGGCTCGCACGACGGCCTGTTCGGCGTCGCGACGGCCGGGGAGCGGCGCGGTGAGCTCAAGCAGTTCCTGACCGTCCCGAAGGGCGCGGAGACCTGCGGTCCGCTGGTCCAGGACCGCCGGGTGCTCGTCGCGGTCCAGCACCCGGGCGAGCTCGACGGCGCCACGGTCGACAATCCGCTCTCCGCCTGGCCCGACGGACAGGGCAAGCACGTCCGGCCGTCGGTCGTGGCCGTGTGGCGCAAGGACGGCGGCGACATCGGGGTCTGAGTCCCCTTCGTACGCGGCCCGCTTGGGACATGGGACATACGGGAACGGGGCACCCCTCCTGCCAGGGGGCGCCCCGTTCTCAGCCTTTACGGGGAGCGTCAGCGCTCCTGTTGTTCGGGAGCGCCGGCTCTCCTGTCGTACGGGAGTGTCAGCTCTCCTGGTCGCCGCGGCGGCGCAGCATCGCGAAGCCCAGACCCGCGGCACCGGCCGCCGCCATGCCGCCACCGGCGGCGAGCAGCGCGGTGTCGTCACCGGACGAGACGCCCTCGGCACCGGCCTTGACGCCGCCCTTGGGTATGGCGTTGTTCTGCTTCCGGTTCTGGTCCTTCTTGTCGCCGCCGTTGGACTTGCCCTCGGTCCAGCCCTTCATGGTGCCGTCGGGGTTGAGGACGAAGTGGGCGCCGTTGTGCTGGCCGTACGCGGCCTTGTCGCCGGACTGCTTGAGGGTGTCCCAGACGATCTTCTTGTCGGAGTCCGTGGCCTTGGCGATCATGTCGGCCTCGTAACCCGCCTTGGTCTTGTAGACCTTGGCGTCGAAGCCGGAGCCGCCGAGGTTCTTGTACTCGCGCACGAAGGTGCGGGTATCCGGCTTCGGCTTGGGGTTCTCACCCTTCTTGTACGAGATCGAGCCGTCCGAGGTCAGCGTGATGACACCGGTGCCGGTCTTGTACGTGGCGGGCTTGCCGTCGGTGGCGCTCAGCGCGCGGACCACACCGCCGTTGCCCTGGTAGATGTCGGCCTTGGCCATGCGCGCGGAGGCGTTCACCGAGACGATCGCGGAGTAGCCGTCACCGAGCTGCTGCTTGGGCTTGGCCACCCAGCCGCCCGGCTTGGGGGTCTCGTCCCCGCCGTTCTTCTTGGCCGAGACCTGGCCGGCCGGGGTCAGGCTGATGGTGTATCCGTCGATGACCTGGGACGCGGTGCTGCCGGAAGCGTCAAGCGTGCCGACCTGCGCGCCGCCCTTGGAGATCGTGGCCGCGGCGGAGTTGGCGGAGGCCTTGACGCGTACGTCGGCCGAGAAGCCGCCCGCCAGCTGCTTCTTGCCGAGGGACTTCCACTCGTCACCGCCCGGCTTGGGCGTCTCCGGCTTGGTCTCGTCGGTGGGCTTGGTCTCGTCCGTGGGCTTCGACTCGTCGCCCGGCTTGGTCTCGTTGCCGGGCTTCGTCTCGTTCCCCGGCTTCGTCTCGTTCCCCGGCAGGACCTGCTCCTGGCCGGTGCCCGGAGCGGTCGGCGAGTCGGCGAAGGCGGCCGTCGTCGGAACGGCGAGGGCGGCGATGACGCCGGTGGCGATGGCGGCGGTGCGGACGGTACGGCGGGTGGCGCGCATGATGGTGACTTTCTCGTAGCTGTGGTGTCCCGGTCTGTGCCCCTTTGCGGTGGCGACGGATATGAAGCTACGGAGGTCATGTTTGGGTCATGCGTAAGCAATGTAACGGTTTGCGGCATTCCGCAGCACACCTCTGTAAAGGGCCACTGACCTGCACTGATGTGGAATCAGTGCGCGGGAAGCCGTAGAACGGTGCGAGCGCCCCCGCTCTCCGTGGCACCGAACTCGACCTCGATCCCGAGCACCCCGGCCTGCCCCATCACGATCGTCAGACCGAGACCGTGCCCCCTGCCCCGCCCGGGATCGCCGGTACGGAACCGCTGCGGCCCCTGTTCCACCAACTCCCGTGGATAGCCGTCCCCTTGGTCCCGCACCTCGATCACCGGGCCGTCCACGGTGAGGGTGACCGGCGGCCGGCCGTGCTTATGGGAGTTGACGATCAGATTGCTCAGGATGCGGTCGAGGCGGCGCCGGTCGGTCCGCACCGTCACATCCCGTACGACCTCGGTCTCCGCCTCCAGACCGGTGCCGCGGACCGCGTGCTCGACCAGGGCACTGAGCTGGTACTCGGAGAGGTCGGCCGTTTCCGCACCGGCGTCCAGGCGCGAGATCTCCAGGAGGTCCTCGGTCAGCCCGCGCAGGGCGCCGAGGCGGTCGTTGATCATCTCCTTGGGGCGGCCCTCGGGCAGCAGCCCGGCCGCCGCCACCATGCCCGTCAGCGGAGTGCGCAGCTCATGGGCCACATCGGCCGTGAAGCGCTTCTCCGATTCCAGCCGGCGCTGCAGCGACTCGGCCATGCTGTCCAGGGCGGCCGCCACATCCCGCACCTCGTCATGGCCCTTGCCGCTCCCCGCGCTCATCCCCACCCGCGCGTCCAGGTCGCCGTCCGTGATCCGCCGCGCGACCGCGGCCGTGGCGCTGAGGCGGCGGCTGATCCGGGCGGCGAGGAAGAGCCCGGCGAGCGTGACGGTGCCGGCGGCGAGCAGCGCCGAGCCGAGGATCGCGGTGTCGATGGTGTCGAGCCGTGAACGGGTCGCCCCGAACGGCTGCCACACCGCCAGCGCCTTCCCGTCCGCGGGCGCGGCGCTCCACATCACCGGTTCGCCCGCGCGCTCGCCCACCATCGTGCCGCGCCGGCCGTCGGCCGCCAGCTCGCGCAGGCGCGTCGGGAGGCCGGGCGGGTCGATGCCGGCGTGTTCGGGCATGGTCGTGCCGTACTCGTACGCGCTGAGTGCGTAGTCCAGTTCGTCGCGGACCTCCTTGCGGACCTCGCCGACGACCTGGCGGGTGACCACGTTGTGCACGAGGACGCCGAGCACCGCCGCGACGGTGCAGCTCACCGCGGTGATCGTGAGGGCGATCCGCCAGCGGAGCCCCATCAGCGGCCGCCCTTTGTGTGGTTACCGGTCATGCGGATACCGGTCATGTGCCCTCCGTCGGGCACGGCTTGCCCTGGCGCTCGGGCGCCCGGCAGGTGTCCAGGCTCAGCTGCTGGAGGAACATCCCGCGGCGGTCCGGATCCCAGACGTAGTCCGATACGGAGACATAGGTGGGGTTGGTGGTGGGCTCGCGGACCGCCAGATGCCCGGCCGCGACCTCCACGCCCTCCAGGACCGCGCGCCGCGAGAGCACCCGTTTCACCTGCTGGTCCTCGACGGTGTAGACCCGCAGCTCACTCATCCGGCCGTCGATGTCCACCGCCGTGATCAGCTCGTTCTTCCCGTCGCCGGTGAGGTCGTGCAGGACCGGGGCCCGTACGGGACAGGCGGCGCCGGAGCAGTCGGCCATCTTCTTGGCGGCGGCCGGGTGGACGAGCCGCGCGCTCCCGCGGTCCTTGCGGGCGTCCTCGGCGACATCGGCCTTGACCACGTCCAGGGGTACGGCCTTGCCCATGTCCCCGGAGGGGATCTTGGGCACCCCCGGCACGAGGGTCGGCTGGCCCGCGCTCTGGCCCGGCGTGGGCGGGCTGGGGT
>NZ_JAAKZW010000217.1 GCF_011044995.1 Streptomyces mesophilus | reverse complement strand
CTTCGCCCCCGGGCCCCCTGCATCCGAACTTCGTTCGGATCTGCTCAAGCGCCGCAGGGGCTGAAAGATCGCCTCAAGCGCCGCAGGGGCTGAATTCGCTCACCAGAACAGGAGCACCACCCGTGACCACCCTCGATCTCCTCCCGCTCCCGGCCCCCGACAGCGCGGGCCCCGGGATCACGCTTGCCCTGGACATCGGGGGGACGAAGATCGCGGGGGCGTTGGTGCGGGGCGACGGGAAGTTGCTTGTCAGCGCGCGTCGTGCCACTCCGCGCGGGACCGACGGCGACGGGGTGATGGCCGCGCTCGAAGAGGTCGTCGGCGAACTCGCGCAGGCCCCCGAGTGGGCCGGTGTGCGGCGGTGCGGGATCGGCAGCGCGGGGCCGATCGACGCCTCGCGCGGCACCGTGAGTCCGGTCAACATCGGGGCCTGGCGCGGTTATCCGGTCGTCGAGCGGACCGAGAAGGCGCTCGCACGGCACGGTGCACCGGTGCCCACCGTGCTCGTCGGCGACGGGGTCGCGATGACCGCCGCCGAGCACTGGCTGGGCGCCGCCCGCGGCCATCGCAACGCCCTGTGCATGGTGGTCTCCACGGGCGTCGGCGGCGGTCTGGTGCTCGACGGCCGGCTGCACCCCGGACCGACCGGGAACGCCGGGCACATCGGCCACATCAGCGTCGAACTCGACGGTGAGCTCTGTCCCTGCGGCAGCCGCGGCTGCGTCGAGATCATCGCGTCCGGTACGTCGATCGCGCGGCACGCGGGGCTCGCCGACGCGGCCGCCGCGGCCGAGGCGGCCCGCGCCGGCGACCCGGCCGCGCTCGCGGCCTTCGACCGCGCGGGCAAGGCGCTCGCCGCGGGAATCGCGGGCACGGCCACGCTCGTCGAGATCGACATCTGCGTGATCGGCGGCGGGGTGGCCGCGGCGGGAGACCTGTTGTTCGGCCCGCTGCGACGGCACTTGAAGACCTACGCCGCCCTGTCCTTCGTCGGCCATCTGGAGATCACGGCGGCGGCTCTGGGAACCGAGGCCGGTCTTGTGGGGGCGGCTGCCGCTGCGGGGCAGTTGCTGGAGGTGTGACGCCGGGGCCGGCCTCATCCCAGTGCGAGCAGCACCGTCGCCGCCAGCGCTCCCCACAGCCCGAGCATCTGACGGCGGTCGACGCGCTCGTGCAGGACCGCGAGCCCCAGGATCACGGGGATCGCCGGGTAGAGCGAGGCGAGCACCACGGCCACCGCGAGCATCTGCTGCTGTGTGGCCAGCAGGTACAGGCTCAGGCCAAGGGCGGCTCCCGCGCCGATCACGAAGGCCTGGACGCCCTGCACCACCGGCACGCGGAGCCGGCGTACCGCCGTGGGAAGGAGCACCACGACGGCGACGAGCCGGCCCGCGGTCACCGCCCACAGACCGCTCGACGCGTCCGCCTGCGCAAGGGCCAGGTACTGCACCGCGACGCCCGCGCTCGCCAGCAGTCCGTCCGTGACACCCCGGCCGGGGGCCGCCTGCCGGGAGCCGCCGGAGACCAGCCACAGGGCGGGCGCCGTGACCGCGATGCCCGCCCAGGCCAGCGGGGACGGGCGGTCGTGCAGGACCACGACACCGGCGAGTACGGACAGGACCACCGAGGTCACGGCGCTCACCGGGACCACCACGCTCATGTCGCCCCGGCTCAGTCCGCGGTTGAGGAACCACATGGCGGCCGCGCTGCCCACACCGGAGAGCCCGCCCCACCACAGGTCGCCCTGGGACACGGACGTCGCGGGCACCACCAGGGCGGCCGCGACGGCGAACACCAGACCGCCGAGCTGCCCGAGCAGCGTGACCGCCGCGAAGGGGATACGGCGTGACAGGATGCCGCCGGCGAAGTCGACGAGACCGTAGAGGACGGCGGAGGCCAGTGCGAGGAGAGCGCCCATTCGTTCAGGTGTGCCCGGTCGGGCCAGGTCGAAGCCCGGAGCGGACGATCAGTTGATCCGGCGCGAGCGCCCTTCCCAGTACGGTTCCCGCAGCTTGAACTTCTGGATCTTGCCCGTGGCCGTACGCGGAATCGACTCCCTCAGCTCCACCGAGGTCGGCGCCTTGTAGCCCGCGATCCGCTCCTTGCAGTGGGCGATCAGCTCGGCCTCCGTGGCCGTCGCGCCCTCCTCCAGGACGACGAGGGCCTTGATGGTCTCGCCCCACTTCTGGTGCGGTACGCCGATCACCGCGACCTCGGCGACCGCGGGGTGGCCGAAGAGGGTGTCCTCGACCTCGATCGACGAGACGTTCTCGCCGCCCGTGATGATGACGTCCTTCTTGCGGTCGGAGATGGTCAGATGGCCGTCGCTCTCGTCGATCACTCCGCCGTCGCCCGTGTGGAACCAGCCGCCCTCCAGGGCCGCCTCGGTCTCCTCGGGCTTGTCCCAGTAGCCGTCGAGGACCACGTTCGACCGGGCGAGCACCTCGCCGGAATCGGCGACCTGGAGGCGTACGCCCAGAGCGGGAAGGCCCGCGCGGGACAGCTTGCGGGCGCGTTCCTCGGCCGGCAGGGCGTCGTCCTCGGGCCGGGTGCGGTTGAAGGTGAGCAGCGGGGAGGTCTCGGTGAGGCCATAGATCTGGGTGAACTCCCAGCCCAGTTCCTCCTCGACGCGCTGGATGGTGCGGCTGGGCGGCGGTGCGCCCGCGCAGACGAGCCGCACCTTGTCGCGGCCCGGGATCTCGCCCTGCCAGTCGGCCGCCGCGCCGAGCACCGCGTTCCACACGGCGGGCGCCCCGCACATCAGCGTCACGCCGTGCTGTGCGACCCGGCGCAGGATCTCGGTGCCGTCGACCTTGCGCAGCACGACCTGCTTGGCGCCGAGTCCGGCCATCACGAACGGCATGCCCCAGCCGTTGCAGTGGAACATCGGCAGAGTGTGCAGGTAGACGTCCCGCTCCCAGGCGCGGGTGTGCAGGCCGAAGGTGAGGCCGTTGACCCAGATGTTGCGGTGGGTGAGCTGAACTCCCTTGGGGCGTGCGGTGGTTCCCGAGGTGTAGTTGATGGTGGCGGTCGCGTCCTCGTCCGGCCGTGACCAGGGCCGTGGCTCGACGCCGAAGCGCATCAGCCCGCTCTCGGTCTGCTCGCCGAGGACGAAACGGTGCCGTGCCTTCACCGACGACAGCGCGTCATCGAGCTCCGGGTCGACGAGGACCGCCGACGCACCGCTCTGCCGCACGATGTACTCGGTCTCCTCCGGCTTCAGGCGGAAGTTGACCGGCACGCAGATCCGCCCGCTCATCGGGACCGCGAACAGCAGCTCCAGCATGCGTGCGGAGTTGTGGCTGACGACGGCGATCCGCTCGCCCTCGCCTATCCCGAGCGCGTCGAAGCCCGCCTGCCAGGCGCGCACCCGCTCCCCCAGGCGACCGTAGGTCGACTCCGGTACGACGGGCGCCGGCTGGTCCGGCTCGTCGATCACACCGGGACTGCTCGCGAAGCCCGCCTCCGCCCGGTGGAGAAAGTCCGCGACGGTCATCGGTGTCCGCATGATGTGTCTCCTGTGATCCGGTATCCGGTGCATTCGGCCCATCCCTACGTAGCATCCTGTGCTCAGGAGCCTCGGTAAAACCACCCCCTCAGCAGGGACGGAACCGGGCCTCCACGGGGCGAGCACGGAAGGCGGGCAGCAGTGACGGGGTACGAGGGACGGGGAGCCGAGGCGTACGAGCTGCGCTCCGCGCTGGTGCGGCTGCGCCGGGACACCGGGCTTCCGGTGGCGCTCGGCGGGCTGGTCTACGACCGGCTCGGATCGCCGCCCGGGCCCTCGCGGCAGCGCGGTCGGCTGCGTATCGACGAGGTGAGCGGCACGGTCTCGGGCGCCCTCAAAGGCGTGGCGGTCAGCACGGGTTCGGGCCTCGGCGGCAAGGCCGTCGCGCTGTCCCGGCCCTGCGCGGTGGTCGACTATCAGGAGGCGCGGCACATCAGCCACGAGTACGACGCCTTGGTCGCCGCCGAAGGGCTGCGCTCGGTGCTCGCGGTGCCGGTGATCGTCCGCCGCAAGGTGCGCGGCGTCCTGTACGGGGCGCTGCGCTCACCGCAGCCGCTCGGTGAGCGGATCCTGACGGCGGCGGTCGCGGCGGCCCGGGATGTGGAACAGGCCCTGGTCGTACGGGACGAGGCCCATGACCTCCTGGTGGCGGCGCGCGAACCCGCCGTCGGAGCGGACGCCTGGGAACGGGTGCGGGAGGCGCACAGTGCGCTGCGTGCGCTCGCGCCCAGGATCGAGGACCCGCGGCTGCGCGCCGAACTCACCGAGGCCTATGGCACGTTGGCGGCCGCGTCCGAACCCGCCGTACGCCCGTCGCCCGAAGTGCGCCTGGCGCCGCGCGAGGTGGATGTGCTCGCCTGTGTCGCGCTCGGCGCGACCAACGCGGCGGCGGCCGAGCGTCTGGGGCTCGGGGCGGAGACCGTCAAGGGCTATCTGCGCTCGGCGATGCGCAAGCTGGGGGCGCATTCGCGGTGGGAGGCGGTGGTGGCGGCGCGGCGGGCGGGGTTGCTGCCGTGAGGCCCGGCTCTGTGCCGGAGCCGGGCTCTGTGCCGGAGCCGGGCGCGTCCGGTCCGTAAGACCCTTCGGTCAGGCCCTGACATTCGCGTCCGCACGTCACCTAGCATCGCGGCGGGGGTGAGGACATGGTGTCCATGGACCGTCTGCTCGCGTTCGCCGCGATGTCGTTGCTGGTGATCGTGATCCCGGGGCCGAGCGTGCTGTTCGTGATCGGACGGGCGCTGGCGCACGGCCGCCGCACCGCGCTCGCGACCGTGCTCGGCAATGTCGTCGGCTCGTATCTCCTGGTCGTCGCGGTCGCGTTGGGTGTCGGCACGCTCGTGGAGCGCTCGGTCACGGTGTTCGTTACGGTGAAGCTCGCGGGCGCCGCGTATCTGATGTACCTGGGGGTGCAGGCGTACCGGCACCGCAAGGAGATGAAGGCCTCGGCGATGCGGGGCCCGGGTGAGGGCGGGGCGCGGCGCGGGGATCTGCGGACCGTGCTCGACGGTGTGATCGTGGGAGTGACCAACCCGAAGGGGATCGTCTTCTTCGCCGCCGTGCTGCCGCAGTTCGTGGACCACTCCGCGGGCGGTCTGCCGGGCCAGATGCTGATCCTCGGCCTCGTACCGATCTGCATCGGCCTCGTCACCGACACGGCCTGGGGCCTGACCGCCTCCGCCGCCCGCGGCTGGTTCGCCCGCTCCGACCGCCGCCTGTCGATGATCGGCGGCGCGGGCGGCTTCGCGATGATCGGACTCGGGGTGACGGTGGCGGCGACGGGGCGGGCGGAGTGAGCGCCCGCCCCTGCTAGGCGCCCACCACCTTCTCGTACCGGATGTCGTACGGCAGCCCCGTCCCCAGCGGCCCTTCGAGCAACCGCACCGCCTCCGCGTCGAGTTCGGTCCGTTGTGCCTTGGTGAGCTTGCCGAAGGTTTCGAAGGTGATCGTCGACGACTCCTTGTCCTCCGCCAGCTTCCATACGCCCGCGAGGAAGCCGTCGACCAGGAAGACGCTCCAGGCGAAGTTGCCCAGCCAGGTACGGCCCTTGTACTCGGGCGGTACGACCCGGGTGCGGTCGGCGTGCGAGAGCAGCAGGTTGTCGAACTCGGGGAGCAGCCGGGCCGGCGCGGGCGTGTCCGCGTCCGGGCGGGGTGCGTCCGGGAGGTCGAAGAGCTCGACGCCGTGCTCGTCGCGGAAGGTCAGCAGGCCGGGGCGCAGCCGCTCGAAGACCTCGCGCATACGGGTCAGACCCGCCCAGGTCTGGAAGTCCTTGACGGACGCGGGGCCGAACGCGGCGAGATAGCGCAGCACCGTCTCGTCCGGCACCGCTTCCTGCCCGTCGTCCCTGCCCAGCCAGTGCGTGAGCGTCGTCAGGGAGACCTGGCCGCTCTGCCGCCACAGCCCGCGTGGCGTGACCTGCACCAGCGGCAGCGAACAGCGGGCCGCGATGCCCAGCGCCTGCGGGTCGGCGTCCGGCCAGCGCTCCAGGAGCGCCTCACGGATCTCCTTGAGGGTGCGCGGCCGCTCCTCCACCAGCTCCTTCGCGCGTACGACGAGTTGATCGAGGTCGACACCGGCCAGACCCTTGCGGAACATGTTCAGCTCACGGGTGCGCGCGGGCTGCACCAGGCCGCGCAGGGCGAGCGCGTCGTCCGCGGTGTGGGTGTGGATCGTGGAGCGCATCGTGACGATCCGTACGAGCTCACGGGAGGCCATCAGCGCCGAGAACTCCTCCGGCTCGAAGCCGTCGAGGCGCGCGGCCAGCGCGTAATAGGGCGGCTTGACGTTCTGCGCCTGCAGACCCAGCAGATGCGCGACCGCGTCCGCGGGCTTCATGGTGTGCCGCCGCAGCAGCAACTGCCGTTCCAGCGTGGCGCGGTTGAGCGCGCGCGTGGTGAGGACCGGGCCTTGGGCCTTCTTCGCTGCCGTCATGTCCAGCACGTTAGCGAGGGACGCGGACAGCTGCCGTCCTCAATGACGTACCGCGGAAAATCGGTGGACGAGTCCCCGTGGGCCGAGGTTGGCTTGGTCCGCGAGCAACTCCGTTCGCCCCTTGTCATGGAAGAGGTGTCTTGATGACCCGCCTTGCGCCGAGCGCGCCTCGCGACGCCGCGTAACTGCCCGCAGTACGCGTCACCGTCCACCATGCTCCGAGGCCGCTCGGCCTGCTCTTGCTGTCCTCGCACATTCCTCAGCAAGGAGCACCCGGGTGTCCAGCGATCACCTCGCACACCAGCACCACACCACCGGCGCCTTCGGCGTCGACACCTTCGCCTGCGTACGGTGCGGCCTGACCGTATCGGCCCAGGCCGCCGACAGGACGCGGCGCAACCACTGCCCGTCCTGTCTGCACTCCCGGCATGTCCTCGACCAGGTCGAGGGCGGTCCCTCCGCGTGCGGCTCGCGGATGAGCCCCATCGCCATCGCGGTCCTGCGCACCGGCGACTGGACGCTCGTCCACCGCTGCGTCCGCTGCGGTGAGCTCACCTCGAACCCCGTCTGCGGGGACGACAACCAGCTCATCCTGATGCGGATGGCCGTGCGGCCGCTGGCCGATCCTCCGTTCCCGCTCGAAGCGTTCGGCACGCTCTGAACGCCCGTAGCGCTCACCGGAGGATCTCGGAGGACCAGCCATGCCACGCCGCACCCGGCGCACCGACCGCACGCAGCGCGGCCGGCCGCAGCGCCACAAGGACGTCCTGCACACAGCGGGGCGCCATCGGGCCCATGACTTCCGGTGTGTGGGCTGCCGGCTCGACGTCTCCCTCGTCGCGCCCGGCACCGCGCACCGCAACCATTGCCCGAACTGTCTGACCAGCCTCCATGTCGACCACCGCATCCCCGGCGACCGCGCCGCGGACTGCCGGGGACGGATGGAGCCGCTGGGCCTGACCGTACGGACGGACGGCGAATGGATGCTCATCCATCAATGTCTGACGTGCGCCCGGCTCAGCTCGAACCGCATCGCCGGCGACGACAACGCACTGGCCCTGGTACGTCTGGCTCTCAGACCGCTCCAGGACCGCCGCGTCGCCACCAGCGCCCTGCTGTCGATGCCCTGAGCCGGCCCCGGCCGGGGGCGGACGCCGCCTGTCCGCCCCCGGCCGCTTTTGTCAGTGCCCGCCCCTAGCATCGGCCGCATGAGAGCTTCGGGAACGTTCAGCGTGAAGTCCTTCGTGCCCGCCGGGGTGGCCGTGCCGCAGGAGGTGACCACGGCCGTGCCGGTGGGGGTGGCCACGATCGAGAAGCATTTCGAGGGTGAGATCACCGGCCGCTCGACCACGCTGTTCACCGCCGCGTACGACCAGGCCAAGGGCATCGGCACCTATGTGGCGATGGAGTCCTTCGAGGGCGCGGTCGGCGGCCGCTCCGGCACCTTCAACTTCGCGCATGCGGCCACCACGACGGGCGATGTCTCGCGGCTCGGCGAGTACTTCGTCATCGTCCCGGCGAGCAGCGCCGGGGAGCTGGCGGGGATCACCGGGACCGGCGGCATCGCGGTCGACGAGGACGGCACGCACCGGATCTGGTTCGAGTACGAGCTCGGCTAGGGCGCGCTCGGCCGGGCCCGGCGGGGCGCGCCCGGCGGGGTGCTCACGTGGCGCGGCTGCGGCCCTCGCCCGAGGATCGGAGGTATGCCCGCCGCGGTCGATCCCCTCCAGCCGGTGAGCGCCCTGCGCCGGCGCTACCGGCTCGCGCGGCGGGCGGCGGGCGAGCTGCCCTGGCGGCGGCTGCGGATCGGCGCGGCGGCGCTGTGCGTGATGTTCGCGCTCGGGGTCGCCATGTACCTGCAGGAGCGGTCCGTACGGACCCGGGCCCTGACGGTGGGCGCCGCCGAAGCCCCCGACCGTATCGACGTGGGCGCGACCGTCCACCGCACCGACCCCGATGCGCGCACGCTCGCGGTACGGATCACGGCGGACCCGCGCGGTGTGTACGCGGACGCGGCGGGCGGGCCCCGGGCGGATCTCACCCTGATCAGCAACTCGCCGGGCCAGGAGCATCTGACCTTCACGGCGCACAGCCTCTCGCGCGTCCGCGATCTGACCCTTGCGCTGCGCGAGGGCACCTCCTCCGACTATCCCTTCGACCGCTACGGCACCTCGCTGGTCCTGCGCGCCACCTTGGGCGGCGAGCAGGTCCCGCTCACGCTGCGGCTGCGGGACCAGGACCCCGACTTCACGCTGCACTCCCAGGCCGCCCGCTACGCCTTCGGCGTGGCCGAGGTCGACAGCCAGGTGCGGCGCTCGCGCAGCACGTTCCTGATGGCGTGGTTCATGGCCGGGGCGTTCTGGGCCATCGGCCTCTCGGTCGTGGTCGCCTGCGGTCTGGTCGTACGGCAGCGGCGCGGCCTGGTGTGGCCGGCGCTCGGCTGGATGGCCGCGAGCCTGTTCGCCCTGGTGGGGTTGCGGGGAGCCGCGCCCGGGTCGCCGCCGAACGGTTCGATGCTCGATTACGGCGCCTTCTACTGGGCGGAGGCCCTCATCGCGTTCGGTCTGACCCGGCTCGTCTTCCACGGCATCCGTCTGGAGCACCGCAAGGGCGGCCCGATCGACCCCATGCCCGTACCGCGTCCGGCCTGGCTGCGCCATCGCCGGGTGCCGCCCGGAACCGCGGCACGCAGCCGGGCGGCGGCCCGCGCCAGGCGCCGCGCACGACCGTGATCACACCGGTTACCTGCCAGTAGTCCAGAACGCGCGAAGGATCAACCCCCGCCAGGAGAGGGCAAGGTCACAGCCCTGCCCCCTGCTGCTCCTTTGCTAACCACCGCTAACATCCGAGCATGACGGTCCTGCCTGACGACGGGCTCTCCCTGGCCGCCGAGTTCCCTGATGCGACCCATGAGCAGTGGCAGCGCCTCGTGGAAGGCGTACTGCGCAAGTCGGGCAAGGAAGTCTCGGGCGACGCCGCCGAGGACGCCCTCTCCACCAAGCTCGAGGACGGGCTCACCACCCGGCCTCTGTACACCTCCGCCGACGCCGAGCCCGGCCTGCCCGGGTTCGCTCCCTACCTGCGGGGCGCCCGCCCCGAGGGCAACGCCGCCGGCGGCTGGGACGTACGGCAGCGGCACAGCCATCCCGATCCCGTACGAGCGAACGAAGCCCTGCTCGGTGACCTGGAGAACGGTGTCACCTCGCTGTGGCTGACGGTCGGCGAAGGCGGGCTGCCCGTCGAGGGTCTCGCGCGGGCGCTCGACGGGGTGTATCTCGACCTCGCGCCCATCGCGCTCGACTCCGGTGCGCAATTCGCCGGAGCCGCGGCCGAGTTGGTGCGCCTGCACACCGAGCGCGGCACTCCCGCGGACGACGTACGGGGCAACCTGGGCGGCGATCCGCTCGGGTACGAGGCGCGCACCGGCCGGGCGCAGGACTTCGCGCCGGTCGCCGAGTACGCAGCTCAAGGACAGTTCCCGCACCTGCGGGCCCTCACCGTCGACGCCCTGCCCTACCACGAGGCCGGCGCCTCGGCCGGGCAGGAGCTGGGCGCCTCGATGGCGACCGCGGTGGCGTATCTGCGGGAGCTGACGGAGGCGGGCCTCACCGCCGAACAGGCCGTCGGACAGCTGGAGTTCCGTTACGCGGCGAGTGCCGACCAGTTCCTGACAATCGCCAAGTTCCGTGCCGCCCGGCGCCTTTGGGCCCGGGTCGCCGAGGTCTGCGGCACCGAGGGTGCGCAGCGGCAGCACGCGGTGACCTCGTCGGTGATGATGAGCCGCCGCGACCCGTGGGTGAACATGCTCCGTACGACGGTCGCGACCCTGGCCGCGGGCGTCGGCGGCGCCGAGTCGGTGACCGTACTGCCCTTCGACCACGCGCTCGGTCTGCCGGACGCCTTCGCGCGCCGTATCGCCCGCAACACGTCGACGATCCTGCTCGAGGAGTCGCATCTCGCGCGGGTGATCGACCCGGCGGGCGGCTCCTGGTACGTCGAGCAGCTCACCGGTCAACTCGCCCGCGCGGGCTGGGAGTTCTTCCAGGAGATCGAGCGCGCGGGCGGCCAGGCGGCGGCCCTGCGCTCGGGAATGCTCCGGGAGCGCATCGCCGAGACCTGGTCCGTACGCAGCAAGAAGCTCGCGACCCGCAAGGAACCCATCACGGGCGTCAGCGAGTTCCCGCACCTGGCCGAGAAGCCCGTCGAGCGCGAGGCGGCGCCCGCCGCACCGGCCGGGGGCCTTCCGCGGGTCAGCCGCGACGAGGCGTACGAGGATCTGCGCGCCCGCTCGGACGCGTATCTGCGGGTCAAGGGCGAGCGTCCGAAGGTCTTTCTCGCGACGCTCGGCCCGGCCGCCGCGCACACCGCCCGCGCGACCTTCGCCGCGAACCTCTTCCAGGCGGGCGGCATCGAGCCGGTCACCGGGGAGTTCGCGTCCTCGGGCGCGCGGATCGTCTGCCTCTGCTCCAGCGACGGCGTGTACGAGGAGCAGGCCGCCGCGACCGCCGCGGAACTCAGGGCGTCCGGCGCCGAGTACGTGTTCCTCGCCGGGAAGCCCGCCTCGTACGAAGGCGTCGACTCGTACGTCTTCGCCGGCTGCAACGCCGTGGACGTCCTCACCTCCACCCTCGACCGCCTGGGAGTGTCCTGATGGGAATCCCCGACTTCTCCGGGATCGACCTCGGGAGCCCGACGCCCACGTCTTCGACGGACGCATGGCGAAGGGCCGTCGAGGAGTCCACGGGCAAGGACGACGGCGAGCTCCTCTGGGAGACCCCGGAGGGCATCGCGGTCAAGCCGCTGTATACGGGCGAGGACCTGGAAGGCCTCGACTTCCTCGGCACGCACCCCGGCATGGCGCCGTATCTGCGCGGCCCGTACCCGACGATGTACGTCAACCAGCCCTGGACGATCCGGCAGTACGCGGGGTTCTCCACGGCCGAGGAGTCCAACGCCTTCTACCGCCGCAATCTCGCGGCCGGCCAGAAGGGCCTCTCCGTCGCCTTCGACCTGCCCACGCACCGCGGTTACGACAGTGATCACCCGCGCGTGACCGGTGATGTCGGCATGGCGGGCGTCGCGATCGACTCGATCCTCGACATGCGCCAGCTCTTCGACGGCATCCCGCTGGACAAGATGACCGTCTCGATGACGATGAACGGCGCGGTGCTTCCGATCCTCGCGCTCTACATTGTGGCGGCCGAGGAACAGGGCGTACCGCCCGAGAAGCTCGCGGGGACCATTCAGAACGACATCCTCAAAGAGTTCATGGTCCGCAACACCTATATCTATCCGCCGAAGCCGTCGATGCGGATCATCTCCGACATCTTCGCGTACACCTCGCAGCGGATGCCGCGCTACAACTCGATCTCCATCTCCGGCTATCACATCCAAGAGGCGGGCGCGACGGCCGACTTGGAGCTGGCGTACACCCTTGCGGACGGTGTCGAGTACCTGCGGGCCGGGCAGGAGGCCGGGCTCGACGTGGACGCGTTCGCGCCCCGTCTGAGCTTCTTCTGGGCGATCGGCATGAACTTCTTCATGGAGGTCGCCAAGCTGCGGGCCGCGCGCCTGCTCTGGGCGAAGCTGGTGAAGCAGTTCGACCCGCAGAACGCCAAGTCCCTCTCCCTGCGCACCCATTCGCAGACGAGCGGCTGGTCGCTGACCGCGCAGGACGTGTTCAACAACGTGACGCGGACGTGCGTGGAGGCGATGGCGGCGACCCAGGGCCACACCCAGTCGCTGCACACGAACGCGCTGGACGAGGCGCTGGCCCTGCCGACCGACTTCTCGGCGCGGATCGCCCGCAACACCCAGCTCCTGCTCCAGCAGGAGTCGGGGACGACGCGGACGATCGACCCGTGGGGCGGCAGCGCGTACGTCGAGAAGCTGACGTACGACCTCGCGCGCCGTGCCTGGCAGCACATCCAGGAGGTCGAGGCGGCCGGCGGTATGGCGCAGGCGATCGACGCGGGCATTCCGAAGCTGCGCGTCGAGGAAGCGGCCGCGCGCACCCAGGCCCGTATCGACTCGGGACGCCAGCCCGTCATCGGGGTGAACAAGTACCGCGTCGCCACCGACGAGAAGATCGACGTGCTCAAGGTCGACAACTCCTCGGTGCGCACCCAGCAGATCGAGAAGCTGCGCCGGCTGCGCGCCGAACGCGACGAGCAGGCCTGCCAGTCCTCTTTGGAAGCGCTGACCCAGGCCGCAGCAGGCACGGGCAACCTCCTGGAACTGGCCGTGAACGCGGCCCGCGCCAAGGCGACCGTGGGCGAGATCTCCGACGCACTGGAGAAGGTGTACGGGCGGCACGCGGGCCAGATCCGTACGATCTCCGGCGTGTACCGCAACGAAGCAGGCGAGGCGCCGAACGTGGACCGCACCCGCGCCCTGGTCGACACGTTCGACGAGGCCGAGGGCCGGCGGCCGCGCATCCTGGTCGCCAAGATGGGCCAGGACGGCCACGACCGCGGCCAGAAGGTGATCGCCACCGCCTTCGCCGACCTGGGCTTCGACGTGGATGTCGGCCCGCTGTTCCAGACGCCGGCCGAGGTCGCGCGCCAGGCCGTCGAGGCGGACGTGCACATCGTCGGCGTCTCGTCGCTGGCCGCCGGACACCTCACGCTCGTACCGGCGCTGCGCGAGGCGCTGGCCGAGGAGGGCCGCGAGGACATCATGATCGTGGTGGGTGGAGTCATCCCGCCGCAGGATGTGCCGACGCTGCTCGAGATGGGCGCCGCCGCGGTCTTCCCGCCGGGGACGGTCATTCCGGACGCGGCGTACGACCTGGTGGAGCGGCTTTCCGTAGCGCTCGGGCACGAATAGCACGACTGAGATCAGGCGGAGGCACGGTCAGTTCATGCCGAGGATCGATCTGGATGCGTACGTCAAGGGTGTGCTCGACGGGAAGCGGGCGTTCGTCGCGCGCGCGATCACGCTCGTCGAGTCCACCCGTCCCCAGCACCGTGCGCTCGCCCAGGAACTCCTGACCGAGCTGCTTCCGCACAGCGGCAAGGCGCGGCGGATCGGGATCAGCGGGGTGCCCGGGGTCGGCAAGTCCACGTTCATCGACGCGTTCGGGACGATGCTGACGGGGCTCGGGCACCGGGTCGCGGTGCTCGCCGTGGACCCCTCGTCGACCCGTACGGGCGGCTCGATCCTCGGCGACAAGACCCGCATGGAACGGCTTTCGGTCGACCCCGCGGCCTTCGTCCGCCCCTCGCCTTCGGCCGGCACGCTCGGCGGGGTCGCGAAGGCCACTCGGGAGTCCATGGTCGTGATGGAGGCGGCCGGTTACGACGTGGTGCTCGTCGAGACCGTCGGCGTCGGGCAGTCGGAGACGGCGGTCGCGAACATGGTCGACTCCTTCCTCCTGCTCTCCCTGGCCCGTACCGGTGACCAGTTGCAGGGCATCAAGAAGGGCGTCCTCGAGCTGGCGGACGTCCTCGCCGTCAACAAGGCGGACGGCCCGCACGAGCGCGACGCGAAGGCGGCGGCGCGTGAGCTGGCGGGTGCGCTGCGTCTGATGCACCCGGCCGACGCGGCGTGGACTCCCCCGGTCCTGAGCTGCAGTGCGCGTGAGTCGACGGGCCTCGACGCGGTCTGGGACCGCCTGGAGCAGCACCGCATGCTCCTGGAGTCCACGGGCCGCCTGGCCGACAAGCGCCGGGCCCAGCAGGTCGACTGGACCTGGTCGATGGTCCGCGACGAGCTTCTGGGGCGACTGCGGTCCCATCCCGCCGTACGCGCCCAGTCACCGGACCTGGAACGCCAGGTCAGGGAGGGCGAGTTGACACCGACGCTGGCGGCGGAACGCATCCTCAAAGCTTTCGAGAACTGAGCGTTCGTCTGCCGCAGGCGCCCGCCACCTGCGCCGATGCGACCAAGAGCACAGTCCCCGACCCCAACCACCACCCC
>NZ_JAAKZW010000216.1 GCF_011044995.1 Streptomyces mesophilus | reverse complement strand
GGGGTGAGCTGTGCGGGGGCGTCGGCGCCGGGGGTTCCCCCGTGCCGCGGAGTGGCGCAGCACCAGGGGATACGGGGGCTGAGACCCCGTAACCCATCCGCCGAAGGGTGACGGAGCAGCAAGCAAGGGGCGTAGCCCCGCGGGAGACGGGCACCGTACGGGTGCGGGCCCCGAGGGACGGGTAACCCATGGGTAATGAGCGGCCTTCCAACCCGGCATGGTTGGATGCGAATGTACGCAAGACGGCAAGGCAGCACGATGGACACGGCCGCGACGGGGCGCGCCAGAGACACCGACCGCAGGCGGGAATCGTGAGGATCTTCGGCAAGGGACGGCACCGGCCCTCCGCCTCATGGCGGCAGGCCACCGACCGCGCGTTCACGCTCATCGGCGACGGCCGGTACGAGGACGCCGGCGCGCTCCTGACACGCGCCGCCGACCTCGAGCCCTGGCTGTCCGAGTCCTGGTTCAACCTCGCGCTCCTGCACAAGTTCCGCCACGACTGGGAACAGGCCCGCGCCGCGGGACTGCGCGCCGTGGCCCTCCTCGACCGCGAGACCGGTGCCCCCGACTGGTGGAACGTCGGCATCGCCGCCACCGCACTCCAGGACTGGCCCCTGGCCCGCCGCGCCTGGCAGGCGTACGGCCTGAAGGTCCCCGGCGGCGCCGTGGGCTCGGGCGAACCGCTCGGCATGGAGCTGGGCAGCGCGGCCGTACGCCTCTCGCCCGAGGGCGAGGCCGAGGTCGTCTGGGGACGCCGGCTCGACCCGGCACGCATCGAGGTCCTGTCCATCCCGCTGCCCAGCAGCGGCCGCCGCTGGGGCGAGGTCGTCCTGCACGACGGCGTACCCCACGGTGAGCGCACCACGGCGGCCGGCCAGTCCTTCCCCGTGTTCGACGAGATCGAGCTCTGGGCGCCGTCCCCCGTACCCACCTGGGTCGTGCTGCTCGAAGCCGCCACCGAGGCCGACCGCGACGCCCTGGAGAAGCTGGCCGCCGACGCCGGGTTCGCCGCCGAGGACTGGTCCTCCTCCGTACGGCTGCTCTGCCGCATGTGCTCCGAGTCCCGGATGCCCTCCGACGAGGGCGACGGCGAGCACCTCGACCCGCACGACCACAGCGAGCCCGGCCACCCGGGGCCCCTCGGCCACCGCACCGCCGGCGCCCTGTGGGTGCCCGAGCGCGAGTGCGGTATCGCGGCGCCTCCCGGTCTCGTACGGGGCCTGCTCGACGGCTGGGTCGCGGACAGCCCGGACTCCAGGGACTGGCGGGATCTCGAAGAGGTCTGTTGACAGGCGCGACGAATAGGAGCGCCTGTGAACCCCGGGATACCCAGCCCTCAAGAACCCCGGCCTCCCGCTGCCCGTAGGCTTGGGGACCATCACATGGACTGTCGAGGAAGGCATACGGCGGAATGACCGAACAGCAGCAGGCGGGCGGAGTGCTCCCGGTCGACGACGAGGGATACGTCATCGACACCGAGGACTGTGAGGAGCGCGAGGCCGCCTACCGCGAGCGCGGCACGTCCCGCCCGATCACCGTCGTCGGCAACCCCGTGCTGCACAAGGAGTGCAAGGACGTCACGGAGTTCGACGACGAGCTGGCGCAGCTGGTGGACGACATGTTCGCCAGCCAGCACACGGCCGAGGGCGTGGGCCTGGCCGCCAACCAGATCGGCGTCGACAAGAAGGTCTTCGTCTACGACTGCCCCGACGACCAGGGCGCCCGCCACACCGGCGTCGTCGTCAACCCCGTGCTCACCGAGCTCCCGGCCGACCGCCGCGTCCTCGACGACGCCAACGAGGGCTGCCTCTCCGTACCGACCGCGTACGTCTCCCTCGCCCGTCCCGACTACGCCGAGGTCACGGGCCAGGACGAGAAGGGCAACCCGATCAAGGTCCGCGGCACCGGCTACTTCGCGCGCTGCCTGCAGCACGAGACGGACCACCTGTACGGCTACCTGTACATCGACCGGCTGTCGAAGCGCGACCGCAAGGACGCCCTGCGCCAGATGGAAGAGGGCACGCCCCGCTACCCGGTCGTCCCCAACGAGTGACGCCTGAAGTCCGCGCTGCCTGAAGGGAGTTCAGGCAGCGCGGGACGGCCCCTGGAACGTCCGCCGGTACGTGTTCGGCGTCGTGCCCAGCGCGCGCAGGAACTGATGGCGCAGCGCCGCCGCGTTCCCGAAGCCGGCGCGCCCCGCGATCGCGTCCACCGTCTCCGCCGAGCCCTCCAGCAACTCCTGGGCGAGGAGCAGCCGTTGGCGAAGCAGCCACCGGTACGGCGTCGTACCGGTCTCCTCCTTGAAGCGCCGCGCGAAGGTCCGCGGCGACATCAGCGCCCGCTCCGCGAGCTGCTCGACGGTGATCTCCTCGTCGAGATGCCGCTCCATCCACGCCAGGACGCCGCCCACCGTGTCGCAGGCCGTACGCGGCAGGGGGCGGGACACGAACTGCGCCTGGCCGCCGTCCCGATGAGGCGGTACGACCATGCGCCGGGCGATCGCGTTGGCGACCTCCGTGCCGTGCTCCTGGCGCACGATGTGCAGGCACGCGTCGATCCCCGCCGCCGTACCGGCCGAGGTGATCACAGGGCCGTCGTCCACGTACAGGACATCGGGCTCGACCCGGGCCCGCGGATAGCGGATCGCCAGCTCCTGCGCATGCTTCCAGTGCACCGCGCAGCTGCGCCCGTCGAGCAGTCCCGCGGCGCCGAGCACGAAGACCCCCGAGCAGACGGAGAGGAGCCGCGCCCCTCGGTCGATCGCCCTGTGCAGCGCGGCGATCAGCTCCTCGGGGAACTCCCGGTTCACATACGCCTGCCCCGCGGGTATCGCGATCAGATCGGCCTCTTCGAGCCGCTCGAGGCCATGCGCGGTGGTGATCGTGAACCCCGCGTGCGTGGACAGCTCGGGGCCGTCCGCGGAGGCCACCGCGAAGTCGTACACCGGCAGCCCCTCGTCGCTGCGGTCGAGGCCGAACACCTCGCAGACCACGCCGAGTTCGAAGGGATGCACACCGTCGAGCAGCACTGCGGCCACGTTTTTCAGCATGTCTGCCAGTGTGCCGCGTAACTGGCAGGAAATCGAGGGTGCATGACAGTCCTGCCACTGCTCGTGGGCGGCCGTACGCGGGATCGTAGGGACATGAACACAAACGCCCTCCTCGACTGGTTCACCGTCCTCGTCCTCTTCGCCCTCCTCGCGGCGCCCTCGTTCCTCGGCCACGTCCAAGACCGCCGTATCGACCGGCAGTTGAAGCAGGCCGGGCAGCAGGCGCCCCGATCCGCCCGCGTCCACCTGCTCCCCGCGCGCCGCGGCGCGGAGCGTGCCGCGCACTCCCGGGCCGCGTAATCCGCTTGATCCGCCCCGCTCCCGGGACGGCAGAATGCGGCCATGGACTTCACCATCAGGCCCGCGCTGCCCGAGGAGTACGCCCCGCTCGGCGACCTCACCGTCCAGGTCTATCTGGCCGACGGCCTGCTCGACTACGGCGAGGAAGACCCGTACATCCCGACCCTGCGCGATGTCGCGGGCCGCGCCGCCACCTCCGAGGTCCTGGTCGCGGTCGACGGCGGCCAACTGCTCGGCGGCGTCACCTTCGCGCTGCACGGAACTCCGCAAGCCCAGGTCTCCCGGCCGGGCGAGGCGGAGTTCCGCGCGTTGGCCATCGCCCCCTTCGGACGAGGGCGCGGGGCGGGGGAGGCGCTGGTGCGGGCCTGCGTCGACCGGGCGCGGGCGGCCGGCTGTACGGGCGTCGCGCTCTCGACCCAGCACATGATGCACAGCGCCCACCGCATCTACGAACGGCTCGGCTTCGTACGGACGCCGGAGCGGGACTGGAATCCGCTCGCGGACCGCGACGACCTGCTGCTGCTCACGTACGTGCTGACGCTCTGAGTCGCGCAGGCCCGCAGCCGGGGCGACGAAAGAGCCCCGCCGCCAACACAACATGTGGGGTTACCGACGACGGCCACCACAACATGTATGCTCAACCTCGCTGTCGCCGCAGGGGAATCCGGTGCAAGTCCGGAACTGTCCCGCAACGGTGAACGAGGCGTACGCAAAGGGCGCCCCGTGAGTCCGAGCACCTGCCGAGAGCGCACCCGAGCCGACCGGTCCGGGTGCCGTTGACGTCCGGGCCTCGCGGAATGGGCCGGTGGACGCGGAGTGGTGCGCCCTGCCCGCGCACGCCTCGTGCACGCCCCCTCGCCGTACGGCCCAGAGCCGAGCGAGGAGTGCACCCCCGTGACCATCGCGCCCGTGGATCCCGCCACCGTCCGGGCCGAAGCCGGTGAGCAGAGCGCACAGGAAGCAGCCGACCAGCCCGGCACAGCCCTGCTGCGGACCCTCACCGAGCTGACCGCCGACCTTCCCGCCGCCGACCCCGGCCGGGTCGCCGCCGCCGCGCTCCGCGGCCGCAGCGCCCGGGCCGACGAGGCCGAACTGCGGGAACTGGCCACGGAAGCGGCCGCCGGACTGATCGGCGACGACCCCGCGTACTCCCGGCTCGCCGCCCGCCTCCTCACGCTCGCCATCGCCGCCGAAGCCGCCTCGCAGGGCGTGCGCACCTTCACCGAGTCCGTCTCGGCCGGCCACCGTGAAGGCCTGATCGCCGACCGGACCGCCGAGTTCACCTGGACCCACCAAGCCCGCCTCGACGCGCTGATCGACGAAGGCGCCGACGACCGCTTCGGCTACTTCGGCCTGCGCACGGTCTACTCCCGCTACCTTCTGCGCCACCCGATCACCCGCAAGGTCATCGAGACCCCCCAGCACTTCATGCTGCGCGTGGCCGCCGGACTCGCCGCCGACGAGTCGGCCGGCGCGGTCGACGAAGTGGCCGCCCTGTACGGCCTGATGAGCCGCCTGGACTACCTGCCGTCCTCGCCGACCCTCTTCAACTCCGGCACCCGCCACCCGCAGATGTCCTCCTGCTACCTGCTCGACTCACCGCTCGACGAGCTCGACTCCATCTACGACCGCTACCACCAGGTCGCCCGCCTCTCCAAGCACGCCGGCGGCATCGGCCTCGCGTACTCCCGTATCCGCGCCCGCGGTTCACTGATCCGCGGTACGAACGGGCACTCCAACGGCATCGTGCCGTTCCTCAAGACCCTCGACGCGTCCGTGGCCGCCGTGAACCAGGGCGGACGCAGGAAGGGCGCCGCCGCCGTCTACCTGGAGACCTGGCACGCGGACATCGAGGAGTTCCTCGAACTGCGCGACAACACCGGCGAGGACGCCCGCCGCACCCACAACCTCAACCTCGCGCACTGGATCCCCGACGAGTTCATGCGCCGCGTCGAGTCCGGCGGCGACTGGTCGCTGTTCTCGCCGGCCGACGTACCCGAGCTCGTGGACCTGTGGGGCGACGCGTTCGACGCCGCGTACCGCAAGGCGGAGGCCGCCGGACTGGCCCAGAAGACCATCCCGGCCCGCGACCTGTACGGCCGCATGATGCGCACCCTCGCGCAGACCGGCAACGGCTGGATGACCTTCAAGGACGCCGCCAACCGCACCGCCAACCAGACCGCGGAGCCCGGCCACACCGTCCACTCCTCGAACCTGTGCACCGAGATCCTGGAGGTGACGGACGACGGGGAGACGGCCGTCTGCAACCTCGGCTCGGTCAACCTCGGCTCGTTCGTGCTCGCGTCCGGCGACCTGGACTGGGACCGGCTCGACGAGACCGTCCGCACCGCGGTCACCTTCCTGGACCGCGTCGTCGACATCAACTTCTACCCGACCGAGCAGGCCGGCCGCTCCAACGCCCGCTGGCGCCCGGTGGGCCTCGGCGCGATGGGCTTGCAGGACGTCTTCTTCAAGCTCCGGCTGCCCTTCGACTCACCCGAAGCGCGCGCCCTGTCCACCCGTATCGCCGAACGCATCATGCTCGCGGCATACGAGGCCTCCTGCGACCTCGCCGAACGCGAAGGCCCGCTGCCGGCCTGGGACAAGACCCGCGCCGCCCGCGGAGTCCTGCACCCCGACCACTACGACGTCTCGCTGCAGTGGCCCGAGCGCTGGGCGGCCCTGCGTGAGCGCATCGCGTCGACCGGCATGCGCAACTCCCTCCTCCTGGCCATCGCACCGACCGCCACCATCGCCTCGATCGCCGGCGTCTACGAGTGCATCGAGCCCCAGGTCTCCAACCTCTTCAAGCGCGAGACGCTCAGCGGTGAATTCCTCCAGGTCAACGCCTACTTGGTCGACGAGCTGAAGGCGCTCGGCGTCTGGGACGCCCAGACCCGCGAGGCGCTGCGCGAGTCCAACGGCTCGGTCCAGGGCTTCAGTTGGATTCCGGCCGATGTCCGCGCGCTGTACCGCACCGCCTGGGAGATCCCGCAGCGCGGCCTGATCGACATGGCCGCCGCCCGCACCCCCTTCCTCGACCAGTCCCAGTCCCTGAACCTCTTCCTCGAGACGCCCACCATCGGCAAGTTGAGCTCGATGTACGCGTACGCCTGGAAGCAGGGCCTGAAGACCACGTACTACCTGCGCTCGCGCCCGGCGACGAGGATCGCCCGCGCGGCCGGCGGCGTCCGCACGGAAGCCGCGCCCGTGCCCGTCCAGCAGACGCCCGTCCAGCAGGCGACCGACGAAGAAGCGCTCGCCTGCTCCCTGGAAAACCCCGAGTCCTGCGAGGCCTGCCAGTAATGACCACCGCACCCGAATCCGCCGTCAAGGCTGTGTTTACGAAGAACCTGCTCGACCCGGGCTTCGAACTCACCCTCCGCCCCATGCGCTACCCCGACTTCTACGAGCGCTACCGGGACGCGATCAAGAACACCTGGACCGTCGAGGAGGTCGACCTCCACTCCGACGTCTCCGACCTCGCGAAGCTCTCGCCCGGCGAGCAGCACATGATCGGCCGCCTGGTCGCGTTCTTCGCGACGGGCGACTCGATCGTGGCGAACAACCTGGTCCTGACGCTCTACAAGCACATCAACTCCCCGGAGGCGCGGCTCTATCTCTCGCGCCAGCTCTTCGAGGAGGCCGTGCACGTCCAGTTCTACTTGACGCTCCTGGACACCTACCTGCCCGACCCGGAGGACCGGACGGCGGCCTTCGCGGCGGTGGAGAACATTCCGTCCATCAAGGAGAAGGCGGAGTTCTGCTTCAAGTGGATGGACTCGGTCGAATCGATCGACCGCCTGGAGTCCAAGGCCGACCGCCGCCGCTTCCTCCTCAACCTGATCTGCTTCGCGGCCTGCATCGAGGGACTCTTCTTCTACGGCGCTTTCGCGTACGTGTACTGGTTCCGCTCGCGGGGGCTGCTGCACGGGCTCGCCACGGGGACGAACTGGGTGTTCCGGGACGAAACTATGCATATGAACTTCGCGTTCGAGGTCGTGGACACCGTCCGCAAGGAAGAGCCGGAGCTCTTTGACGATGCTCTCCAGGAGCAGGTCACGGACATGCTGAAGGAAGCCGTGGAGGCCGAGCTGCAGTTCGGCCGCGATCTGTGCGGCGAGGGCCTGCCCGGCATGAACACCGAGTCGATGCGCCAGTACCTGGAGTGCGTGGCCGACCAGCGCCTCGTACGCCTCGGGTTCGCGCCGCTCTACGGCTCCGAGAACCCCTTCTCCTTCATGGAACTCCAGGGCGTCCAGGAGCTGACCAACTTCTTCGAGCGGCGGCCGTCGGCGTACCAGGTGGCGGTCGAGGGCTCGGTGTCGTTCGACGACGAGTTCTAGTCGGAGGGGCGGCGGCCGTTCAGAGAGGCTTGCGCCAGACGGAGATGTGCTTCGCGGACTCCTGGGTGAACGGGGTTCCGTCCCAGTCCGCGACGCGCTTCTCCAGTTGCAGGCCGGCGAGCTTGGCCATCAGGTCGAGTTCCGCCGGCCAGGCGTACCGGTGCCGGGAGGCGTCGCGGCGGTAGGAGCCGTCGGCGCCGTCCCGGGTGAAGTGGTGCGAGACGAGGATCTGCTCGACCAGGTCGAAGGTGTCGAAGCCGAGATGGCGTTCGGAGACGTCGAACGGCACGGCGACCTGGCCGGGCGGAAGGAAGCGCAGCGGCGGCACGCCCAGCTCGATGACGAAGCGGCCGCCGGGCGCGAGATGGCGGGCCGCGTTGCGGAAGCACTCGACCTGCTCGTCCTGGGTGAGCAGGTTCGTGATCGTGTTGTAGACGAGGTAGACCAGGGAGAACGCGCCGGGGACGACGGTGGTGGCCATGTCTCCCATGGTCACCGGGAGGGTCTCCTCGTCGGCCTTGCGGCGCAGTACCGCGGCCATGGGCTCGGAGAGTTCGATGCCCGCCACCGGTACGCCGCGTTCGCGCAGGGGGATGCCCACGCGTCCCGTCCCGATGGCGAACTCCAACGCACGGCCGTCTCCGGCGAGTTCGGCGAGGAAGTCGAGGGTCGGTCCGAGTGCGGCGGCCGAGGACAACTCGGCCTCTTCGGTGTCGTAGCGTTCGGCGGTCGCTTGTGTCCACATTTCACTGCTCGTCACGGGCGACCACCTTGCCGGGCGGCGTGGGGCGTTGTCGACGCAATTACCCGGCCGGGCAATGGCAGTGGCCCCCGGTGCGAGAACCTCTCGCACCGGGGGCCACCCCCTACGTACTGCTCAGCAGCAGCGGAACCCCTCCCGGGGGTCCGCCTCCCTGGCGTCCATCCGTTCCCGCTCGAACTCCCGCCGGGATTTCGGCACTTGGCCGTGGGAGCGGGCGTGGGCCGCGTACCGGTCGTAGACCGATTCACCCGACAGCTCGCGCCACCAGTAGCGGATCTCCTTGAGGAGCGTCATCAGGGCTTCCCGGCCGCCACCGGCGTACCGCCGGACGTGCCGTCCGAGCCGGCCGCGCCCGCCGCCGCCGCCAGCTCCGCCTTCTCCTCGGCCGTCGGCCACAGACCCGCGGGTGCCACGATCTTGGACTCGACGTACTCGGCTTCCTTGAGTTCGGCCGTACCCGGGTTGCGGATCGCCTTGACGCAGACGCGGGTCGCGTCGGCCAGGACGATGATGATCAGGATCGCGAAGAGCGCGGAGAGCACGCCGTCCACCGTGGCGTTGGTGACGATGGTCTCCATCGCGTCCCTGGTCTTCGCCGTGCCGAAGGACTCGGCGCCCGAGTCGAGCGCGTCCTGGTAGGCCTTGCGCTGGGCGAAGAAGCCGACCTTGACGTCGTCCGAGAACACCTTCTGCCAGCTCGCGGTCAGGGTCACGGCGACATCCCAGAGCAGTGGAATTCCCGTCACCCAGGCCCACTTGAGGCGGCCCGACTTGATGAGCAGCGTCGTACAGACGGCGAGGGCTACCGCGGCGAGCAGTTGGTTGGCGATACCGAAGAGCGGGAAGAGCTGGTTGATGCCGCCCAGTGGGTCGTGCACGCCGACCCACAGGAAGTAGCCCCAGCCGCCGACCACGATCGCACTCGTCAGCCAGACGCCAGGCCACCAGCTGACGCGCTTGAGCGGCTTGTAGATGTTGCCCAGGGTGTCCTGGAGCATGAAGCGGCCCACGCGGGTACCGGCGTCCACGGTAGTGAGGATGAAGAGGGCCTCGAACATGATCGCGAAGTGATACCAGAAGGCCTTCATCCCGGCGCCGCCGATCACGGCCGAGAAGATCTCCGACATGCCGAGCGCGAAGGTCGGGGCGCCACCGGTCTTGGAGGTGATGGACGGTTCGCCGACGTCCTTGGCAGCCTGGGCGAGGGTGGCGGGGTCGATGCTGAAGCCGAAGCTCTTCACCGCCTCGGAGGCGGACTCCAGCGTCGGGCCGAGCACGCCCGCGGGCGAGTTGACCGCGAAGTACAGGCCGGGCTCCAGGATGCAGGCACAGATCACGGCCATGATCGCGACGAACGACTCGGTGAGCATCGAGCCGTAGCCGATCAGCCGGACCTGCGTCTCCTTCTGCACCATCTTCGGCGTCGTGCCGGAGGAGACCAGCGCGTGGAAGCCGGACAGGGCGCCACAGGCGATCGTGATGAAGACGAACGGGAACATCGAGCCCGCGAAGACCGGACCGGCGCCGCTGGTGGCGAACTCCGTGACCGCGTCCATCTTCATGGTCGGCATCGCGATCACGACTCCGAGCGCGAGCAGCACGATCGTGCCGATCTTCATGAAGGTGGAGAGGTAGTCGCGCGGGGCGAGCAGCATCCAGACCGGCAGGACCGAGGCCAGGAAGCCGTATGCCACCATCCAGATGACCAGCGAGGACGGCGCGAGCGTGAACGCCTCGGCCCAGGAGGACTCGGCGACCCAGCGGCCGGAGACGATCGCGAGCAGCAGCAGCGCGACGCCGAGGACCGAGACCTCGGTGACCCGGCCCGGGCGGAGGATACGCAGGTAGACGCCCATGAACAGGGCGATCGGGATGGTCATCGCGATGGAGAAGACACCCCAGGGCGAGTGCGCGAGCGCGTTCACGATCACCAGGGCGAGCACCGCGAGCAGGATGATCATGATGGCGAACACGGCGACCAGCGCGGCGGCGCCGCCGAAGGGGCCGATCTCGTCGCGGGCCATCTGCCCGAGCGACTTGCCGTTACGCCGGGTCGAGAAGAACAGCACCACCATGTCCTGGACGGCGCCGGCGAAGATCACGCCGGCCACGATCCAGATGGTGCCCGGCAGATAGCCCATCTGCGCGGCGAGCACCGGGCCGACCAGCGGACCCGCACCCGCGACGGCCGCGAAGTGGTGGCCGAAGAGCACGCGGCGGTCGGTGGGATGGAAGTCGACACCGTTGTCGAGGCGCTCGGCCGGGGTGGCGCGCTTCTTGTCGACCTTCAGGACCCGGTTGGCGATGAACTTCGAGTAGAAGCGGTACGCGATCGCATACGAGCCGAGGGCCGCCGCGAGCAGCCAGGCCGCCGAGATCTCCTCGCCGCGCGAGAGGGCGAGCACGCCCCAGCCGGTGGCGCCGATCAGCCCGACGAGCGTCCAGATGACGACCGATTTGGTGCTTATCTTGCGTTGTGGTCTTGCTGTGTCCGTCGCCGGCTCCGGCATGGTGGCTCCGTCCCCTTGATCACCGTGTAACTCGGCCGAAATCTAGGGGTGCCGGACCGGGATACGGAAGCCCCTGTCCGCATATCGGTCCCCGGACAGGGGCTTTACCCACGTATGTGAACGACGTGATGGTGGAGGTCCGGCCTCAGCAGCAGCGGAACCCCTGCCGGGGATCCGCCTCCTGCCGGTCGGTGCGCTCCCGCTCGAACGCGCGGCGGCTCTGCACGGGAGCGTCCGGATGGTCTTTGCGTACGTGGGCGACATAGCGTTCGTACGCCGTCTCACCGGTCAACTCCCGTACGTACCACCAGATCTTGGCACCGACGGACTTCGCGGACTTGACGGACTTCACGGTCATGGAGCCACCTCTTCCCGTGGCCCGTCGGTGCGTCCGCCACCGGACCCGAGGCCGGCCGCCGCCAGCTCGGCCTTCTCCTCCTTGGTCGCGAACAGCTGCGCCGGAGCCACGTACTTGGACTCCGTGTACGGCTCCTCATGCGAGACGACCGTCGCCGGATGGCGGATCGCCTTGATGCACACCCGGGCCGCGTCGGCGATGACCACGACGACGAGGACCGCGAAGAGCGCCGAAAGGACGCCGTCCACCGTGGTGTTGGTGACGATCGTCTCGGCGTCCTGAAGGGCCTTGCCCTCGAGCTGACCGCTGTCGATCGCCGCCTGCGCCTTGTCGCCCTGCGCGAAGAAGCCGACGCGCGGATCGCCGGAGAACACCTTCTGCCAGCTGGCGGTGAGCGTCGTCACCGCCACCCAGATCAGCGGAATCCCCGTCACCCAGGCCCACTTGAGCCGCCCGGACTTGATGAGCAGCGTGGTGCAGACCGTGAGCGCGACCGCGCCGAGCAGCTGGTTGGAGATGCCGAAGAGCGGGAAGAGCTGGTTGATCCCGCCGAGCGGATCGCGGACGCCGACCCACAGGAAGTAGCCCCACAGGCCGCACACGATCGCGCTGCAGACGATCAGGCCCGGCCACCAGCTCACGCGCTTGAGCGGCTTGTACACATTGCCGAGGGTGTCCTGGAGCATGAAGCGGCCGACGCGGGTGCCGGCGTCCAGGGCGGTGAGGATGAACAGCGCCTCGAACATGATCGCGAAGTGGTACCAGAACGCCTTGAGCCCGTCCCCGGTCACCGACGCGAAGATGTCGGCGACCCCGATCGCGAAGGTCGGTGCGCCTCCCGTACGGCCCCAGAGAGAGGCCTCCTCGACCGACTTCGCGTACGCCGCCATATCGGCCTCGGTGAGGCTGAAGCCCCAGCCCTGGATGGTGTTCACCCAGTCCTGGGCGGTCTCGCCGAGCACCGCGGGCGCCGAGTTCATCCCGAAGTAGAGGCCCGGGTCGAGCACACAGGCCGCGATCATCGCCATGATCGCCACGGACGACTCCAACAGCATGGAGCCGTACCCGATCATGCGGACCTGGGTCTCCTTCTCGACCATCTTCGGCGTCGTGCCCGAGGAGATCAGCGAGTGGAAACCGGACAGGGCCCCGCAGGCGATGGTGATGAACACGAAGGGGAAGAGCGACCCGGCGAAGACCGGGCCCGTGCCCTGGGTGGCGAAGTCCGTGACCGCGTCCATCTTCAGAGTGGGCGCGGCGACCACGACACCGATGAACAGCAGCCCGATGGTGCCGAGCTTCATGAACGTCGACAGATAGTCGCGTGGCGCGAGCAGCATCCACACCGGCAGTACGGAGGCGATGAACGCGTATGCCACCAGCCAGACGACCAGTGACTCCTTGCTGAGCGTGAAGGCCTCGGCCCAGGAGGACTTGGCCACCCAGCGGCCCGCGATCAGCGCGAGCAGCAGCAGGACCACACCGATCAGCGAGACCTCCGCGATCCGCCCCGGCCTGATCACCCGCAGGTAGAAGCCCATGAACAGGGCGATCGGGACGGTCATCCCGATGGAGAAGGTGCCCCACGGGGACTCGGCGAGCGCGTTCACGACCACGAGGGCGAGCACCGCGAGCAGGATGATCATGATGGCGAAGACCGCGAGCAGCGCGGCCGCGCCACCCACCGGGCCGATCTCCTCGCGCGCCATCTGGCCGAGCGAACGGCCGTTGCGGCGGGTCGAGAAGAACAGGACCACCATGTCCTGGACGGCGCCCGCGAAGATCACGCCGGCGATGATCCAGATGGTGCCGGGCAGATAGCCCATCTGCGCGGCGAGCACCGGGCCGACCAGCGGGCCCGCGCCGGAGATCGCGGCGAAGTGGTGTCCGAAGAGCACCCGGCGGTCGGTGGGCTGGTAGTCGATCCCGTTGTCGAGCCGTTCGGCGGGAGTGGCCCGCGTCTTGTCGACCTTCAGGACTTTGTACGCGATGAACTTCGAGTAGAAGCGATAACCGATCGCGTACGAGCCGAGCGCGGCGGCCACCATCCAGGCGGCCGACACCTCCTCGCCGCGCGACAGGGCGAGCATGGTCCAGCCCGCCGCGCCCACGAGGGCGACGACGGTCCAGATGACGATGGAGCGGGTCCTGTCGGGCCTGCTGCCGGTGACTGCGGTCGACACGGGCGTCCCTCCCGTTCATGCGGCGACGGGAGGACGGTAGAGCAGGAATGTGATCTGCGCTACACCGCGCGGCGGAAGAGGCCCAACTGCCCTGGTTCCGCGGCCGCTTCAGGCGTGCGTCTCAGTCCTGCGGCCGCTTCAGACGCGCCACGAACTTGTACCGGTCGCCCCGGTACACCGAGCGCACCCACTCCACCGGCTTGCCCTCCGCGTCCACCGAGTGCCGCGACAGCATCAGCATGGGCAGGCCCACGTCCGTGCCGAGCATGGCCGCCTCGGTCGGCGTGGCCAGGGAGGTCTCGATGGTCTCCTCGGCCTCGGCGAGATGCACGTCGTAGACCTCGGCGAGCGCGGTGTACAGCGAGGTGTACTTGACCAGCGAGCGGCGCAGCGCCGGGAAGCGCTTGGCCGACAGGTGCGTGGTCTCGATGGCCATCGGCTCCGCGTTCGCGAGCCGCAGGCGCTGGATGCGCAGGACGCGGCCGCCGGTGGTGATGTCGAGCAGTTCGGCGAGCCGGTCGTCGGCGGTGATGTAGCCGATGTCCAGGAGCTGCGAGGTGGGTTCGAGGCCCTGGGCCCGCATGTCCTCGGTGTACGAGGTGAGTTGGAGCGACTGGGAGACCTTGGGCTTGGCGACGAAGGTGCCCTTGCCCTGGATCCGCTCGAGCCGGCCCTCGACCACCAGTTCCTGCAGCGCCTGGCGCACGGTGGTGCGCGAGGTGTCGAACTCGGCCGCGAGCGTGCGCTCCGGCGGTACGGGCGTGCCCGGCGGCAGCGTCTCCGTCATATCGAGCAAGTGCCGCTTCAGGCGGTAGTACTTGGGGACGCGGGCGGCCCGCCCGGCGGTTGTCGCCTCGGCCGCCGCGGTGCCGCGCTGTGTGCTCTTCGGGTCGCCCGCCTCGGTGCCCATACGCCCGCC
>NZ_JAAKZW010000215.1 GCF_011044995.1 Streptomyces mesophilus | reverse complement strand
CCGCCTGCCCCTGACCCCCGCTCGTCCCTGAACCCCCCGTGCACCTCTCGTCTCAAGGAGCCCGATGACCCCCTCGCCCACCTCCTCCGTCTCGCGTCGCAACGTCCTCGCGGGCGCCGCCGCACTCGCCGGGTCCGCCACGGTGGCCGGGGCCGCCGTACCGGCGCAGGCCGCCGAGCGCTCCGGTCGCCATGACGGACACGGCAGCCACGACGGCAAGGCCGTGGTCTTCCGCGACGTCCGGCCGTTCGGCACCGGAAAGGCCGTCGACCTCGTCGTCGAGAACGGCAAGATCTCCGACCGCCCCGCGCCGCGCGGCGCCAAGGTCGTCGAGGGCCGGGGCCGTGCCGTACTGCCCTCGCTGGTGGACGCGCACATCCACCCGGACAAGACGACCTGGGGCGGCTCGTGGGTCACGCGCAAGCCCGCGAGCGGGATAGCCGACTACGTCGCGCAGGACGTGGAGCTGTTCAACAGCCAGACCCGCTCCGTCGCCGAGCGCGCCTACGGTCTGATGAGTCACGCCGTGACCCGCGGCACCCGGGGCATGCGCGCCCACGCCGATGTCGCGCCCGCCTATGACCTCGCGGGCGTCGAAGGGCTCCAGGCCGCGCGCGAGCGCCTGAAGCACGCGCTCGACGTGCAGATCGTCGGCTTCCCGCAGCACGGAGTGATCCGTACCCCGGGCACCGTCGAACTCCTGGAGGAGGCCGCCCGTACCGGCGCCGTCGACTTCATCGGCGGCATCGACCCGGGCGGCTTCGACCAGGCGCCCGTGGCGCAGCTCGACGCGCTGTTCGGCATCGCGGACCGGCACGGCGTCGGCCTCGACATCCACCTCCACGACCGCGGCGAGAAGGGCCTCGCCGCACTGCGCGGCATCATCGAGCGCACCCGCTCCCTCTCCCTGCACGACAAGGTCACCGTCAGCCACGTCTTCTGTCTGCCGGAGCTCGACGACCGTGAACTGGGCGTGTTCGGCGAGCAGTTGGGCGAGCTCGGCATCTCCCTGACGACCGTGGCCCCGTCCGCCGACCTGGTGCTTCCCATCGCCAAGCTGCGGGAGTACGGAGTGCATGTCGGGCTCGGATCGGACGGCATCCGTGACTCGTGGAGTCCGTTCGGCAACGCGGACATGTTCGACCGCGCCCACAAGATGGGCTGGGTCACCGACGTACGACTCGACGACGAGCTGACCGACTGCTTCGACGCGGCCGCCCACGGCGGCGCGGACGTCATGGGTCTGGCACACGCCGACCTCGCCCCGGGCGCCCCGGCCGACTTCGTCGTGCTGCGCGCCGAGTGCGTCCCCCAGGTCGTCGTCGACGCCCCGGCCCGCGACCTCGTCGTGCACGGCGGCGTGATCGTGGCGCGGGACGGGGAGCTGGTCCGCTGACCCCCGGCCCGCGCTCGTAATTGCCTTGCTTTCCTCGGTGATCGCCCTGCGAGACTGACCCCATGGACGACATGGGGGAATTCCGCCGGGCGGTCACCGAGTGGGCCGCGCGCCGGGCGGGGGCCGCCCAGTCCGCAGTGGAGGCCGGGGAGTTGGCCGCCCGGATCGGCCTGCGCACGGTCGTCCTGGTCGAGGGGGACAGTGATCTGCGCGCCCTCGACACCCTCGCGGCCCGTCGCGGCAGGAACCTCGCAGCCGAGGCCGTCGCGGTCCTCCCCCTCGGGGGCGCGACGAACATCGGCCACTTCCTCTCCGTGTGCGGCCCGAAGGGTCTGGGCGTCACCCCGGTCGGCCTGTGCGACGTGGGCGAGATGGGTCACTTCCAACGGGCCCTGGAACGCGAAGGGTTCGGCACCGCGCGGACCCAGGAGGAACTGGAATTCCTCGGCTACTACCTCTGCGACGCGGATCTCGAGGACGAGCTGATCCGGGCGCTCGGACCCGCCGGCGTCGAGCGGGTCATCGCGTCCGAGGACGAGTTGCGGCCCTTCCGCACCTTCCAGAACCAGCCGTTCCAGCGCGAGCGGACCATAGAACAGCAGCTGCGCCGCTTCATGGGCACCCACAGCGGCCGCAAGGCGCAGTACGCACAGGCCATGGTGGAGTCGCTCGACCTCGACCGGACCCCGCGCCCGCTGGAGCGGCTGCTCGCGCGGGTGTAGAGGACTGCTGAGCTCCTACCCCGCGGTCCTTGTCGTGTGCGGCCGTGCCAGGTCCAGGTCGGCGTGCACCAGGTTGTGGTCCGAGTACTCGGAGAGGTGCACGCCCTGGTCGAGCGGTGCGATGCCCCGTACGAAGGTGTAGTCGAACTTGCTCATCCAGTCCGTGGTCGGCTCGCACGCGCCACCGCCGGCCGCGGACGGGTGGCACTGCGGATCCCCGTCCTCGGCCAGCGCCCACATCTCGCGCAGCTCGGGGGTGGTCGGCTCGGCGTTGAAGTCGCCGAGCACGATGGCGCGTTCGTGCGGCGCGACGGCCGCCGCGAGCACAGCGGCCTGCTGCGCCCGCACCTCCGCCTGCTGCCGCTGGGCGAGATGCGTGGCGAACACGCGCACCGGCTTGCCGTCCACTTCGGTGGTGACCGCCATGTAGCCGCGGTCCTCGGAACCGCCGTCGGGGTACTCCACCTGCTCGCTGTCCGTCATCGGCGCCGCGGACAGGACCGCCTGACCGTACCCTCCGGGGTTCCAGGGGACTCCGCCGCAGCGGTTCCAGCTGGTCAGGACCGACCCGTACTCGACGTGGTACACCAGCCCGTGCAGGTTCTCGAGGTGGTCCCGGATCGCCTCGACGTCCCGTACGCAGGCCTCCTGCAACGCGATGACCTGGGGCGCGAACTCGGCGATCTCGGCTGCGCGGCCGACGTTGAACCCGCTGTCGTTGCAGGGATTGCAGATGTTCCAGGTCATCACACGGTGCGGCACGACGTCCCGGACGGCGTCGGGAGGCAGCGGCTTGGTGGCGAGCGCACCACCGGGTGCGCTGGGTCCGACGAGCGCCACACACGTGACGACAACGGCTCCCGCGAGCCACCGCGCGCCTGTTCCGACCACCATCGCCTCCCCGAATCGGAGACACCCGTCTCCTCCTACGAGGTTATGCGACCGGTAGGACGTTTTGCGACGAGCCGGCCCTTGACCCATGCGGCCCACACCTACTACTTTCCGTTGCTCACTGACCTGTGAGCAACGGATAAGGAGGCGACCCGCGGATGAACACCTGCTCCGGTCTCGGTCGCCTCGCCCAGTGCTTCGGCTGGGTTCCGGGTCAGATCGCCCACGGCTGCTGACCAAGCCGTTCATTCCACCGCCCGGCATGGCGCGCACGCCTGCCGCCCGCGCCCGCTTCTCATGGACGGGCCGCTGTACGCCCACACCTCGTACGTGGCGCGTCCGCTCACAGATCACTCCCTGGAATTGGCGAACTCGATGATGCGACCGACCATCACGGTCAACGGGAAAGAAACACCGCTCGCACCGGCCGCGCCCCACACCACCGCGCTCGACTTCCTGCGCGAGCGCGGCCTCACCGGCACGAAGGAGGGCTGCGCGGAAGGCGAGTGCGGCGCCTGTTCGGTGCTCGTGGCCCGTCCCGGCGTGGAAAGGCCGACCGACTGGGTGGCGGTCAACGCCTGCCTGGTCCCGGCCGCGGCACTCGACGGCCAGGAGGTCATCACCTCCGAAGGCCTGGCGACCGTCGGCGCGGCCGGCACGGCGCCCGCCCTGCACCCGGTGCAGGAGGAGATGGCGGTCCGCGGCGGCTCCCAGTGCGGCTACTGCACCCCCGGATTCGTCTGCAGCATGGCCGCCGAGTACTACCGGCCCGACCGCTGCGAGCACTCCGCCGCAGAGGGCGACACCGCGCACTCCGCGAGCGAGGCCGACGCCGAGCACGGTCCGAACGGATTCGACCTGCACGCCCTGAGCGGCAACCTCTGCCGCTGCACCGGCTACCGTCCGATCCGCGACGCCGCGTACGCCGTCGGCGCACCCACTGACGCGGACCCGCTCGCGCAGCGCCGCGACCAGGCACCGCCCGTCGCGGTCGCCACCGCGTACACGCAGGACGACAAGGCTTTCGTACGGAAGAACACCCTGGCCGAGACCCTGCGGTTGCTGCGCGAGCGGCCGGACGCCGTGGTGGTCGCCGGTTCCACCGACTGGGGCGTGGAGGTGAACATCCGCTCCCGCAGGGCGGATTGCGTCATCGCCGTCGACCGGCTGCCCGAACTGCGCGAGCTGCGCATCGGATCCGACCGCATCGAGATCGGCGCGGCCCTTTCCCTCACCGAGATCGAGCGCAGGCTCGACGGTCGCGTCCCGCTGCTCGCCGAGCTGTTCCCGCAGTTCGCCTCGCGCCTGATCCGCAACGGCGCGACCCTCGGCGGCAACCTGGGGACGGGATCACCGATCGGCGACAGTCCGCCGGTGCTCCTCGCGCTGGAGGCGAGCCTGCTGCTCGCCGACGCCGACGGTGAGCGCGAGGTCCCGCTGGCCGACTACTTCACGGGCTACCGGCAGAGCGTGCGCCGCCCCGGTGAACTCATCCGTGCGGTCCGCATTCCGCTGCCGCAGGCGCCCGTCACGGGCTTCCACAAGATCGCCAAGCGGCGTTTCGACGATATCTCCAGCGTCGCGGCCGCCTTCGCCCTCGACATCGAGGACGGCGTCGTCCGCACGGCGCGTATCGGCCTCGGGGGAGTGGCCGCCACTCCGATCCGGGCGCTCGCCACCGAGGCGGTCCTGGAAGGCAGGCCGTGGTCTCCCGAGACCGTGGAGGCCGCCGCCCGCGTATTGCGGGGCGAGGGCACACCGATGGACGACCACCGGGCAAGCTCCCTGTACCGCAGCGCGATGCTCGGCCAGAGCCTGAAGAAGCTGTACGCACAGCACACCGGGGACGCACAGACCACCGAGGCGGTTTCCTCATGAGCCAGCTGTCCGAACGTCCCGAGAACTCCGTCGTCGGGGTCTCGATGCCGCACGAGAGCGCCTACCAGCACGTCACCGGCACCGCGCTCTACACCGACGACCTGGTACACCGCACCAAGGACGTGCTGCACGCGTATCCCGTACAGGTCATGAAGACCCACGGCCGGATCACCGCCCTGCGCACCTCGCGCGCCCTCGAAGTGCCGGGCGTCGTTCGGGTGTTGACCGGCGCTGACGTCCCCGGCGTCAACGACGCCGGTATGAAGCACGACGAACCGCTCTTCCCCGACGAGGTCATGTTCCACGGCCACGCCGTCGCCTGGGTGCTCGGCGAGACCCTGGAGGCGGCGCGGCTCGGCGCGGCGGCCGTCGAGGTGGAGCTCGACGAACTGCCCTCCGTGATCACGCTGGAGGAGGCCATCGCCACCGAGAGCTTCCACGGCGCGCGGCCCGTGATGGTGACCGGCGACGTCGACGCGGGCTTCGCGGACTCCGCGCACGTGTTCACCGGCGAGTTCCAGTTCTCCGACCAGGAGCACTTCTATCTGGAGACCCACGCAGCACTTGCCCAGGTGGACGAGTCCGGGCAGATCTTCGTGCAGAGCAGCACCCAACACCCCTCGGAGACCCAGGAGATCGTGGCGCACGTGCTCGGTCTGCACTCCCACGAGGTGACCGTGCAGTGCCTGCGGATGGGCGGCGGCTTCGGCGGCAAGGAGATGCAGCCGCACGGCTTCGCGGCCATCGCCGCGCTCGGCGCGAAGCTCACCGGGCGTCCGGTCCGGCTGCGCCTGAACCGCACCCAGGACCTCACCATGTCCGGCAAGCGGCACGGCTTCCACGCCCAGTGGAAGATCGGCTTCGATACGGAGGGGCGCATCCAGGCCTTGGACGCCACCCTGACCTCCGACGGCGGCTGGAGCCTCGACCTGTCCGAACCGGTCACGGCCCGCGCGCTCTGCCACATCGACAACACGTACTGGATCCCCCACGCCCGCGTCGCCGGCCGGATCGCCAAGACCAACAAGGTCTCCAACACCGCGTTCCGCGGCTTCGGCGGCCCCCAGGGCATGCTCGTGATCGAGGACATCATGGGCCGCTGCGCCCCGCTGCTCGGCCTCGACCCCACTCAGCTGCGCGAGCGGAACTTCTACCGGCCGGGCCAGGGCCAGACCACCCCGTACGGACAGCTCGTCACGCACCCCGAACGGATCATCGCGGTCTGGGACAAGGTCAAGGAAAACGCCGGTTTCGAGGAGCGCCGACGGGAGATCGCCGCGTTCAACTCCGCGCACCCGCACACCAAGCGGGGCCTGGCGATCACCGGCGTCAAGTTCGGCATCTCCTTCAACCTCACCGCCTTCAACCAGGGCGGCGCGCTGGTCCTGATCTACAAGGACGGCTCCGTCCTGATCAACCACGGCGGCACCGAGATGGGCCAGGGCCTGCACACCAAGATGCTGCAGGTGGCCGCGACCACGCTCGGCATCCCGCTGCACAAGGTCCGCCTCGCCCCGACACGTACCGACAAGGTGCCCAACACCTCGGCCACCGCGGCCAGTTCGGGCGCCGACCTGAACGGCGCGGCGGTGAAGAACGCCTGCGAGCAGCTGCGGGAGCGGCTCCTCCAGGTGGCTGCATCCCAGCTGGGGACGAACGCCTCGGACGTACGGATCGTCGAAGGCGTCGCCCGCACCCTGGGCAGCGACAAGGAGCTGGCCTGGGACGACCTGGTGCGCACCGCGTACTTCCAGCGGGTGCAGCTGTCGGCGGCCGGGTTCTACCGGACCGAGGGGCTGCACTGGGACGCGAAGGCGTTCCAGGGCTCGCCGTTCAAGTACTTCTCCTACGGCGCCGCGGCGGCCGAGGTCGAGGTGGACGGCTTCACCGGTGCGTACCGGATCCGGCGCGTGGACATCGTGCATGACGTCGGCGACAGCCTCTCGCCGATGATCGACATCGGTCAGGTCGAGGGCGGGTTCGTGCAGGGCGCCGGCTGGCTGACCCTGGAGGACATGCGCTGGGACGCCACGGACGGCCCCGGTCGCGGCCGGCTGCTGACCCAGGCGGCGAGCACATACAAGCTGCCGAGCTTCTCCGAGATGCCCGAGGAGTTCCACGTGACCCTCCTGGAGAACGCCACCGAAGAGGGTGCGGTCTACGGGTCCAAGGCGGTCGGCGAACCTCCGCTGATGCTGGCGTTCTCGGTCCGTGAGGCGCTGCGGCAGGCCGCCGCCGCGTTCGGCCCCGCCGGGGCCGAGGTGGAACTGGCCTCGCCCGCGACGCCGGAGGCCGTGTACTGGGCGATCGAGTCCGCCCGGCTCAGCGGGTCCCCGCTCGACGACGAAGTGCTGACCGGTGCCTGATATGACGTGGATCGCCGCGGTCACACGGTTGCGCGCACGCCGGGAGCCCGGCGTCCTCGTGACCGTGGCGACCGTGCGCGGCCACGCCCCGCGCGAGGCCGGCGCGAAGCTCGTGGTGGGGGAGCGCGGCGCCTGGGGCTCGATCGGCGGCGGCAACGTCGAGGCCGTATCGATCGACCGGGCAAGGGAGTTGATCGCCGCGGGCGCGGCGGAACCCGAGCTGATGGACTTCGCGCTCAACGACAAGGTCACCAACCGGCACGGAGTGCAGTGCTGCGGCGGCACCGTCCAGGTGCTGCTCGAACCGCTGCCGGTGGTACGGGCGGTGGCGGTGTTCGGCGTCGGCCATGTCGGCCTGGAACTGGCGCGCATCCTGGCCCGCCAGGACATCGACCTGCACCTGATCGACAGCCGCGCCGACCTGCTCGGCGAGGAACGGCTCGGCGTCCTGGCGGACTCGGTGGCACAGGTGCAGGTGCATCACACCCCGCTGCTGCCCGAGGAAGTGCTCGCGGAGCTGCCGCACGGCACCCATGTGCTGATCATGACCCATGATCATGCCGAGGACGCCGCGCTGTGCGACGCCGCCCTGCGGACCGGGCATCTCGGCTCCGTCGGCCTCATCGGCTCTGCGGCCAAGTGGGCCCGGTTCCGCAAGCGCCTGTCCACCGAAGGCGGTCACGACGACGCCGCCATCGACCGGATCAAGACCCCGATCGGCCTCGCCGACATCGGCGGCAAGGACCCGGCGACCATCGCCGTGAGCGTGGCGGCCGATCTGCTGCGCACCTTCGAGTCCACGGGCGGCTGACGCAAGTGAGCCCCGCGCGGCCGTCGTTGCGGCTGCGCGGGGCTCTCGTCGCCTACGCATTTCCGCTGATGTACGGGAAGTCCGACCGGTCCTAGTCTCAGCGCCCATGACCACCAAACTCCCCCTGGAGGGGATCAAGGCAAAACAGCAGAAGACGTGGGCCAGCGGCGACTACGGCGCCATCGCCGCGCTGATCCACCCCATGGCCGAACGGCTCGTCCAGTCGGCCGACCTGTCCCACGGCAACCGGGTCCTCGACGTGGCCTCCGGCACCGGCAACGCCGCCCTGGCGGCGGCCCGTTGCGGCTGCACCGTGACGGCCACCGACTACGTACCCGAGCTGCTCGAACGCGCCGCCGACCGCGCACGGGCCGAAGGGCTTCCGCTCACCGTCGAGGAAGCGGACGCCGAGGCGCTGCCGTATCCGGACGACACCTTCGACGCGGTGCTCTCGGTGGTCGGCGTGATGTTCGCACCGCACCAGGAGGCGGCCGCCGCGGAACTCGCCCGGGTCTGCCGTCCCGGCGGAAAGATCGTCCTTGCCAACTGGACGCCGGACGGGTTCATCGGGCGGCTCTTCAAGACCATCGGCCGCCATGTGCCGCCACCGCCGGGTATCCAGCCGCCGCCGCTGTGGGGCGACGAGAACCGGCTGCGCGAGCTCTTCGGCGACCGCGTCACCGAACTGGCCCTGACGCCAAGGGACATGGTGTTCCGGTTCGACTCGGCCGGGGGCTTCGCCGACCGCTTCAAGGACAAGTACGGGCCCACCCTGAAGGCGTTCGAGGCGCTCGGCGAGAACGGCAAGGCCCTCTACGAGGACATGGTGGCGCTGGCCGAGGAGTACAACACGGCCACCGACGGCACCCTGAAGGTGCCGGCCCGCTACGTCGAGGTCATCGCCGTCGCGGCGTGACGGTGCCCGCGGGGCCGGCCCGACCTGCCGCGCGGAAGCAGGGAACTGGCGCAGGGCACTCGCCCTGCGCCAGTTCCGTGCTCCGGCTCCGTCCGCGGCCGTGACGGGTCCGCCGACACCGGGGCGCGGAACTCGGTCGTAAGAGAACGTCGACGGGCAGGCGAATTCTCTTTCCATCACCTTGCGCCGACGCCTTTTGGGCAACGGCAATCCACTGATAGAAAGTTCCCTCCGGTATCGCCGACGGTGCCGTCGGTGAAAAACGCGCCGCACGGCGCCTGTCTTCCGGACGGTGCGGAGCGCCCGCATTCCTCCGGAGAATGCGATGCCGCCCGCCGGTTCACTTGGCAAGGGGAGCGATGACTGCCGCCCACGATGCATACGGCCCGGGCGCACTCGACGCTCTGGCCCGCGCACTGGGAACGTACGAGCGGGACCGGCTCACCGGCACCGTACGGGTGTCGGGCCGGCCCGGCGGTGTGCTCGGTCTGCGGCGCGGCCTGGTGCTGAGCGCCCGCAGTCCCGGCGCCCCCGATCTGGAGACCCGGCTGTTGCGCTCCGGTCGCGGGACCCAAGGCGGCATCGGAGCGGCCGAGCTGCGGATGCTGCATATGAGGGTGCTCTACGACGCCGTCTTCGCCATGGCCGTCGGCCAGGTGACCGGGTGCGCGGCCGAGCGGGTGCGCGCCGCGTCCGCGCCGCCCGGACCGGGGCACTTCCCGTCGGCTCTGGTGCGCGAAACCGCCCGCAGACTGGCCGCCCTCGAGCGCCTGCCCGGCGCCCTCGAGCGCCTGCCCGGCGCCGTCGCGCCCTGCCGGGAGCCGTTGCTCGCCGTCCCCATGGCCGCCGGCAGTGAAGCGTCCCGCCCCGGCGCCGGCCGGGAGATCCTCGCGCTGGCCGACGGCCGGCGCACGGCGCGGGACATCGCGTTCCGGACCGGCCGCGGGCTCTACACGACCACCGTCGAGGCCACCCTGCTGCTGGGCCGGGGGCTGATCATCGCGGTGCCCCCGGGCGGGATCACCTCGGGGCCCGGGCCGGCGGACCTGGCCGAGCCGCTGCTGCGCCGACTCCGGGACCGGGCCGGTGCCCGGCCGCCGGGACCCGCCGCCGCAGGGGACCTGCCGCGCCGCGTCCCGGGCGCGAGCGGCAGGACGAGAAAGCTCGCCGAGGAGAATTCCGCGGCGGGCCGGCAGGGCATTTACCGGCGTGCCGGAAGAATTGGCCTCGACGATCCAGGATGAGGAATTGGCCCCGGTGATCGAGGATTTGGCGCGTGCCGGAAAGAGACCGGAAACAACCCGCCGCAATGCAAGTGGGGTTCACTGCATGGATCAAAAGAAGCTGGCCGACGAGATGCGTCAGATAAGAGAGGAGCTGGCCGGAATCACCGATACGGCGGTGGCAGCCGTCGACGGACTGCTCATAGCGGCCGACACCGGCCGCAGGATCGACTCGGAAGGGCTCGCCGCCCTCGCCGCCGCGGGCCTGGGCCTGGCGCAGCGCACCGTGGCGGCGACCGAGCGCGGAGAGCTGCGCCGCATGGTGACCTACGGCAGTCAAGGCTGCGCCGCCGTGTACCCGGTGGGGGAGATCGCGCTCCTCGTGGTCCTCGGCGACGAGGGCCTGGATGTCGATCTGCTGCACGAGGAGTTCCCGCCGATCCTCGACAGGATCGCCGCCATCCTGACGGACGAGGCCTGAAGACAGCGCGGTGCGCGGGAGCACCGAGGGGCGGCGCCGCACCTGGAGTGCGGCACCGCCCTTGCTCGTCCGGTCACCTTGCTCAGACGTCCAGCTCGGCTTCGATGCGCTTGAGCTGATGGCGGGCCATCGCGAGGTTGGCCCGGTCCTTGTCCAGGGCCAGATAGAGGAACAGACCGCTGTTGTTACGGGACTTGAGCAGCCGGATCAGGTGGTACTGACCGCCCAGCGTGATCAGGATGTCCTCGATCTCGTCCTTGAGGCCGAGCATCTCCATGGTGCGCACCTTGGCGCGGACCACGTCGGTGTTGCCGGCCGCCGCGACGGACAGGTCGAGTTCCTTGTTGCCGCCGAGGGTGCCGAGCGCCATGCCGCTGCTGTAGTCGACCAGGGCTGCGCCCAGGGCGCCTTCGATCCCTGTCATCGCTTCCTTGAGGGCCGTCTCGGTGTTGATCATCGGAGCTGCACTTCCTTTGCGTCGGTTCGGGGTTCGGGGATTGGGTGCGTTCATGGGCAGGTGTTCTCCAGTCGTTCGGGCGCGCCGTCGAGGAGTGCGGCGATCCGCGCGCCGGACCAGCCGGCCTCGAGGCGGAGCCGGCCGATATTGGTGCTTGACTCGGTCGCGAGCATCAGGAGGGCCGAGTCGCCCGCCGTGCACGCGGCCAGCCAGCCGTCCGCACCGCGGATCAGGAACTCCCGCACACCGCCCAGCGCGGCTGCCTCGGCGACGCGACGTGCCGCCGTGAGGGCGTCGGCGGCACGAGTCCCGGCGCGCGGGGCGTCCCCGCCGCCGAAGTCCTCGGCCAGCACCTTTCCGTCGGAGCCGACGACAAGAGACCCGGTGAGCTGTGGCACGGCGGCGCGCAGCCGCCCCAGCTCACCCCTCAACTCGGCCTGTGCCGCCATCACTTGGTTCCTCTCGGCTCGGCGTCGCGAGATGCGTCTCATGGCGGCGCCCCGGACACGGGGAGTCGCGGATTCACAGGCAGGCCTCCAAGCCGTCGCGTACGCGCTGCAGCAGAGCGATGTCGGGCGCGGCGAAGCCGTCGGGGGCCCGGCTGCGCGCGGCGGGCGAGCGGCCCGTACGCGTGGGGGCGGTGGGCCGGCGCGCCGGCGGACGCGGTGGCTCCACCAGGCCCGCCACCGCGAGGCGGCGCACTTCGAGCAGCACGTGGAAGGCGGGGCGGCCGAGCGCTCGCGCCAGATCGGCCGGGGTGCGCTCCCCGTCGGCGAGGTCGAGCAGCTCCCGCAGCCGGACCGAAGGGGGACGGTCCGGCCGAGGTCTGCCGCGGACCACCGGGTGGTGGTCCATCGAGGGGCCGGGCCACAGGGAGTGCAGCAGCGCCCGGCGCCGGGACACCTCGGCAAGCACCCGGTCAGCGGGGACGGACAGGCCGAGCCCGCCCTCGGACGTCACTCCGTGCCGGAACCGGGCCGCACCGCCGCCCGGTGCCAGCGCGAAGTACGCCGCGTCGAACAAGGCGGTGAGCCGGCACAGTTCGAGTGCGCCGTCGGCGAGCTGACCGTCCTTGACCAGATGGTCGGCCGCCCGACGGCTGTCCCCGCCGCAGCGTTCGAGAGCTTCGTCCCAATCGGCCTTCGCCAACCGTCCGCTGCCGACGACGAGTTGACCGAGTGCCGTGGCCGCCTCGCTCTCCGCGTGCACCACCCGGCCGTCGACCAGATACAGCAGACCGGTCGAGCGCTCGAGCACACCGCCGGCCCGTTCCTCCGCCAGACGCCGGAGCATCGAGGTGCGGGAGGGCAGCTCGGATGTGTCGGCGACCGGGGTCATGGCGCCTCCGTCGCCGTGTACGGCTGCGCCAACTCCTCGGCCAGGGCCTGGAGGCGGCGTCGTGCCAGCGCGAGGTTGCCCGCCTCACGGTCGAGCCAGAGGTGGACGAAGAGGCCTCCTTCCAATGCGTCCGCGACGAAGCGGATCAGGTGGTACGCCGAGCCGGTGGTGACGATGACGTCCTCGACCTGCGGAGCGTCACCGCCGTCGTGACCGGCGCCGAACACGGCCGACTCCCGGACGATCCGCGCCAGTTCCGCGGTGTCACCCGCGGTCGCATCGATGCCTGCCGGCCAGGCCTCACCCGCCGAGTCCAGAGCGAAGCCACAGGTCCAGTCCACGATGGTGGCCCCACGCGCACCGGGCACGCTGATGGCCTCAAGGAGTGTCATGTCGATCCCTGGCACCCTCGCCCCCCTCCCCGCACCGGCGACCGGTGCTGCAGTGTGCCTGCGTGACGAGGAGGCTAGGCCCGAAGAGGTGTCCGAAGGGGCCAGTGGCACATTCCAAATGAATTTGCCAAACCACGACAGCGGACTGGTCACTAGCGTTCGATTCGGGACCGATTTTCGGCGAACAGTAGGCCGATATTCCGGTTCCGGCCAGGGGTGAAGCGGCCGGCATGGTTGCCCGGGCGTGAACCTGCGCTCCCGCGCGTCCGTCGCGCGCCCCCGTCGGCGGCGGCACGCCGTGCCGTAGGGCAAGTGCCTCGGACATGCGCCTGATGCACCTCATTCGTCACTGTGGCACCACGCGTATCCAGGACCGCCCGCCGACCGGGTCGGCGGTTCTATGCTTCGGGCGCTGAGCGGAAACGACCTGGGGGGCCGCCCGCCACGGGCGGCGGGGAGGGGATTGTCAGTGGTGAAGTCGGGGGTCAGGCGGCTCTTACGCCGTGCCGGATTCGACATCGTGCGCAGTACCGACAACCGGGGCGGGGTCGACGACTTCATCCCTTTCGAGGCGACCATGCGGGCCGCGCGGGCGGCCGGTCTGTCCGTCGGTGACTACATCGACGAGGTGATGAACGGGACGCCCGGCGCCACCGAGTCCACCATCGGTGAACTGCGGGCGCTCGGGGTCTTCGAGGCCGGCCCGGACGCGGTCCTCGAGATCGGCCCGGGGTCCGGGCGCTATCTGGAGAAGACGCTCAAGGAGTGCGCGCCGGGTCGCTATGAGATCTACGAGACGGCGGCTCCCTGGGCCGAGTATCTGGTCGAGACCTTCGGCGTGGTGGCCCGGCCGACCGAGGGGTTCGCGCTCGCCGCGACGCCCGACGGCAGCATCGACCTGGTGCTCGCCCACAAGGTCTTCAACACCCTGACGTTTCTCGGGACTTCACGCTATTTCTTCGAGATGGCCCGGGTCACGCGACCGGGTGGCCGAATCGTTTTCGATGTGATGACCGAAACCTGTCTGGACCCGGACACGATGCGCGCCTGGGCGACGCAGGGCGGCGCCGGACACGACTCCTATCCGGCCGCCATGCCGCGCCGGACCTGCGTGGACCTCTTCGCGACCCTCGGCTGCACTCTGGAGGCCGGCTTCCTCGCCCCCATGGGCGTCGCCTCCACCGAGGTGCTTGTCTTCGCAAAGACAGCTTGACCCTGGTCGTAAGGCGTCTCTACATGGTCCCGGCATGTACACGCGGGTGGCGATCGATGTAACGAGCTTCAAATGTTCAGCACAAATTACACACATCCCCTCTTCAGGGGAGCTCCAATGGTCTAGATTGACGCTTCACATGCCGGGACACGAGGCGACAAATCGTGATCTATAGGTCTGGCGCCATGGTGGTGAGGCTCTGGGTGCGGGGAGCACCCCAATCCACCTCGGTCTACGCGTGTTGTTTCCAGCACCTCTGAAGGCAGGCGGATTGTTCGCGGGAGGTTGGGGCCTCCCGGCAAGACAGAGCGGCGCTGTACGGGGGGCGGGGGCCGCCCGAGGGGAGCAACAGGG
>NZ_JAAKZW010000214.1 GCF_011044995.1 Streptomyces mesophilus | reverse complement strand
CTTCGCCCCCGGACCCCCGCATCCGAACTTCGTTCGGATCTGCTCAAGCGCCGCAGGGGCTGAGAGGTGAACCAAACCGTTTACCGGGTACCGGGTGCGGACCCATAGGATTGGGCCGGACAAAGCAAACGCACCCCGTGAGGATCCGCATGCCTGGCATCACGCGCGAGGAGGTCGCCCACCTCGCACGGCTGGCGCGTCTGGAGCTGAAGGCCGAAGAGCTCGAGCACTTCGCCGGCCAGCTCGACGACATCATCGGCGCGGTCGCCCGCGTCAGCGAGGTCGCCGACCAAGACGTACCGCCGACCTCCCACCCGCTGCCGCTGACGAACGTCATGCGTGCGGACGAGGTCCGTCCGTCGCTCACCCCCGAGCAGGCGCTCTCCGGCGCCCCGGCCCAGGAGCAGCAGCGTTTCAAGGTGCCGCAGATCCTGGGGGAGGACTAACACCACCATGACGGACATCATCAAGCTCACCGCCGCCGAGATCGCACAGAAGATCAAGGACGGCGAGCTCACCGCAGTAGAGGTCACCGAGGCCCACCTGGCCCGGATCGAGGCCGTCGACGAGAAGGTGCACGCCTTCCTGTACGTCGACCGCGAGGGCGCCCTGAAGCAGGCCGCGGCCGTGGACGCCAAGCGGGCGGCGGGCGAGAAGCTCGGCCCCCTCGCCGGTGTGCCGCTCGCGCTCAAGGACATCTTCACCACCGAGGGCATCCCGACCACGGTCGGCTCCAAGATCCTCGAGGGCTGGATCCCGCCGTACGACGCCACGCTCACCAAGCGCCTCAAGGCCGCCGACGTGGTCATCCTCGGCAAGACCAACATGGACGAGTTCGCCATGGGGTCCTCGACCGAGAACAGCGCGTACGGTCCGACCGGCAACCCCTGGGACCTCACCCGTATCCCGGGCGGCTCCGGTGGCGGCTCCTCCGCCGCGCTCGCCGCGTACCAGGCCCCGCTCGCCATCGGCACGGACACCGGCGGCTCGATCCGCCAGCCCGCCGCCGTCACCGGCACCGTCGGCGTGAAGCCGACGTACGGCGGCGTCTCGCGGTACGGCATGGTGGCCTTCAGCTCCAGCCTCGACCAGGGCGGCCCCTGCGCCCGTACGGTCCTGGACGCCGCGCTCCTGCACGAGGTGATCGCCGGGCACGACCCGCTCGACTCCACCTCCATCGACGCCCCGGTCCCGCCGGTCGTCGAGGCCGCGCGCAATGGCTCCGTCCAGGGCATGCGCGTCGGTGTCGTCAAGCAGTTCCGCGGCGAGGGCTACCAGGCCGGTGTCGTGCAGCGCTTCGACGAGTCGGTCGAGCTGCTCAAGGAGCTCGGCGCCGAGATCGTCGAGCTGGACTGCCCGACCTTCGACCTGGCGCTGTCCGCGTACTACCTGATCGCGCCCTCCGAGTGCTCCTCGAACCTCGCCCGGTTCGACGCGATGCGCTACGGCCTGCGCGTCGGCGACGACGGCACCAAGTCCGCCGAGGACGTCACCGCGCTCACCCGCGAGGCCGGCTTCGGGGACGAGGTCAAGCGCCGCATCATCCTGGGCACGTACGCGCTGAGCTCCGGCTACTACGACGCGTACTACGGCAGTGCCCAGAAGGTCCGCACCCTCATCACCCGCGAGTTCGAGGCAGCCTTCGAGCAGGTCGACGTCATCGTCTCCCCGACGACCCCGACGACGGCCTTCCCGATCGGCGAGCGCGCCGACGACCCGATGGCGATGTACCTCGCGGACCTGTGCACCATCCCGACCAACCTGGCCGGCAACTCCGCTATGTCGCTGCCCTGCGGCCTGGCGCCCGAGGACGGCCTGCCGGTCGGCCTGCAGATCATCGCCCCCGCCATGAAGGACGAGCGCCTTTACAAGGTCGGCGCTGCCGTCGAGGCCGCGTTCGTGGAAAAGTGGGGCCACCCGCTGCTCGAGGAGGCACCGTCGCTGTGAGTCCCATGACTGCCAAGGCCAAGGGTTTCAGGAAGTCCAAGCCCGGCGCGTACCTGTCGATCGCCACGACCGCCGCCGGCGCGATCGGCGTCGTCAAGCAGGCCCGGATGGCGCGCAAGGAGAACGACACGCTCCGGCTCGTGGACGCCGCCGTCTCCGCCGCCGCCATCGTCACGGGTCTGGCTCTGCTCTTCCGTGAGCTGAAGAAGCTCGGCGACGACGACGTCCTGCTGGGCTGAGAGGGAAAGTTTCACCGTGACCACCGAACTTCTGTCGTACGAGGACGCATTGGCGTCGTACGACCCGGTCATGGGCCTTGAGGTCCATGTCGAACTCGGCACCAAGACCAAGATGTTCTGCGGCTGCTCCACGGAGCTGAAGCAGGACGCCAACAGCCAGACCTGCCCGACCTGTCTCGGTCTGCCCGGCGCACTGCCGGTCGTGAACGAGATCGGCGTCGAGTCGGCCATCAAGATCGGTCTCGCGCTGCACTGCGAGATCGCCGAATGGTGCCGCTTCGCCCGGAAGAACTACTTCTATCCGGACATGCCGAAGAACTTCCAGACCTCCCAGTACGACGAGCCCATCGCCTTCAACGGCTACCTCGACGTGCAGCTGGAGGACGGCGAGGTCTTCCGTGTGGAGATCGAGCGCGCCCACATGGAGGAGGACACCGGCAAGTCCACGCACGTCGGTGGCGCGACGGGCCGTATCCACGGCGCCTCGCACTCGCTTCTGGACTACAACCGGGCCGGCATCCCGCTCATCGAGATCGTCACCAAGCCGATCGAGGGCGCCGGCGAGCGCGCCCCCGAGGTCGCGAAGGCGTACGTGGCCGAGCTGCGCGAGGTCATCAAGGCGCTCGGTGTCTCCGAGGCCCGGATGGACAAGGGCCAGATGCGCTGCGACGTGAACCTGTCGCTGCGGCCGCACGGGCGCGAGGAGTTCGGCACGCGCTCGGAGACGAAGAACGTCAACTCGCTCCGTTCCGTGGAGCGCGCGGCCCGCTTCGAGATCCAGCGGCACGCGGCCGTCCTGAAGGACGGCGGCACGATCGTCCAGGAGACCCGCCACTTCCATGAGGAAGACGGCTCCACGACGTCCGGCCGTATCAAGGACAACGCCGAGGACTACCGGTACTTCCCGGAGCCCGACCTGGTGCCCGTGGCCCCGGCACGTGAGTGGGTCGAGGAACTGCGTGCCGGTCTCCCCGAGATGCCGCGCGTGCGCCGCAACCGGCTCCGCGAGGAGTGGGGCGTCAGCGAGCACGACATGCAGTCGATCCTCAACGCGGGCGCGGTCGACTCGATCGTAGCCACGATCGAGGCGGGTGCCCCGTCCGACCAGGCCCGCAAGTGGTGGATGGGCGAGCTGGCCCGTAACGCCAACGAGACGGGCAGGTCCCTCGAGGAGCTCGACATCACCCCGGCGCAGGTCGCCCGGGTCTGCGAGCTCGTCGCCGCCGGCGACCTCAACGACAAGCTGGCCCGCCAGGTCATCGAGGGCGTCCTGAAGGGCGAGGGCACGCCGGACGAGGTCGTCGAGAAGCGCGGCCTCAAGGTCGTCTCCGACGAGGGTGCGCTGTCCACCGCCGTGGACGAGGCCATCGCCGCCAACGCCGGGATCGTCGCCAAGATCCAGTCCGGCAAGGTCGCGGCCGCCGGTGCGCTCGTGGGCGCCGTCATGAAGGCGACCCGCGGTCAGGCCGACGCGGCTCGCGTCAAGGAACTGATCCTGGAGAAGCTGGGCGTCGAGGGCTGACGCCGCTGAGCTTCAGGGGCGGTACGCCGGGCTTCGGTCCGGGGTGCCGCCCCTTTCGGCGTTACGCGGGGTCGGCCGACGGCTCCGTGTAGGGCTCGAAGAACATCACATCCAGCGGGTCCATACCGGCGGGCAGCGCACGGAACCCCTCGTTGCCCGGAGGGTTGCCGCGCAGCCAGTGGAGAAGCGTGGCAGTGAAGGTGCCGGCCAGGGGCTCGCCCTGCTCCGCATGACGCGGGTGGATCATCACGCGCCAGTCGTCCGGCTCGCCCTCGGTGCACCAGCCGACCACATCGCCGTCGATCGTCGAGGCACACGGCAGGAAACCGCCGGGCGCCGGCCAGGGCGGCATCGGGTGGTACTGCGGGTGCGCTTCGTGCAGGGTCCGGTAGCCGTCGAGCATCTCCAGAATGTCCGCGGCCAGCCCGTACCTGCCCTGGTCGAACGGCGGGCACTGCGTGAGCCACCAGCTCCACGTACCGCCGCCGTACCGCTCCGCCAACTCCATGAAGTCGGTGGGCAGGCGCGTCCCGATCCGCTCGAAGACCTCGTCCCAACTGCCCTGCCCCCGATACGGCGTGAGCGGTGGCGGAATCAGATCGAGCACTGCCGGGAGACCTTCGCCTTCGGTGAGCGCGGCGTGCTGCCGTGCGTCGGGGTACCCGCCCGGCGCCGGGCGGGTCCACGGGCCGGCCCCGGCCAGTGGCGCGAAGACCCGTACCTCGGGCGTCAGCGGCCCGAGCTTTCGGCCCGGCTCCCCGGGGTTCGGCACCCCGCCCCGTATCGCCGCCGACAGCAGTTCCAGAAGCGGCACTTCGTAATCGACCCACGGCTCGTCCACCATCACGGCGATGTTCGTCGTCAGCAGGACCACCGGCCACTCGTCCGGATCCTTGGACACCGACGTGTCCCAGAACAGATGGTCCCCCGACGAGGTCTCGCCGAAGACGAGCAGCCCACCCTCCGTCGGCAGAAACACGCGCTGCTCACGCGTGAACATGCTCGGCCGTATCGCCGAGTGCCGATGCGTCTCGACCAGCCAACTCCCGTACTCATAGCGCCCGTCCACGCTCACGCACGGCGTGTGCAGCCGCACCCGCACACCCTGCGGACCGCCGATCTCCACCGGCCCGTACGCCGACACCAGCGCCTTGTAGTCGGCGGGCAGCGGAACCTCCAGCCAGGCCTCGACCGCCGCCCAGTCCACCGCGGGCGCGGGGGCGGGCGGTGGTCCGACGAGGGCGGCGAAGGCGGCGGCGGGTCCCGTGAGTTCCATGCGTACGAGACTGACATCCGCCTCTGACAACGCGGCCGCCCCGCCGGCTGACCCCGCCCCCGATGCCACGGACCGCGGCTCCGACTCGGGCGTTCATTGTCAAGTCGCACCGGTGACTTCTCCTCGCCACCGAACCGCCCTAACGTCCCCGGTCGGAGCCACCGTGGCCCCGGTGATGAGCCCCCGCCCCGACCAGGAGGTCAGCCGCCTTGTCCACGTCGACGCCCTCGGAGATGTCCCGCAGACGCCTGCTCGCCCTCGGCGGCGGTGCGCTGGGTGCGGCCGCGGCGGGTTCGCTGCTGCCGCCCTCGCTCACGCAGGCCCTGGCGCACGAGCCCCCGCCCGGTGGGCTCAAGGCCGTCAAGCACGTGGTGATCCTGATGCAGGAGAACCGGTCCTTCGACCACTACTTCGGCTCGCTGCGCGGCGTACGCGGCTTCGGGGACCGCAACGCGATCCAACTGCCCACCGGCAAGAACGTGTTCGAGCAGCCGGACCTGCTGCGCACCGTGCTGCCCTTCCCCGTACGGGACGCGGCCGCGGCGCAGCAGAAGGATCTGCAGTACATCGGCGATCTGAACCACGACTGGGCGGGCGGCGGCAAGGCCTGGCACGGCGGCTGGATGGACAACTGGATCAGCGCCAAGTCCGCCGCGACGATGGCGTATTACACGCGTGAGGACCTCCCGCTGCACTACGAGCTCGCGGACACCTTCACGATCTGCGACGCGTACCACTCGTCGATCCACACCTCGACCAGCCCCAACCGCAACCACCTGTGGAGCGGCAAGACGGGGTACGAGGCGAACGGCGACCGGGCGGTCGGAAACGGCGCGTACGCCGAGGGCACGCATCCCGGCTATGGCTGGACGACGTACCCGGAGCGCCTGGAGCAGGCCGGCCGCACCTGGAAGACGTACACCGAGTGGGAGAACTTCACCGACAACCAGATCGAGTTCTTCACGACCTTCAAGGCGATCGCCCGCAAGGTCCTTGCGGGGACCGGGTTCACGTACATGGAGGCGTTCTACGCCAAGGTGCGGGACACGGCCGACGAGGCCGAGCGCGCCCGGCTGCTCGGCGCCCTGGAAGAGGGGGTCAAGACCCTTACGGATGACGAGCGTTCGCTGTTCGAGCGCGCGCTGCGGCGGGTGCCCACCGGGCAGCTGGCGGCCGAGTTCGCCAAGGACGTCGCCGCCGGTGACCTGCCCGAGGTCTCCTACCTCGTGCCGTCCGCCATCGACTCCGAGCACCCCGGCACCTCCTCGCCGATCCACAGCGCGACCCTCGTGTACAAGGTCCTCGACGCGCTGGCCTCGCATCCCGAGGTCTGGCGGCACACCGTCGTCCTGATCAACTACGACGAGAACGACGGCTTCTTCGACCATGTACCGCCGCCCGTCCCGCCCGCCGACGACCCCGAGGAGCGCTGGCAGGGACTGCCGACCGGGCTCGGGATCCGGGTGCCGATGCTGGTGGTCTCGCCGTGGTCGGTGGGCGGCTATGTCTCCTCGGAGGTCTTCGACCACACGTCCGTGATCCGCTTCCTGGAGAAGTGGACCGGTATCGAGGAGCCCAACATCGGCACCTGGCGCCGCCGCGTCACCGGCGACCTCACCGGCGCCTTCGACTTCAAGCGCGGCCGCCGTCAGCCCGAGGTCGAGCAGCCCGGCGCCATCCCGCCGTTCACCGGGCGCTGGCGCCCGCAGCCGCCGCTCGACCAGAAGATGCCCGAGCAGGAGCCCGGCCGCCGCCCGGCCCGCGCCCTGCCGTACCAGCCGGATGCGTACGGGGCCGTACGCGGAGACGTCTTCCGGCTCCGGGTCGAGAACGGCGGGCGCTCCAGCGTGCCGCTCGCTCTTTATCCGTACGCGGGTGAGTTCGCCGCGCCCCAGCACACCGATGTCGAGGACCGGGCGCTGTGGGAGGTGCCGCTGGCCGGGGACGCGTATGCGTTCACGGTCACCGGGCCGAACGGCTTCCGCCGGGAGTTCGCCGGGCGTGCGCGGGGCGCGGCCGGGGTGACCTCGTCGGTCGACGGGCAGGGGCGGAGCCTGCGCATCGCGCTGCGCAACGACGGCAAGGCTCCGCTGACCTTCACCGTGCGCTCGCTCGCGTACGGCGGGGAGCGCCCGCGCGAGATCACCGTCCGTCCGGGGCGCGCCCGCACCGTCGAGCACCGGGCCCATGGCGCGCACGGCTGGTACGACCTGGAGATCACGGCCGCGGGTGACGAGGGCTTCCGGCGCCGGCTGATGGGCCACATCGAGAACGGCCGCGTGAGCGTCTCGGGCTGAGCCCGTGCCCGTACCGATCCGGTCCCGGGCGCCCTCAGGACGTGCTGCCCGGGACCGCGTCCTGAGCGTGCCCGCGACCGCGTCCCGATGGCGCCCGCGACCGCGTCCCGATGGCGCCCGGGACGCGTCCTGATGGTGCCCGGGACCAAAGGGCGGGAAGGCCCGGGCACCCCTGTGACGATGGACACGAAACGGACAATGGATCTTTTTCGGGTGCAAGAGTGAGCGAGTAAAGGGCCCGTTGGGTCCCTGTAGGGCACGAGTTCCGCATGGGCTGTTCCCGTACGCAGATCCTCAAAAGCACCAGGGAGCAGCTCCGTGGCAGCACTCGCACGGTGGTGTGTCACGCACCGACTCGCCGCCGTACTGCTCTGGCTCGCCACCTTGGTCGGCGTGGGCGCGGCCGCCGCCGTGGCGGGCACGGCCTACTCCAACGACTACGACGTGCCCGGCACCGAGTCCGGCCGCGCCGCCGCCCTCCTCGAAGAGGGCTTCCCGCACCTCGGCGGCGACACCGACACCATCGTCTGGCACACGGACGACGGCACGGTGGACGCGGCCGACGTCCAGCAGACGATGACCAAGACCCTGGACAAGGTCGCCGAACTCCCGGGCATCTCCTCGGTCGTGAGCCCGTACCACGCCGCCGGCGCCGGGCAGATCAGCAAGGACGCGCACACCGCGTACGCCGTCGTCACCTTCGACCAGGCCGCGGCCGACGTCGAGAAGGCCGATGCCGAAGCCCTCGTCCGTACCGCCGAGGCCGCCGCGTCCGACGGGTTGCAGGTCGAACTCGGCGGCAGTGCGATCGGCCTCACCGAGGCGAAGGGCGGGCATACCGCCGAGATCGTCGGCGTGCTCGTGGCGGCCGTGGTGCTCTTCCTCGCCTTCGGCTCGCTCGCCGCATCCCTGCTGCCGATCGCGACCGCGCTGGTCAGCGTCGGCACCGCGTACGCGGGTATCGCGCTGCTCGGCCATGTGATGACCGTCGCCGACTTCGCGCCCATGCTGGGGCTGCTCGTCGGCCTCGGCGTCGGTATCGACTACGCGCTGTTCATCGTGACCCGCCACCGCCGCGGCCTGAAACGCGGCCTTTCCGTGGACGAGGCCGCGCGTACCGCCGTCGCCACCACGGGGCGCGCGGTGGTGTTCGCCGGCGCGACGGTGTGCATAGCCCTGCTCGGCATGCTGATCCTGCGCCTCGACTTTCTCAACGGCGTCGCGATCGCGGCCTCCCTGACCGTGGTCCTCACGGTCGCGGCCTCCGTGACACTGCTGCCCGCGCTCCTGTCGTACATCGGCATGCGCGCCCTGAGCCGGCGCGAGCGCGCGCATCTCACCGAGCACGGGCCCGCGCCCGAACTGCCCACCGGGTTCGCGGCCCGCTGGTCGGCCTTCGTCGAGCGGCGGCCCAAGCTGCTCGGCGCGATCGCCCTCGTCCTCATGGCCGCCCTCGCCCTGCCCACGCTCTCGCTCCGGCTCGGCACCTCCGACCAGGGCAACAACCCGCAGTCGTCGACGACCCGGCAGGCCTACGACCTCCTTGCCGAAGGCTTCGGGCCCGGCGTCAACGGTCCGCTGACGCTTGTCGCCGATGTGCACGGAGCCGAGGACAAGCTCGCGCTCGACCGTCTGGCCGGGACGCTCGACGACACGAAGGGTGTCGCGGCCGTCTCCCCGGTCACGTACGACGAAAGCGGCGAGATCGCGCTGCTCACCGTCACGCCGAGCTCCCCTCCGCAGTCCGCCGCCACCAGCGAACTCGTCGACGAACTGCGCACCGAGATCCTGCCGAAGGCCGAGCAGGGCACCTCGCTCGAGGCGTACGTGGGCGGGATCACCGCGAGTTACGACGACTTCGCCGAGGTCATCGTCGCGAAACTGCCGCTGTTCGTGGGGGTGGTGATCGGACTCGGATGCGTCCTGCTGCTGCTCGCGTTCCGTTCGATCGGGATACCGCTCAAGGCGGCCGCCATGAACGTCGCCGCCGTGGCCTCGGCCTTCGGTGTGGTGGTCGCGATCTTCCAGTGGGGCTGGGGGAGCGAGCTGCTCGGGCTCGGGCGCGCGGGCCCGATCGAGCCCTTCCTGCCGGTGATCATGGTGTCGGTGCTCTTCGGGCTCTCCATGGACTACCAGGTCTTCCTGGTCAGCAGGATGTACGAGGAGTGGCTGGAGACCGGCGACAACCGGCGCGCGGTGCGGGTGGGCCTCGCGGAGACCAGCCGGGTGATCAACTCGGCCGCGGTGATCATGATTTCGGTCTTCCTGGCGTTCGTCCTCAGCGGTGACCGGGTGATCGCGATGTTCGGCATCGCACTGGCCGCGGCGGTCGCGCTCGACGCGTTCGTCCTGCGCACGCTGCTCGTCCCGGCGCTGATGCACATGCTGGGCGGGGCGAACTGGTGGCTGCCGAAGTGGCTCGACCGGATACTGCCGCGGATCAGCATCGAGCCGCCGGAGTGCCGGGGTGTGGTGGTACCGGGGCAGCGGGTGGCAGCTGCGGGTGCCGCTCAGCCGGAACTGAGCGGGGAGCGTTAAGGAAGCTCTCAGACGCGGCACCTAGCGTGCGGTTCATGAGCACTGAGATCGAGAAGCGACAGACGGACGACGCGACGTCGCAGGACCGGGACGAGGCGGTCGTGGAGAGCGTCGAGAAGGGCACGGACGACGGCGTCGACAAGGGCGCGGTCGAGGGCGTCGAGCCGGCGGAGGACACCGCCGACGACCTGGACACCCTCGACGAGGACGCCCCGGAGGAGAAGTCCGCCACCGGCGTGGGCCAGGGCGCCGCGGCCGTCGTCTCCGCGGGGCTCGGCATCGTGGCGCTCACCGGAAGCTGGGTCGGCACCGTCGCCTCCGCGCGCGCCTCCCTGGTCGGACAGCTGGAGACCTCGAGCACCGCGAGCGTCGCCCAGCAGGTCGAGGCGGTGTACGGGGACTCCTGGCACGCCACCGCTCTGGTGGGCGGTGCCTTCGCGCTGCTCGCCCTGCTGGTCGGCGCGTTCGTTCTCGCGCGGCCCGCGTTCGGCGCGCCGGGCCGGGTGGTGCAGGCGCCGTGGATCAAGTCCGTCGCGTGGGCGGGCGTGGCGCTCGGCGTCGTGGGTCTGCTGCTCGCCGTGGCCAAGTACCTGGACCTCTTCATGGGCCTGCCGTCCACCTCCTAGGCAGCCGCCGGGCAAGCTTCTAAGCCGTCTAAGCCCCCTGGATCCCCTTGGATCCAGGGGGCTTAGGGCTGTCTAAGGCGGCTGAGTCGGGGGCCTAAGGCATCCGGCCCCCGTAGATGCGGCGTTCTCCCGATGTGGTGGACCCCTCTGGGACGCGAAAGTTAAGACATCGCAGAGAGCGAGAGGCCGGAAACCGAAACCGGCCGCCGACTCCCAAGGGGAACAAGATGTTCGAGTACGAGATGCAGCAGCTGCGCCAGGCCGACCTCGTCCGCGAGGCCGCTCAGGAGCACCGGGCCAACGAGGCCCGCAAGGCCCGCCGCTTCGGCCGGCATGCGGACCACGACGCCGATGGGCGGGTGAGTCACAGCCCGCGGAGGTTCCGATTCGCACGCGCCGCGTGAGAACGCGCAGGACACGCGGATGAACAGGGCAGCAGACACCGGCCCCGTCGCCGGCCCGCAGCACGCGGCCGGAGACGGGGCCGCGGCGTCGGACCCTACGGACTGGGCGGCGGCGTCGGTCCGCACGGACAGAGCCGCGGCGTCGGAGCGTACAAACGAGTTGTCCCGGGCCTGGAGGACCGCATCACCGCAGGTGACCGGGGTCATGACCGCGGAGGGTGCCGCGCTGTCGGACCCGCGTGCGATGCTCGGCGCTGTGGAGACCAGGTCCGTCAGTCCGGTGTTCGTCGGCCGCGCAGGTGAATTGACCGTTTTGAACGAAGCGCTCGTCCGCGCCACCGCGGGCGAGCCGCAGGCGTTGCTGCTCGGCGGCGAGGCGGGGGTGGGCAAGACCCGGCTGCTCGAGGAGTTCTGCGCCGCCGCCGCGAAGGACGGTGCCGTCGTGGCGCTGGGCGGCTGCGTCGAGATCGGCGCCGAAGGACTGCCGTTCGCCCCGTTCTCCGGCGCTTTGCGCTCGCTGCTGCGTCAGCTGCCGGACGAGATGGCCGCCGCCTCGGCGGGCCAGGAGGAACAACTGGCCCGACTCCTGCCCGAGTTGTCCGATCCGGGACGCGGCGTCCCGGTCCGTGGACAGCAGGGCGAGGAGGAGAGCATGGCCCGCCTCTTCGAACTCACCGTCCGCCTCCTCGAGCGCGTGGCCGCCGAGCGGCCGGTCGTGCTGGCCCTCGAAGACCTGCACTGGGCGGATGCCTCCACGCGCCATCTGCTCACCTACCTCTTCCGTACGCTGCGCAGCGGCCGCCTTGTCGTCATCGCCTCGTACCGCTCCGACGACATCCACCGCCGCCATCCGCTGCGCCCGCTCCTCGCCGAACTCGACCGGCTGCGCACCCTGCGGCGGATCGAGCTCTCCCGGTTCACCCGCGGCGAGGTGCGCCGCCAGCTCGCCGGCATCCTTGCCGCGCAGCCCGAAGAGCCCCTGGTGGAGCGGATATTCGACCGCACCGACGGCAATGCCTTCTTCGTCGAGGAACTCGCCTGTTCCGACGACGACTGCGACCACGCCCTGCCCGAGACGCTGCGCGATGTCCTCCTCGTACGCGTGGAGGCGCTGCCCGAGCACGCCCAGCGGGTCGTCCGGGTGGTCGCCGAGGGAGGCTCCACGGTCGAGTACGACCTGCTTGCCGCCGTCGCCGGCCTCGGCGAGGACGCGCTGATCGAGGCCCTGCGCGCGGCCGTCGGCGCCAACATCCTGCTCGCCGCACCCGACGGCGACGGCTACCGCTTCCGGCACTCCCTGGTGCGCGAGGCGATCAGCGACGATCTGCTGCCCGGCGAGCGCTCCCGCCTCAACCGCCGTTATGCGGAAGCCCTCGAGGCCGATCCGGCCCTGATCCGCGCCGACGAGCACGCCCCGCGCCTGGCCAGCTACTGGTACTGCGCGAAGGACCCGGCCAAGGCGCTTCCGGCCACGTTGAGCGCCGCCGTCATGGCGCGCCGCCGCTTCGCGTTCTCCGAGCAACTGCGGCTGCTCGAGCGGGCGATGGAGCTCTGGGAACTGGTCGGCGACGAGGTCCGCTCGACGCTGCGGCCCGTCGACTTCACGGAGGCGTACCCGCCCTGTGGCTGCGACCCCGAGACCAAGCCGCTGCAGTACCTGGACCTGATGGCGGAGGCGGCGGTCGCCGGCCGCTTCTGCGGGGAGCGCGAGCGCGCCCTGAAGATCACCAAGCGTGCGCTGCGGCTTCTCGACGAGGACCCTGATCCGCTCCGTGAGGCCTGGTTCTGGAACCAGAAGGGCTGGCTGATGTCCACCCTGGGGCGCAGCGACGGCTGGCCGGAGATCGCCCGCGCCGAGGAGCTCCTGCGCGGTCTCGAACCGTCCGCCGTGCACGCCGAGATCCTCACGCACCGTGCGACCTGGGGCGCGCTGCACTTCCCGGGTCCCGAGACCTTCGTCGCGGCCGAACGGGCCGTGGAGTACGCGCGGATGGTCGGCGCCGACGACATCGAGAGCAACGCCCAACTCACCCTCGGCGGACTCCTGGTGGACTCCGGCCAGGTCGAGGAAGGGCTCGACATGATGCGAGCCGTCCACCGGCGCGTCGTCGACGGCCGGCTCACCAAGGACCTCGCCCGGGTGCACACCAATCTTCCGTCCACGCTCGAAGGTGTCGGCCGTTCGGCGGAGGCGATCGAGTACGGCCGCGAGGGCATCGCGTTCTGCCGCCGCTACGGCCTCGTCGACGCCGAGGGCTGGGTGTGGGCCAACCTCGCCGAGTCCCTGATCAGTTACGGCAAGTGGGACGAGGCCCTCGACGCGGTCGCCCAGGTCGCCACCACCTCCTCCGGCGCGAGGCAGCCACTCACCTCGGCCGGCGAGCGGCTGGCCCGGCTCGCGCTGTACCGCGGCGAGTGGGAGGCCGCGGCCGGCCATCTCGCACACGCCCGGGCCCTCTACGGTCAGCACGACCCCCAGCCCCAGTACACCCTTCCCCTCGTACGCCTCTCCCTGGGCGTCGCGGCCGGAGAGGGCCGCCTCACCGATCTGCGTGCCGAGCTGGCGCAGACCCTGGAGCAGGGACTCCCGCCGGGCACCCAGCGTTATGCCTGGCCCTTGCTGCTGACCGCGGCGACCGCCGAGGCGGATGCCCGGGGCCTGCCCGCCGCCGAGCCCGGCCGGGCCGAGGCGATCGAGCTCATCCGCCGCGCGGCGAAGACCGTGGCGACGCCTGTGCCGGTGTGGCAGGCGTACGAGCGGTGGGTACGGGCCGAGCTGCTGCGCGCCGAGGACCGGGCGACGCCCGAGGACTGGGCGGAGGTGGCCGAACCGTTCGCGTCGGTCGAGCGCCCGTACGGCCTGGCCCGCGTCCGGTACCGCCACGCGGAGGCGCTGCTTTCCTCGGGCACCGACGAGGCGGCCCGCGCCCGTGCCACGGATCTGCTGCTCTCGGCCCGGAAGGCGGCGGAATCCCTGGGCGCGAAACCTCTCGCCGAGGACATAGCCCTGCTCGCCCAGCGAGCCCGCCTCACGCTGACCGGCACCCGGCAGGACCCCGCGCCGGGCCCGGACAATCCGCTGGAAACCCTCGGCCTGACCAGCCGTGAACGGGACGTCCTCGCCCTGGTCGCCGCGGGCCGTACCAACCGCCAGATCGCCGAGTCCCTCTTCATCTCCCCGAAGACGGCCAGCGTCCATGTCTCCAACATTTTGGCGAAGCTGGGCGTGTCGAGCCGCGGGGAGGCGGCGGCGCTGGCGCACCGGCTGCGGCTTTTCTGACCCCCGGCCCCGGGGTACCCGGAAGATCCAGCCCGGAGGCGCCCGGGAGACCGGGACGTGACGAAGCGCCGCACGGCGGAGGGCCCGCGAGGAATTTCAGGGCGTCGCTCTTCGTTGGCCGGGGAGAGCCCACCCGCGGAGGTGCAGGATGTTCAACCTGATCGAGGAGCTCTTCAACCCCGGCCGCAAGCACACGGACGAGGAACGCAACCGCCTGGCCCTCACCAAGGTGGACATCAACGACGGTGACCCCGGCAAGGGCGAGATCGACCTGAGCTCGGGCAAGGTCGTCATCCGCGTCCCGTCCCAGCCGAAGGAGTAGCCGGCCCGCCCCCCGCCTACTCCACCTCCACCACCAACACC
>NZ_JAAKZW010000213.1 GCF_011044995.1 Streptomyces mesophilus | reverse complement strand
GCTCCATCCCCCGCCCCCGCCCGATGCCCAAGCCGGGCACCCGCCGCTGAAGTCCGGCCACCGAAAGGACACATGACAGCCCCCATCACGCACCGCACCGAACACCACACACCCGAAGATCACCGTCCCGAGGAGGGGCCCGTGCGCAAGCTCGTCTACTTCATCGCTTCCACCCTCGACGGACAGATCGCCGGCCCCGACGGGGCCGATCCCACCAGTGGTCCGGACGCGTTCTGGCCGATCGCCGAGGACTACCTGGGGCACCTGATCGCCGAGTTCCCCGAGACGCTGCCGGCCCCCGCGCGGCAAGCCCTCGGTGTCACCGCCCCGGGCACGCACTTCGACACCGTCCTCGAGGGGCGCCGCACCTACCAGGTCGGCCTGGACGCCGGTCTCACCGACGCCTACCCGCACCTGCGCCACCTCGTGTTCTCCCGCACCCTGCCCGAGAGCCCCGATCCTCGCGTCGAACTGGTTCGGGAGGACCCGGTCGGCAGGGTGCGGCAGCTCAAGCAGGAAGACGGCAAGGACATCTGGCTCATCGGCGGCGGTGAACTGGCCGGCGTGCTGTACGCGGAGATCGACCAGCTCATCCTCAAGCTGGGCCCGCTCACCATCGGCGCCGGCATCCCGCTCTTCGGCACGAAGGCGTCGTTCGATCCGGCTGTGTTCACCCTCACCGACAGCAAGATCCTGGAGAGTGGCGGTGCCTTCCTCACCTACACGAAGAAGCGATAGCCGCCCGCGCCGGTTCCGTGCGGGCGGCGGCCCCTCGGTGGTCCCGTGCGGGCGGTGGTGCCTCAGTCGTCCCGTGTCCATGAGCCAAGCACCATCAGCGTCCTGGTCCCGATGACCTTGCCGGATCCGCGCAGGCGGTCGATCACCTCCTGCAGATGGTTGATGTCCCGTACGCGCATATGGACCAGGGCGTCGAGGTCGCCGGCGATGGTGAACACCGCCTGCACTTCGGGCGCGCGCGAAGCGCTGGCCAGGATGTCCTTGACGCTGGTGGTCCCGGCGAAGCGAAGTTCCGTGAACGCCTCGATGCCCCAGCCGAGCTTGGCGTGATCGACCTGCACGGTGAAGCCGGTGATCACCCCGGACTCGCGCATCCGGTCGATACGGCGCTTGACCGCGGCCACGGAGAGGCCGACCTCGGGAGCCATCTCCGAGAACGTGCGACGGCCGTCCGCCTGGAGCAGACGCAGCAGTTGATGGTCTGTCTCGTCCAACTCGTCACCCGGCATGGCGTGCTCCTCTGTGGTGATCCTTCATGGCGATACGCGGTCCGCGAACCGTCTTCTGCGGACCGCCGGTATCCGGCGTCCGACGCAATGAAATCAAGCAGCAGGGGCAACTTCCATGACTTCTTTGCGTCTTGCGCGTGATCGGGAGAGCAGGTCTTGCGTGCTGTGAAGTCGGGTTGTGTGCTGGGGGTGTTCCCGCTCCCCGAACCCCCGCCGCCGTGGAGGACCCTGTGAGTGTTCGCAGCCGAGCCCTGTCTCTGGACGACAAGTACACGGCCACCGAGGGCCGCGCCTTGATGTCCGGGGTGCAGGCCCTGGTCCGCCTCACGCTGGAACAGCGCCGTATCGACCGCGAACGAGGCCTGGACACCCGGGTGTTCGTCTCCGGCTACCAAGGCTCCCCGCTGGGCGGCGTGGACTTGGAGATGGGCCGCGCCTCCCGGTTCCTCGACGAAGCCGGCGTGGTCTTCCGGGCGGGACTGAACGAGGAGCTCGCCGCCACCGCGGTCGGCGGCACCCAGCATCTGGGCCGGCTGCCGGGCGGACGGCACGAGGGCGTGACCGGGTTCTGGTACGGCAAGAACCCCGGCCTCGACCGGGCCGCCGACGCCATCCGGCATGCCACGACGGCAGGCACCGCTCCGCTGGGCGGTGCGGTCGCCTGGATCGGGGACGACCCGGACTGCAAGTCCTCGACGCTGCCCAGCAGTTGCGAGGTGCTGTGTCAGAGCCTCGGGCTGCCGCTGTTCGCACCGGGTTCGGTGCGTGAACTCATCGAGTACGGTCTGCACGCGGTCGCCCTGTCCAGGGCGGCGGGACTGTGGACGGGCCTGAAGATCGTGGCCGATGTCGCCGACTCGTCGGCCACCGTCGACCTCGCCGACCTCCACCGGAACGTCCCCATCCCCGAGCGCCGGGCCCAGGCCCCGGCGAAGGTGCTGGTCGGTCCGGCCGCGCTGGACGCCGAAGAGGATCTGCTGACCCGCCGCATGGGCATAGCCCGTGCCTACGCGCGCGAGCACGGCATCAACCGGATCGTCTCCTCGGCCCGGCAGGCGCGCCTCGCAGTGGTCGCACCGGGGGCGTCCTTCGCTGCCGTACGAAGGGCGCTGAGCGATCTCGGCATCGACGAGGCGGAAGCGGGGCGGCTCGGTATCCGTCTGATCGCGCTGGGTATGCCCTTTCCCTTGGACGCCGGGCACCTGGTCGAACTGACCCAGGGGCTCGAGCAGTTGCTGGTCGTGGAGGACAAGAGCGACTTCCTCGAAGGGCAGATCAAGCAGGCCCTGTACGGGCGGTCCGACGCCCCGGTCATCGTCGGGCGACGGGACGCGGCAGGGCGCACGCTGCTGCCGGTGCGCGGCGCCGTGAAGGCCGACGACGTCGCCCGCGCGCTGGCCGGACTCATCGGCGCCGAGCGTCTGCCGCGGCCGTCGGCCGCCCTCGAACCGAAGAAGCAGCCGGCCGGACCGCGCCTGCTGCCGCTCGTCGCCGACCGCACACCGTTCTTCTGTTCCGGCTGCCCGCACAACCGATCCACCCGCACCACCCAGGACACGCTCGTCGGGGTGGGCATCGGATGCCACGCCATGGTCGCCCTCGACGACAGCGGCATGCGCGGCCATCTGGTGGGCCTGACGCAGATGGGCGGCGAAGGGGCACAGTGGTTCGGCCTCGCGCCTTTCACCGACGACCCGCATTTCGTGCAGAACCTGGGCGACGGCACCTTCCACCACTCCGGCTCGCTCGCCGTGCGCGCCGCCGTCGCGGCCGGTGTGACCATGACGTACAAGCTCCTCTACAACGAGGCCGTCGCCATGACCGGCGGGCAGAGCGTCGAGGGCGGACTGGACGTTCCCGCGCTCACCCGGCTCCTTGCCCTCGAAGGTGTGCGCCGCATCGTGATCACCACGGACGAGCCGCGCCGCTACCGCGGTATCCGGCTGGATCGTCGGGCGAGCGTGCGCCACCGCGACGAACTTGCCGAAGTCGAAGCCGAGTTGGCGGCGGTCGACGGGGTGACGGTGCTGATCCACGACGACCGCTGCGCGGCCGAGGAGCGCAGGATGCGCAAGCGCGGCCTGCTGCCCACACCCGTCGCGAAGGTGGTCGTCAACGAGCGCGTCTGCGAAGGCTGCGGGGACTGCGCCGAGCAGTCGACCTGCCTGTCGGTGCAGCCCGTCGAGACCGAGTTCGGCAGCAAGACCCGTATCCACCAGCCGTCCTGCAACTCCGACCTCAGCTGCCTCAAGGGTGACTGCCCCTCCTTCCTCCTGGTCGAGCCGGGCTCCTCCACCGCCCCGTCGGCCCCGGCCCGACTGCCCGAACCTCCCGGCGGCCTGCCCGAACCGCAGGACCGCTTCGGCGGCCGGGAAGTCGTCCTGCGCATGCCCGGGATCGGCGGTACGGGCGTCGTCACCGTCTCCCAGATCCTGCAGATGGCCGCACACCTGGACGGCCTGCACGCGGCAGGACTCGACCAGACCGGTCTGGCGCAGAAGGGCGGGCCCGTCGTCAGCGACGTACGGATCGGCAAGGACCCCGTCACCGGTTCCGTACGCGCATCGGGTGGTGGCGTCGACGTCCTCATCGGCTTCGACCTGCTCGGCGCGGCATCCGGCTCCACGCTGGCGACGTGCGCGCCCGAGCGGACGATCGCGGTCGTCAACACGGCCGTCGTCCCGACCGCCGCCATGATCACGCGGCAGGTTGCCGTGCCCGGCAGCCCGCAGGATGCCCTGGCCAAGATCGCCTCCGCCACTCGGGACGCGACACCGCTGGCCCTGGACGCCCAGGGTCTGGCAGAGCAGCTCTTCGGCGACCACATGCCGGCCAACATGCTGCTGCTCGGCGCCGCCTACCAGCACGGCTGCCTGCCCGTCAGCGCGCAGGCGATGGAACAAGCCATCGAACTCAACGGCGCGTCCGTGGCGAAGAACCTGGCCGCGTTCCGCTGGGGCCGCGCCGTAGCCCTCGACCCCGAGGCGGTACGTCGAGCCGTCGCCCCGCCGCAGCAGCCGGCAACCCCCCTCAGCAGCACCCTGGAGGAAGCGGTCGCCCTGCGCGCCGACGACCTCACGGAGTACCAGAACACGGCCTACGCCGAGCGCTACCGACAGGCGGTGAAGGCCGTCACCGCCCTGGCCACGGACCGCGCGGGGGAGCGGCACGGACGCCGCGTCGCCCACGCCTTCGCCACCTCGCTGCACCAGTTGATGGCATACAAGGACGAGTACGAGGTGGCGCGGCTGCATCTGGACCCGGCCGAACAGGCTCGCATCCGCGCGGAGTTCGGCGCGGACGCGCGCGTCTCGGTCCTGCTCCACCCGCCGGTGCTGCGCGCGCTGGGTATCAACCGCAAACTGCGGCTGCGACGCACCAGCGAACCGGCGTTCCGGCTGCTGCGGGCCGGCCGCAAGCTGCGGGGCACCCCGCTGGACCCCTTCGCCCGCACCGAGGTCCGCCGCACGGAGCGGGCCCTGGTCACGCAGTACCAGCAGCTGATGCGCCAGGCCCTGGACCGGCTCACCCCGGACAACGCCGACGACGTCGTACGGCTGGCCGAACTGCCGCAGACGATCCGGGGATACGAGCACATCAAGATGGCGCGGGTGGAGGAGTACCGCACACAGGCCCGGGTCGCTCTTGACGGACTTGCGCAGGGATCGGACGGCCTGGGGCAGTGACCGGACGGGGGTGCGCGGAGAAGTGGACGATCACGGTCCGTGGCAGTGACCCCACAGAGGTGACCGTGGCGCCGTTCCCGTGCCTGATGATGGACTGGGCGGTGTGACAGGCACTGACAAGACGCGGTCCTGGCTGGGCCTGCTGGCCGCCGACGCCTCCCGAGCCGAACTGCACGACCACCGTGCCGCGCTCTTGGAGAACGCCGACGTCGAGGCGCGCCGGGAGACAGAAACTGACGGAGCGCATGCCGATGTCATCAAGAACCATCTGGAGGACCGCCGGCAGACCGCGCGCGAACTGGCGGCCCTGAACGACCTGGCCCGGCGCCTGGCCACCCTGCGCGACACCCGCGAAGTGCTGCACGAAGTCTGTGTGCAGGCACGGCAGCTGCTGGGTGTCGACGTCGCGTACATCATGCTGCGCCACGGGGAGCAGGACCTGCGGATCGAGACCGCCGACGGATCCATGGGCTCGGTGCTGCGCGGCATCGTCCTGGGAGCCGAGGAGGGCCTGGGCGGCCTGGTGCTCCGGCACGGCCGGCCGCTGTGGAGCGAGGACTATCTCGGCGACCCCCGGCTGCGGCGCGGCCGGCCCCTGGAGACAGCCGCGACCAGCGAGCAGCTCGGCGGGATTCTCGGGGTCCCGTTGCAGGTGCGTGACGAGGGACTCGGTGTGCTGCTGGCGGCGGAGCGGCGGCCGCGGCGCTTCTCCGAGCGTGAGGTCGAGCTCCTGGCCGGCCTCGCCGCGCACGCCGCTGTGGCGCTGCGCAATGCCGAGTTGTTCGAGCAGCACGTGGCGGCGCTGGCGGAATTGCGCGAGAGCAACCGCAGCCTGCAGCGGACCATCGCCGCCCGGCAGCAGGCCAACGATCTGCGCGAGGACCTGTGGCAGTTGATGATCCGAGGCGGCGACGTGCCCGGGATCGCGGAGGTCCTGAGCCGCGCGGTCGGACTGCCGGTGCTGATCCTCGACGCCGCCGGACGACCGCTGACTCCTGAGGTGCCGGAGGCGGCGGAGTTGGAGGCGCTGCTGGGTCCGCAGTCCCCCGGGGAGTGGTTCGAGCGTCGGCGCAGCCGCACCTGGAGTGAGGGTGAGCGGCACTTCGCCGGGACCATGGTGGCGCTGCCGGACGGTTGCGCGGGCTGCGTCCTGGTGGCGGGTGCGGAGCCGGTGGAGGCCGATGCGGTACGGCTGCTCGAGATCGCCGCCGCCACCGTGGGCATGGCGGTGGCCGGCCAACGTGCTGTCGCGGAGGCGGAGTTGCGGGCACGCGGCGAGTTCGTCAGCGCGCTGTTGGCCCCCGACGGCGGAGAGGTGAGTGTGCGGCGGCGGGCCCGCGCCGCCGGGATCGACCTCGATGCGCTGCGCACCGTGGTCGTCCTTGCACCGGCCGACGGGGAGGAGCGCGCCACCACGCGGCTGGCCGCCCGGCTCGCAGCCGAACTCGGTGGCTGGTCCGCCGAACACGGCAGCGGCGCCGTGGCCCTGCTGCCGCGCGTCGACCCCCAGACGGTCCGTGACCGGGTGCTCGTCCTCGGCGACGGCGCGCTCCCGGCCGCCGTCGGTGTCGCGGCCTGCGACGGGGGAGGCCCGGCCGGTATGCGCGAGGCGCACGAGTCCGCACGCCAGACCGCCGCCCTGCTCCAAGCCCTCGCCCGGGAGCGCGATGTGGCCCTCGTCGAGGAACTGGGCATCTACCGCTCGGTGTTCAGCCGGGCAGGCCGCCACGACATCCGCGCCTTCGTGCAGGCCACCATCGGCCGCCTGGTGGAACACGACCGGGCCAAGCAAAGCGACCTGACGCGCACCTGTGAGGTCTTCCTCGGCGAGGCCCAGCATCACGCCCGTACCTGCGAGGCGCTGAACATCCACGCGAACACGCTCTACCACCGGCTCGACCGCGTCACGGAGCTGCTCGGCGAAGGCTGGCGGGGCCCCGAGCGCGCCTGGGAGATCCAACTGGCCTTGCGGATGCGCCATTTGATGGCTGCTCGCAACCTGTAGGTCGAGGGTCGCTCGCAACCTGCAGGTCGACGGCCGCCCCCAACCTGTAGAAATTCTCCGTACGAAAGCGGGAACCTCGGAGAATATCTCCGACGCCCGCGGCGCATCGGCGGTGCTGCACTGACCGCATGAAATCCGAGCCGTCGGCGCCGCCCGCAGCGCCCTTTGCCCCTCTCGTCGAGGACCTGCTGGCCGCCCTGCCCGAGGGGCGTGTCCTGCTCGATCCCGATGTGATCGCCGGTCTCAGCCACGACGAGGCCGAGTGGGCGCCGGTCGGCCGCGCGGCGGCCGTCGTACGGGCGCTCACCACCGAGGATGTACGCAGCACGGTCGAGGTGTGCTTGCGCCACCGGGCCCCGGTCATCGCGCGCGGCGCCGGCACCGGCCTGTCCGGCGGCGCGAACGCCGTGGACGGCTGCGTCGTGGTGAGTCTGGACCGGATGACGGACATCGTCGAGATCGACCCGCTGGAGCGGCTGGCCGTCGTGGGGCCCGGCGTCGTCAACGACGACCTGCGCGCGGCCGTCGCCGAGCACGGACTGTGGTACCCGCCCGACCCCGCGAGCTCCCCCTGGTCGACCATCGGCGGCAACGTGGCCACCAACGCCGGCGGCCTGTGCTGCGTGAAGTACGGCGTCACCCGTGACTACGTACTCGAGCTCGAAATGGTCACCGGCACCGCCGAGGTGGTCCGGCTCGGTCGCCGTACGGCCAAGGGCGTCGCGGGATACGACCTCGCCGGTCTCGTCGTCGGCTCGGAGGGCACCCTCGGGATCGTCACCGAGGTGACCGTACGGCTGCGGCCCCTGCCCGGGCCCGCCGTCACCGTCGCCGGGTTCTTCTCCGACGTGGTCACAGCGGGCGAAGCGGTACGGGCCGTAGGCGCCGCGGGCATCACCCCCGCGGCGCTCGAACTCGTCGACCGGCACTGCCTGCGGGCCGTCGACGAGTGGAAGAACATGGGCCTGTCACTGGAAGCGGACGTCGTCCTGCTCGCCCGGCTCGACGACCCGGGCGAGACCGCCGAGCGCATGGCCGACCAGGTGGTGGCCTGCTTCCAGGACGCCGGGGCCACTTGGGCCGAGCGGTCCACCGACCCGGAGGAGGCCGAGGCACTGTTCGCCGCCCGACGGCTGGCCTATCCGGCCGTCGGACGCCTCGGACCGGTGCTCACCGAGGACGTGTGCGTACCGCGCGAACACATCCCCGCCATGCTCGGCCGCATCGACGAGATCGGCCGCCGCCACGACGTCACCATCGCCAACATCGCGCACGCCGGCGACGGCAACCTGCACCCGCTGCTCCTCACCGAGCACGGTGACGACGCGGCCCGCGGACGCGCCCAACTCGCCTTCGAGGAGATCCTCGACGCCGCCCTGGCCCTCGGCGGCACGGTCACCGGCGAGCACGGCGTGGGCCTGCTCAAAGCAGGCGGGCTCACCCGCGAACTCGACCCCGCCGTGCTCGCCCTGCACCGCGCCGTCAAGTCCGCACTCGACCCGGCCTGGCTGCTCAACCCCGGCAAGATCTTCGCCCCGCCCCCCGACGTCCCCGCTATCCCGCACCGCTCTGGAGGAGCCGCATGACCGTACGCATCCGCCTGAAGCGCGCCCTCGCGACCACGCTCGCGCTGGCGGGACTGTTCACGCCGCTCGCCGCGTGCGGCGGCCCGTCCGCCACCGCCAAGAACACGGGCGCCGACGGTCTGACGCATCTCAAGTGGGGCTACTCGCTCACGGACTCGGCCCCGATCCTGCTCGGCATCCAGGACGGCGTCTTCGAGAAGCACGGTCTGAAGGTGGACGCCTCCGAGGTCGGCGCTGCCGACCTGGTCGGGGGACTCATCTCCGGCTCCTTCGATCTCAGCGTGCAGACCGGACCCGGCCTCGCGCTCGCCGTGGGCCAGAAGGTGCCCATCACCGCTGTCAGCGGCGTGACCACGTTCGAGGCAGGAGCCGCCAAGACCACCGGCTCGGCCCTCCTGGTCGCCGAGGACAGCGACATCAAGCGGCCGAAGGACCTCGAAGGCAAGAAGGTCGGCGTCAACCTCCTCAAGTCCGCCTCCGAGTTCGGTGTACGGCAGGACGTCACCGATGACGGCGGCGACGCCGACAAGGTGGAAATCGTCGAGATCCCGTTCGCCTCGGCCAGGGACGGCCTCGCCAAGGGACAGATCGACGCCGCGCTGGTCGCCGACCCCGTACTCAGCCAACTGCTCGACTCGGGCGCGGCCAAGGCGCCGATGGGCGACCCGATCGAGAAGGTCTTCGGCGCATCGCCCCGGCTCGTCATCACCGCGAGCAAGGACTGGGCGGCGAAGAACCCCAAGGTGGTCGAGCAGGTCCAGGCCGCGATCAAGGAATCCCTGGAACTGGCCGCCAAGAACCCCGACCGGCTGCTGCCGATCTACGAGAAGCACTACAAGATGACGCCCGCGATCGCCAAGGCCACCAAGCTCAACGCCTTCAAGGCCGACATCGACCCGGACAGTTTCGCCGTCATCAACGACGTGCTGGTCCGCTACGGCGCCCTCGCCAAGCCCGTGAACAGCGCCGACCTGACGGTGGCGCCATGACCCAGATCGCACACGAACGTCCACTGGCCGCGCCCCTCCGCGGGCCGGCCGCGGCGCACACACCACGGAGCGCCGGCCGCCGTCCGTGGGTCGCTCAAGCAGCCGTCCTGCTGGGCGCGTTGGCAGCTTGGGAGCTCCTGGACCGCTCCGGGATCGTCAGCGACGACGCCCTGGCCCCGCCGGCAGCGACCTTCGCGCGGCTCGGCGAGCTGTTGGTCACCGCAGAGGTGTGGACCGCCGTGGGCCAGACGCTGACCGGCTGGGGGATCGGTATCGCGATCGCCATCGCGCTGGCCGTTCCGCTCGGCATCGGGCTCGGACTCAGCAACTTCGCCTACCGCAGCACCCGGCTCGTCGTCGACTTTCTGCGGACCATCCCGGCACTAGGCCTGATCCCGCTGGCCGCCCTGGTGTTCGGCGCGAGCCGCTCCGCCGTTCTGGTCGTCGTGGTGCCCGCCTGCGTATGGCCGTTGCTCCTGCAGACCGCGTACGGCGTCCGCGACGCGGACCCGCTGGCCCTGGAGACCGCCCGCAGCTTCCGGCTGGGGACCTGGGGGACCCTGCGCCGCGTGGTCCTGCCCGGCGCATTGCCCTTCGTGGCGACGGGACTGCGGCTGAGCGCGATCCTCGGCATGCTCCTGGCGATGAGCATCGAGATGCTCATCCTCGTGCCCGGCGTCGGCGCCCTGCTCGGCACCGCACAGCGCAACGGCGACACCGTCGACGTATACGCCTTGACGCTGCTGGCCGCCTTCCTCGGTCTGGCCGTGGCCCTGGCGGTCTCGCGCCTGGAGCGCCGGATGATCCGGTGGCACCCTTCCGTACGGAGCCGGCGATGAGCGCCCGACTGCTCCGGCTCGGCCGCCACCTGCTGGTCGAGGCCTGGCTGCCGGTGCTCGCGGTGACTGTGTGGTGGGTCGGCTCGGCGTCGAGCACCTCGCTGTACTTCCCGCCCCTGTCGCAGATCGCGGAACGCTTCCGCGAGCTGTGGCTCTTCGACCAGGTGCCGGTCCACCTCGTACCCAGCCTGCAGAACCTCGGATGGGGACTCCTTTGCGGCGTGGCCGCCGCGGTGGCCACGGGCATCGTGATCGGACGGATGCCGCGCCTGCACTCGGCGCTGCTGCCGCTGATGGAGTTCATGCGGGCCACCCCGATCCTTGCCCTGCTCCCACTGGTCTTCGGCCTGTTGGGCCTCGGCGTGACCTCCAAGGTCGCGCTGATCGCCCTCGGCGCGTTCTGGCCGACATTCCTCAACACCGTCGACGGCGTCCGCTCGGTCGACCCGCAGATCCGCGAAGTGGCCCGCGCCTACCGCCTGACCCGCACCGACATCGCGTTCCGCGTCGTGCTGCCCTCGGCGATGCCGCAGGTGGTCGTCGGCTTCCGTACCAGCGTCTCGGTGGCGGTCGTGGTCGTCGTCGGCAGCGAGATGTTCGGCGCCGGCAACGGCATCGGCTACTTCGTGCTCCAGGCCCAACGCACCTACGCCATCGCCGACATGTGGGCCGGAATCGTCCTGCTCGGACTGCTCGGGTATCTGCTCAACCTGCTCAGCGCCGGCTTCGAGCGCTGGGTCCTGTCCTGGCACCGCGGCCAACGGGCCGCTGCCGCCGTCTTGGGAGAAGGGGCGCGATGACCATGACGGACAGCGAATTCCTGCAGGCGATCGGCCTGTCGCACTCCTACGTCGTGGACCGGGCCGCCCGGCCCGTGCTGCACGGTGTGGACCTTCAGGTACGCGCCGGGGAAGCGGTGTGCGTGGTCGGCCATTCCGGTACGGGCAAGTCGACCCTGCTGCGCTGTCTGGCCGGACTGCTCCGGCCCACCGGCGGCGAGGTCCGGTTGGACGGGCGCCGCGTCATGGAGCCGCCGCCGGACCTGGCCGTGGTGTTCCAGGACTACAGCCGCTCACTCATGCCGTGGATGTCGATCCTCGACAACGTGATGCTGCCGCTGCGCCGCGGCCTCGGCTCCCAGGAGCGGCGCAGCCGAGCCCAGCAGGCGCTGGCCGACGTCGGCCTGGACGGCACCGGGTCGCTCTACCCGTGGCAGGTCTCGGGCGGTATGCAGCAACGCGTGGCGATCGCACGGGCCCTGGCCTACCGCCCAGGTGTCCTGCTGATGGACGAGCCGTTCGCCTCCGTCGACGCCCAGACCCGGGCCGACCTCGAGGACATGGTGCTGACCATCCGCCGCGACACCGGCATCACCCTGGTCGTCGTCACCCACGACATCGACGAGGCCGTCTATCTCGCGGACCGGGTCGTGGTCCTCGCCGGCACACCGGCGTCGATCACCGCCGATCTGCGCGTGGACCTGCCCCCGGAGCGCGACCAGCTCACCACCAAGGCGGACCCGCGCTTCCTCGCCGTCCGTGCGGAGGTCTTCAACATGATCCGAACCGAACTGGCACGGGCAGGAAGGGCGACATGACACACCCGCAGAGGCAGAGGCAGAGGCAGAGGCAGAGGCAGCGGACCGAGACCGCCGCCGGACCGTTCCACACCCTGACCTGGACGGGCGACAGCACTCCGGTCCTCGCCATCCACGGCGTCTCCAGCACCAGCCGGCTGTGGACCTGGCTCCACGAGGCCGCACCCTGGGCGACGCTGATCGCCCCGGACCTGCCCGGCCGAGGACTCACCCCCGCACGGCGGGACCGGCCGTCCTCGGTAGGAGCGCACGCCGACGGTCTTGCCGCCCTGCTCGACGCGCTCCACCTCACCCGTGTGGACGTCGTGGGCATGTCGCTCGGCGGGTTCATCGCCGTCGAACTCGCCGCCCGCCACCCCCACCGCGTCCGCTCACTCACCTTGATCGACGGCGGCCTTCCGGTGTCCGCCACGCTGCCGCCCGACCTGCTCGCGAACTCCCTGCGGACGAAGTACGACGACCAGAAGGTGTGGGCCGACGCCGCGGCGTACGCCGCGCACTATGCCGCCACGTCGGCGCCGTTGGCGGACGCCACCGACCCCCGGTTCGTCGAGATGCTCGCCCACGACCTGCGCGACGGCGCTGCGGGCGGACCCGTGGTCCGCGACCTCGAGACCGTCGTCGACGACGGGGTCAGCGTCCTCGGCTCCGAACGGCCGGTCACCGCGCTGGCCCAAGTCACCGCCCCGACACGGCTGTTGTACGCCGAGTGGTCGGCGGGCGAGGGCAGCGCGCCCATGTACGCGCCCGAGCACGTCGCCGAGATCGCCGGGCGGACGCCTCATCTGCTGCACACCGAGCTCGTCGAGCGCGTCGACCACGCGGCGATCATCATGACCGACCGCGGCGCCGAACGCTGTGCGTCCGTACTGGCGAAGGCGGTTGAACGGTGAGGCGCGGCAAGCGGCATGCTGCCGCTGTGGGGGCGGGCCTGCTGGGCATCCTCCTCGCCACCGTCCCTGCCGCCCTCGCCAGCCCGCCCACCGGCGCCGGTACCCCGGTGACCTCACGGTGCGCGGGCGACGCCGGTCACGGCACGCTCACCCGGCAGGTCACGACCAACGCGCTGGGGTCGATGACGTTCTACGTGTACGTTCCCGACTCGGTGCGAGCCCGTCCCGGCGTCGTGGTGCACCTTCATGGCGCGAACGACGACGCACGGGACGTCATGTGCCGGTCCCGGCTCAACGAGGTGGCCTGGCGGGAAGGATTCATCGCCGTCTATCCGCAAGAGGACCCGGACAACGGCGCACAGGGCATCTGGGACTGGGGCGGCTCGGCGTACGCGGGACGCGAGGGCCGGGCACCCTCGCTGCTTGCGGGGCTCACCCGGCAGGCGGTCGCCACGCACGGCGCCGACCCGCGCCAGGTCTTCGTATCGGGGATCTCGGCCGGCGGAGCCATGGCGGTCGTGGCCGCTGCCACATCCCCCGATGTGTTCCGGGGCGTCGCGGTCGAAGTCGGCTGCATGTACGCCGGGCTCCAGTGCAACCCGACCACGCCGTACCCCAACAGCACCTCCGACCCGGACGTCTCCGCCCTGGAGGCGTACCGGGCCATGGGCGACCGTGCCCGCCGCGTGCCGATGCTCGTCTCGTACGGCACGGCCGACCCGATCGCCGCACTCACCGACCAGGGGGCCCTCGTACGCCAGTGGCTCGGCACCAACGACTGGGCCGACAACGGCACACCGGACCGGTCGGTCTCCCCGACGCCCGCGACGATCCACCGCGGCAGCACCGACGGCCGCACCTTCACCCGCACCGACTGGCGCGACGCCCGCGGCCGCCTGCTGGTGCAGCGGTACGCGATCGACGGCCTGCTCCACGCCTACTCCGGCGGGGCACCCCTGAGCCCCGTCGACCCCGGCGCAGATCCCACCGGACCGAACATGCGCGCCGTGGCCTGGGAATTCTTCAGCGACCAGGTATCCGAAAAGAGTTCACGCCGCACGCACTGATGTCGTCGGGCGCATCCCGGCAGGCGCCCTGCCGGGATGCGCCCGCCCGGCCGACGCGGTCGCGCCCCTACCGCCGAGACAACTCGATCCGTATCCGCTCCAACCGCCCCACCCGACGAACACATCCACCGCACCAGGCAAGATCCACCCTTGCGCCGTAGCGCCCACCCGTGCATCTTCATGCACACGCTCAACCAGGGGGTGGACGCATGCCGTTGATCGGCCGGGAGCGGGAAGTGGCTGCGCTCAGAGCGGCGTTGGGGCAGGCGCCCTGTGTGGTGTACGTCGCGGGCGAGGCGGGCGTCGGCAAGAGCGCTCTGGTGGCCGCGGCCGCGCCGCAGGCCCGGGTGGTGCGCTGCGGCGCCGGGCCGGGGGAGGACGGCGGCGTGCTCCTGGGGCCGGGCCCCTTGGACGGTGAGGTGCTCGCGGGGCCGGGTCCGGTGGTCATTGAGGATCTGCAGTGGGCGGACGCCGCGACACTGCGCCGGCTGCGAGACTGTCTGGCCGAACCCCCGGCAGGGATGCGGCTGTTGCTTCTGTACCGACCCGAGGAGCTCCCTGTGCCGGGCCTGCCCCTGGGTGTCGCGGGCAGCCAGGCGCACACCGTGTCCCGCACTCAGCTGGACCTCGCGCCGCTCACGCCCGAAGACGTCATCACCTGGTCCCGACTCCCTGGAGACGAGGCGCGAGCCCTGCACGAGGCGAGTGCGGGGCTGCCGCACGTACTGGCCGACCTGCTGCGGTCACCGGCATCGCACGGTGCCCCGCCC
>NZ_JAAKZW010000212.1 GCF_011044995.1 Streptomyces mesophilus | reverse complement strand
CCGTCGTCCCCACCGCCCCCGCCGTCCTTGCCGAGGTCCGGGCCGTCGGCGCGCCGCCGCGCCTCCTCCGCCATGCCCGCCGTCGCCTGGGCCGTGGCCGCCGCGGCCGCGGCAGCCGTGGCGGCGGACGGTGTCGGCTCCGTACCGGGCGTCATTGATTCCGCCCCCGGCGCCGGGGGCTCGATGCCCGGGTCCGGACCGCCGGGCGAGGGGGTGGGGTCCTCGATGCTCATCCCAGACCGCCGGTCATCGGCCGCTGCCGGGACCCGGAGCAGGCGTCGTCGTCGGGGTCGGCACCGCCGGCGGCGTGAACTTGAACTCGGGGATGTCGAACGGCAGCACCTGGCCGACCACACTCAGGGCGATGTTGACGAAGACATCGGCGGCGAGGAAGGACATGTGCATCATCGAGAAGCCGGCGTGGATCGCGAGCCCCGCGAGGTCGCCGCGCTGACCGGCCTCCCTGATGGCCTTGTTCTCCGCCTTGAGCGCCTGGATCGTCCCTTCGAGGACGCGGTACGCCTTGGCCCGGTCGGTGCCGGGCGGCCCGCCCGCGAAGCCGCCGAGCAGATTGTCCAGGCTGGCGTTGGCCTTGATCTCGGCCGCGGCCAGGATCTTCGGGTCCTTCTCGCCGCCGAGCACCGTACCGGCGAAGTCCGCGACATCGCCGGCGCCGTTGCCGAACTTGCCGATGGTCTTCCAGGTGCCGGCCAGCTTCTTGCGCTTGCCGACCATGTCGTACGCCGGATCGAACTCGGGCCCGGTGGGCTTGGGCGTCGGATCCCCGCTGGCCGAGGGGTTCGGCGCCGGGGGCCAGGAGAACGTCGGGAAGGTGAACCACGGGGTGGGGCTCGGCGTCGGTTTCGCGGCGTCGGGCTGGGCCGGCGGGGGAGTGGTGAGCGACGGGAGCGGCGGGAGCGTGGGCGGCTCCTGGCCCGACCCCGTGGCGGCCGGGGTCGGATCCTTGGGCGCGGCGGACACGGCCGAGCCGAGCGCGAGCGTTCCGCACAGGGCGGCGGACAGTGCGACGGTCAGGAACTGCTTCCGGTGCATGGGGGCGGGATCCTTCCGTACGCCAGGGGCGACGAATAGGAGCCCCTGGAACCCCGGGATACTTCACCCCGAGGCGTGTAATGCCCCGATGGGCACGGTGATCTCCACCCTCGAATATGCGATCACCCTCCGCAATCGGAAGACTGCGGAGGGTGATCCATTGGTGTGTCTGCGGGGCGTTTACGCCTGAGCGGCCGCCCGCACCGGAATGTTCAGGATCGTCGGCGGTCCGGCCGGCTCCTGGAAGAAGTCATGCCCCTTGTCGTCCACCACGATGAACGCGGGGAAGTCCTCGACCTCGATCTTCCATACGGCTTCCATGCCGAGCTCCTCGTACTCGACGACCTCGACCTTCTTGATGCAGTCCTGCGCCAGACGCGCGGCCGGACCGCCGATCGAGCCGAGGTAGAAACCGCCGTGCGCGTCGCACGCGTCGGTGACCTGCTTGGACCGGTTGCCCTTGGCGAGCATCACCTTGGAGCCGCCCGCGGCCTGGAACTGCTCCACATACGAGTCCATACGCCCGGCCGTGGTCGGCCCGAACGAACCGGACGCGTAGCCCTCGGGCGTCTTGGCCGGACCGGCGTAGTACACCGGGTGGTCCTTGAGGTACTGCGGCATCTCCTCGCCCGCGTCGAGCCGCTCCTTGATCTTGGCGTGCGCGATGTCGCGCGCCACGACCAGCGGGCCGGTCAGCGAGAGCCGGGTCTTGACCGGGTACTTGGTGAGCTCGGCGAGGATGTCGTCCATCGGCTGGTTGAGGTCGATCTTCACGACGTCGCCCTCTTCGAGATGCTCATCCGTGGTGTCCGGCAGGAAGCGCGCCGGGTCCTTCTCCAGCTCCTCCAGGAACACGCCCTCGGCCGTGATCTTCGCCTGCGCCTGGCGGTCCGCCGAGCAGGACACCGCGATCGCGACCGGGCAGGACGCGCCGTGCCGCGGGAGGCGCACCACGCGTACGTCGTGGCAGAAGTACTTGCCGCCGAACTGGGCGCCGATCCCGAGCTTCTGCGTCAGCTCGAAGACCTTCTCCTCCAGGTCCTTGTCGCGGAAGCCGTGGCCGAGCTCCGAGCCTTCGGAAGGCAGCTCGTCGAGGTAGTGCGCGGAGGCGTACTTGGCGGTCTTCAGGGCGTGCTCGGCGCTCGTGCCGCCGACGACGATCGCCAGGTGGTACGGCGGGCAGGCGGCCGTGCCGAGCGAACGGATCTTCTCCTCCAGGAACTTCATCATGGAGGACTCGTTCAGGACGGCCTTCGTCTCCTGGTAGAGGAAGGACTTGTTGGCCGAGCCGCCGCCCTTGGCCATGAAGAGGAACTTGTACGCGCCGCCGTCGGTCGCATAGAGCTCGATCTGCGCCGGGAGGTTGGAGCCGGTGTTCTTCTCCTCCCACATGGTGACCGGGGCCATCTGCGAGTAGCGCAGGTTCAGGTTCTGGTACGCGTCGTAGATGCCGCGCGACAGCGCCGCCTCGTCGCCGCCCTCGGTCAGCACGTTCTGGCCGCGCTTGCCCATGACGATCGCCGTACCGGTGTCCTGGCACATGGGCAGCACGCCGGCCGCCGCGATGTTGGCGTTCTTGAGCAGGTCGAGCGCGACGAACTTGTCGTTGCCGCTCGCCTCCGGGTCGTCGATGATCCGCCGCAGCTGGGCGAGGTGCGCCGGGCGCAGGTAGTGCTGGATGTCGTGGATCGCCTCTTCGGCGAGCTTGCGCAGCGCCTCGGGCTCCACCTTGAGGAACGTCCGGCCGTCCGGCCCTTCGACGGTCGAGACACCCTCCGAGGTCACCAGGCGGTACGGGGTGGTGTCCTCACCGGTGGGCAGCAGATCGGTGTACGCGAACTCCGGCATTCTCGGCCATTCCTCTACATCGGCAGACGGCGCTTGACGTCCTGTTGGCAAGCACCCTTAAGGGTAGGACCCGGGAACGTCCCTGAACTTGTGAGGTAAGGCTCAGTTGGCGGGTTCGCAGGGTAGTCGCGATCTATCGCGTTTCGTATGCTGAAGGGGTGGACCTCGAAAAGCAGCCTCAGCCGAAGCCGGACCTCACCAAGCCGGTAGCCGACGCCCCGCCGGCGCCCGTGGGCCTGCGCGCCTCGGACGCGGACCGCGACCGTACCGCCGAGATCCTCGCGGCCGCGCTCGCCGAGGGCCGGCTCACCGCGGACGAGCACTCCGAGCGGATCGACGGGGTGTATGAGGCCAAGACCGTGGCCGAGCTCGAGCCGTACGTCGCGGACCTGCCCGGCGCGCACCAGGCGCGCCCCGCTGCCCCCGTCGGCGACCAGCCGACCCCGGGCGCCGTGCCCACCACCGCCGACGAGAACCTCGTCGCCGTCTTCAGCTCCACCACCCGCAAGGGCCGCTGGCGCGTGGGCCGCAGGACCCATGCGTACGCGGTCTTCGGCAATGTCGAGATCGACTTGACGGAGGCGATCTTCGAGTACCAGCAGGTGGTCATCAAGGCCGTCTCCGTCTTCGGCAACGTCGAGGTCCGCGTCCCGGAGAACGTCTCGCTGCGCGGCAGCGGCAGCGGCGTCTTCGGCAACTTCGAGGTCGAGGCCCTGGACGCCGGCGACTCCGACGCCCCCGTCGTCTTCGTCGACGGCTATGCGGTGCTCGGCAACATCGAGGCCAGGCCCAAGCGCGGCAAGTTCATCGAGGACCTGCACAAGTACGTGGGGCGCTCGGTGGCCAGGCATATGCGCAAGCACCTGAACTGACCAGGTAGGGACGCCTGCTGACCGGATGGCATGGGAACTCAGTGCATAGGCCCGCGCACAGCGGGTAGGGCTGCTGCATCGTCACTCGCTTGCGAATCCGTCGTCAGGAGTAGACCGTGCTGCACCCTCCGCATCAGTCCCTTCCGGTCACCGCGATCCCTGCGATCCCGACTCAGAGGGTGCCGACGCGAGATTCGGAAGTCCCCTGGCACACCGAGGCGGTGTGCAGGCGTGACGAGGCAGGGCTGTTCTTCGCCCCGTCCAAGGAGCCCACAGCCGCGCGCCTTTCGCGCGAACAGGCGGCGAAACGGGTGTGCGCCCGCTGCCCCGTGATGGTCCAGTGCCGCGAGCACGCCCTGCTCCAGCCCGAGCCGTACGGGGTGTGGGGCGGCCTCACCGCCGCCGAACGCCGCGTGGTCCTGGCCCGCCGCCGGCGCCGCGACGTGGAACTCCAGAAGTCGGTCCACTCGGTCAACCGGATAGCTGCGGCCGGGTAGTTCACGCGCTTACGGGACCGGGTGGTTCACGCGCCTTCGGGAAGGGCGCCTCTTGTGGCGAGGGTGCCCTTTCCGTATGCCCCCAGGGTCCGTCTTGTGGATCAGGTCCTAGGTCAGGCCGGGGCGGACGAGCCCGCACTCGTAGGCGAGGACGACGGCCTGCACCCGGTCGCGCAGACCGAGTTTGGCGAGGATCCGGCTCATATGCCCCTTCACCGTGCCCTCGGTGAGGAACAGGCGCCGGGCGATCTCCGTATTGGACAGGCCGCGGGCGACGAGGACGAGGACCTCGCGTTCCCGCCCGGTCAGACCGTCGAGTTCGGTGTCCGCGCGGGGCAGCGGATCGCCGTCGGCGCCGATGTGGCGTTCTATCAGCCGCCGTGTCACCGCGGGCGCCACCATGGCGTCGCCCCGGGCCACCGCCCGGATCGCGGACAGCAGGTCGGGCGCGAGCGTGTCCTTGAGGATGAAGCCGCAGGCCCCCGCGCGCAGCGCCGCGTAGACGTACTCGTCCAGGTCGAACGTGGTGAGTACGAGCACCTTCGGTCCGTCCGGCGCCGCCTCCCTGATCAGTCGCGTCGCCTCCACGCCGTCCACGTCGGGCATCCGGATGTCCATCAGGACGACGTCGGGCGCGAGCGCGACCGCCATGGCCGCGGCCTGCGCGCCGTCGCCGGCCTCGCCGACGACCTCCATGCCGTCGGCGTTCTCCAGGATCATCCGTACGCCTTCGCGCAGCAGCACCTGGTCGTCGGCGAGCAGCACCCGGATCACCCGACACCCCCCTGAGTGAGGGGCAGGCGGACCCGTACGGCGAATCCGCCGCCGGGTGCGGGTGCTGCGGACATCTCGCCGCCGAGGAGCGCCACTCGGTCCCGCATGCCGCGCAGACCGCTGCCGGCGTTGTCGTCGGCCGATCCGGCGCCCGTGTCGCCGTCGTCGGTCACCTCTATGGCCAGCTCGTCCCCGGTGCGTCGCACCGTCACCTCGGCGTGGGCCGTCGGGCCGGCGTGCTTCATGACGTTGGTCAGCGCCTCCTGGACGATCCGGTACGCCGACAGGTCGACGACGGCCGGGAGCGCACCGGGCGGGCCCTCGTTGTGCAGTGCGACCTGCAGGCCCGACTCCCTTACGCGGTCGACGAGTTGAGGCAGCCGGTCGAGCCCGGGCGCCGGGTGCCGGGGCGTCCGGTCCGGGTCGTCCGAGGCCAGCACCCGGCGCATGTCCGCCAGCGACGCCCGGCCGGTGTCCACGATGGTCGCAAGGGCGGCGCGGGCGTCCGCGGGCCGCTTGTCGAACGCGGCGCCGGCCCCCTGCGCCTGCATGACGATCACCGAGAGGCCGTGCGCCACCACGTCGTGCAACTCGCGGGTCAGCCGGTCGCGTTCGGCCGCGGCGGCCAGCGCGGCGCGCTGGTCCCGTTCGCGCTCGAGGTCGCGGGCCCTGGTGGCGAGAGCGTCGAGATACGCGCGGCGGCTGCGGGCGCTCGCCCCGACCGCCCAGCCCGCGATCAGCGCGCCGAACAGCGGGAGCGTCCCCCAGTCCGTCGGCCCGGGGCCCGAGTCGCCACCGTCCTCGGGCTCCCCGAGGACGTGGCCGCCCACGCCCGGGACCTGCTCCAGCGCCCACCCGTCGACCCTCCCGTCGAGGGCCACGTACAGCGACCAGCCGCCGGCAAGCAGCAAGGTGAGCCCGAGCGCGGTCAGCGAGGCGGTCCGGCCGTACCGGCTCGCGAGGGACGCGAGCACGATCGGGGCCGCCAGATCGGCGAGGGTCGGCCCGGTGACGATCGCCATGTGCGCCAGGGTGCCGGCCGTCGCGGCGACGAGCGCCGCCACCGGCCACCGGCGACGGGCCAGGACGGCGAGCAGACACACCGCGGACACCGCCCACCCCGGGGTCGGTTCGACGGGTGCGCCCCGCCAGGCCACGGTCCCGGTCAGGAGCAGCGCCACGAGGCCGGCGTCCTGGACCGCCGGCCTGCCCGTCCATGCCGAAACCCCAACTCCCCACCCGCTCATCCCGGTTGAGAGTAGGGCAGACCCGGCTCCTTCGGATGTGCCTGAGGTCATGCTCGCGGCCATGACCTCAGGCAGACGACAGCGGCGCGGGGGCCCGGCCACCATGCCGGCATGAGGTTACGAAGCAGAACGACCGGCTCGCTCACCGGCGGCCGGCTGCTCACCGTCGTGCTCGTCGCGGTGGCGTTGCTCGGCGCGGCACTCGTGTACGTCCTCGGCGACCGCGACACCGAGTGGGCCGCCGCCGAGTGGCAGCGGGTCGAGCCGGGAGGCGACTGCCGGTGCGCGGACGGCAGCGAGTTCGCCTTCTGGGACCGGCGGGCCGACCCGAAGAAGGTGGTGCTCTACCTGAACGGCGGCGGCGTCTGCTGGTCCGCGACGACCTGCGCCTTCGCGGCCATGGAGGACGAGGAGTACGACTGGAACCTCGACAACGAGGGCCCGGACAACGGCAGCCAGGGCGGAATCTTCGACTTCACCGCGCCGGGGAACCCGTTCACCGGGTACTCGTACCTGTTCCTGACGTCCTGCACGGGCGACGCACACCTGGGCGACGCCGCGCACGAGTACGGGCCGGACCTGACCGTCCAGCACCGTGGATACGTCAACGGCACCGCGGCCCTGGACCACTTGGCCGAGGAGTACCCCGACGCCGCCGAGGTCGTGGTCGTCGGCAAGACCGCGGGCTCGGTCGCGGCTCCGCTGTACGGCGGGCTCGTCGCCGACCGTCTCCCGGACGCGAAGGTCACCGTCCTCGGCGGCCAGTCGGGCGCCTGGCCGGATCACCCCGACTTCAACACCCGTGTCCTCGACGCGACATGGGGCGCGTACGACGCGATGCCGAAGTGGGCGGTCAAGGGGGCCGAACCGGCTCAGTGGGGCCCGCCCGGCTTCTGGGTCAAGGCCGGTCTGCACGACCCCGAACTGGTCCTGTCCCGCTTCGACTTCGCCCACGACCCGAGCGCGGCGGTGGAGGTGACGGGGTGGATGGGGTGTCACGGGGTTTCCGGGGACTCCTGTTCGTCGCCCCCGGCACCGGACACCCTCAACGAGATCGACGCCAACGAGGCGGCGATCGAAAAGGCCGGAGTGACCGTCCACAGCTACACGGCACCCACCGACGACCACGGAATCTTCGAGTGGGACAAGTTCTACGAGATCGAGGTGGAAGGCGTCCGCTTCGCCGACTGGGTCAGGGACCTGGCCACCGGCGACCCACCCGCGGACGTCCACTGCAAGAACTGCGACTGACCCTCCGATACGCGGACGGGGCGCCCCTTCGCACAAGGGGCGCCCCGTTCCGTATGGACGTACTTACCGCGCGCGGTCGAAGTCCACGGCGCTGTAGGCGCGCAGCTTCGACAGGCGGTGCTCCGAGTCGATCTGGCGGATCGTGCCGGACTTCGAGCGCATGACGAGCGACGAGGTCGTCGCCGTCTCGGAGCGGTAGCGCACTCCGCGGAGCAGCTCGCCGTCGGTGATGCCGGTCGCGACGAAGAAGACGTTCTCACCCGAGACCAGGTCGTTGGTGGACAGGACCCGGTCCAGGTCGTGCCCGGCGTCGAGCGCCCGCTGGCGCTCCGCGTCGTCCTTCGGCCAGAGCTTGCCCTGGATCACACCGCCGAGGCACTTGATGGCGCAGGCCGAGATGATGCCCTCCGGCGTACCGCCGATGCCGAGCAGGAGATCGACGCCCGTACCCTCGCGCACCGCGAGGATCGAGCCGGCCACGTCGCCGTCCGAGATCAGCTTGATCCGAGCGCCGGTCTCGCGGATCTCCTTGATGATCCCCTCGTGCCGGGGGCGGTCGAGGATGACCACGGTGACGTCCTCGGGCGAGGCCTTCTTGGCCTTCGCGACACGGCGGATGTTCACCGACACGGGAGCGTCGATGTCGACGTAGTCGGCGGCTTCGGGGCCCGTGACCAGCTTGTCCATGTAGAACACGGCCGACGGGTCGAACATCGTGCCCCGGTCCGCGGCGGCGAGGACGGCCACGGCGTTCGGCATGCCCTTGGCGGTCAGCGTGGTGCCGTCGATCGGGTCCACGGCGATATCGACCTCGGCGCCGGTGCCGTCACCGACCCGCTCGCCGTTGTAGAGCATCGGCGCTTCGTCCTTCTCGCCCTCGCCGATGACGACGACGCCGTTCATCGAGACGGTCGAGACCAGGGTCCGCATGGCGCGCACGGCCGCACCGTCCGCGCCGTTCTTGTCGCCGCGTCCGACCCAGCGGCCGGCGGCCATGGCCGCGGCTTCGGTGACCCGGACGAGCTCCAGGGCGAGGTTGCGATCGGGAGCTTCGGAGGGAACCACGAGCTCGGAAGGAAAGTGGTGTTGCTGCTCGGTCATCGGAGCGAACCTCTCTTGGGAACGGCGACGGCCGGATGAGGGTGTACCTCAGGACTGTATCGCCAGGTCGACAAAATGAGCAGAGGGGGTCACGTCTGAGCGGACCCCGGGGCCCTGTCGGGGCGTACCGCCGCACCTGCGAACATGGGGGACGTGGCAGGCAGCAGCGCAGGCAAGACGAAAACGGTCCGGGACATGGTCCTGTCGATGGCGGTCATCGGAGCCGTCGTCGCGGTGATCTACATCTTCATCCCGCACGACGAATCGGCGACTCCGGTCAAGCCGGTGAACTCGGCGGAGCTGAAGGCCGCTCTCTCCACGGCGTCCCGCGCGGCGTCGTACCCGGTCCTCGCCCCCAAGGGCCTGGACAAGGACTGGAAGGCGACCTCGGTGCGCTACCGCGGCGCCGACGACGAGCACTGGCACCTGGGCTTCCACGGCCCTGACGGCAAGTACGTCGCGGTCGAGCAGACCACGGGCAAGCCGGGTCCGTTCATCGCGGACCAGAGCCAGGACGCCAAGGACACCGGGAAGACCGAGCGCATCGGCGGCAAGGACTGGAAGCGGTACGAGGGTGACGAGTACGACGCCCTCGTGCTCCAGGAGGACGGGGCGACCACGGTCGTCACCGGCAGCGGGTCCATGGCGCGGCTGACGGAGGTGGCGGGCTCCCTGCGGCCCGCGCCCGCGGACAAGGTCTGAGTTCTCGCGCTCGCGCCTGTGAAGCGGATCACTCCGTTCCAGTCTTGGTTGAAAGTTAAACGTCATGGGCTTATGGTCGTAGACGTCGGCCCGATCGATGATCGATCAAACCGGCGCCCCCACCCCCGTACCGCCCGAAAAGGTTGCCTCGCATGACCCTCGCACTCGACGCCGCCGCTCAGGACCTCCTCTTCCGCGAGGCCCGCACCGCCAACACGTTCACCGACGAGCCGGTGACCGAGGAGCAGGTCCAGGCGATCTACGACCTGGTGAAGTACGGCCCGACCGCCTTCAACCAGTCGCCGCTGCGCATCATCCTGGTCCGCTCCGCCGAGGCCCGTGAGCGCCTGGTCGGGCACATGGCCGAGGGCAACCAGCCGAAGACCGCCGCCGCCCCGCTGGTCGCGATCCTGGCCGCGGACAACGAGTTCCACCAGGAGCTCCCGGCGCTGCTTCCGCACTTCCCGCAGGCCGCGGACCTGTTCTTCACCGAGCGCCCGGTCCGTGAGGGCTCCGCGCAGCTGAACGCCGCGCTGCAGGCCGCGTACTTCATCGTCGGCGTCCGCGCCGCGGGTCTGGCCGCAGGACCGATGACCGGGTTCGACTTCGCGGGCGTCCAGAAGGAGTTCCTGGACGACGACCACACCCCGCTGATGGTCGTCAACATCGGCAAGCCGGGCGAGGACGCGTGGTTCCCGCGCTCCCCGCGTCTGGCGTACGAGGACGTCATCACGACGGTCTGAGCCCCGCCCCACTTCCGTATACGTGAAAGCCCCCGACCTGCCGTCGGGGGCTTTCACGTGTGTTGAGGTATCCCGGGGTTTCTGAGGGCTCCTATTCGTCGCCCTCAGCTACTCGTCTTCCGATCCCTCGGCTTTCTGTTCGGAAGCCAGCGCCGCGTCCAGCCGCGCCCGCGCCCCGTCCAGCCAGCGCCGGCACACCTTCGCGAGCTCCTCGCCGCGCTCCCACAGGGCGAGCGACTCCTCGAGGGTCGTGCCGCCCGCCTCCAAGCGGCGGACCACGTCGACGAGTTCGTCGCGGGCCTGTTCGTACCCCAGGGCCTCTTCCGTCACGCTCATGCCCCGTTCTCCTCATCGTTCGTCTCGGTGTTCATGCCGGATACGTCGTCGGTCCGCGTGACCGTGAACTCCCCGTCGGCGACCCTCGCCCGCAGCGCCTCGCCCGCGCCGACCTCGCCCGCGGCCCGCACCACCGAACCGTCCCCGCGCTGCAGCACCGCGTACCCGCGCTGGAGGGTGGCCGCGGGGGAGAGGGCCACCACGCGGGCCCGGGTGTGGGTGAGCTCGGAGTCGGCGCGGTCGAGCAGATGGCCCAGGGTGCGCCGGCTGCGGTCCAGGAGCTGGCCGATCTGCTGCTCGCGCTCGTCGACCATCCGGTGCGGATGCTCCATCGAGGGCCGGGACATCGCGACGGCAAGACCGCGCTCCTCGCGGTCGAGCAGATTGTCGACCGCCCGCCACGCGCGCTCGCGCATCAGCTGCACCCGGTCGAGCTCCTCGCCGACATCGGGGACGACCTTCTTCGCCGCGTCCGTCGGGGTGGAGGCCCTGAGGTCGGCCACGAGGTCGAGCAGCGGCGAGTCCGGTTCGTGCCCGATCGCCGAGACCACCGGCGTACGGCAGGCCGAGACGGCCCGGATGAGCTGCTCGTCGGAGAACGGCAGCAGATCCTCCACGCTGCCGCCGCCGCGCGCCACGATGATCACGTCCACGGCGTCGAGCTCGTCGAGCTCCTTGACCGCCTGCACCACCTGAGGCACCGCGTGGACGCCCTGCACGGCCACGTTCCGTACCTCGAAACGGACCGCGGGCCAGCGGTGCCGCGCGTTCTCCAGGACGTCACGCTCGGCCGCCGAAGCCCGGCCCGTGACCAGGCCGATCATCTGCGGCAGGAACGGCAGCCGCCGCTTGCGCTCGGAAGCGAAGAGCCCTTCCGAGGCCAGTGCCTTCTTCAACTGCTCCAGTCTGGCGAGCAGTTCCCCCACGCCGACCGGCTTTATCTCGGTGGCCCGCAGCGAGAGCTGCCCCCTCGGCGCGTACCACTCGGGCTTCGCGAGCACCACGACCCGCGCGCCCTCGGAGACCACATCGGCCACCGCGTCGAAGACGCCGCGGAAGCAGGTGACGCTGACGGAGATGTCGTACGAGGGATCGCGCAGCGTCAGGAACACCACGCCGGCGCCGGGCCGCCGCGACAGCTGGGTGATCTGCCCCTCGACCCATACCGCGCCGAGCCGGTCGATCCACCCCCCGATGAGCCGCGAGACCTCGCCCACGGGCAGGGGCGCATCGGCGGATGTGTTGAGAGCCATGCGTAGGAGGGTAGTGGCGCGCGCCGACATCGAGGCCGGTCAACCCGTGGGTCAGGCCGCTGGCTCCTCGGTCCGCCGCCCGCGCTGCACCACAAGCACCACGAGTCCGACCGTCAGCCAGCAGGCGCCCACGATCTGCGCCGCCCGCGAGGCCTCCACGATCACGGCGATCGCGATCACCGCGCCGAGCGCCGGCACCAGCCAGTGCCGCCACCAGCTGACCTCGCCGCCCAGCTTGCGGACGCCGAACCAGGCGATCACCGAGGCGTGCAGCATCGTGAAGGCGACCAGGGCGCCGATGTCCACGACCGAGACCAGATGGTCCATCCCGTCGTCCCGTGACGCCGCCCACACCGCCGCGACCAGCGTGATCACCGCGGCGATCGACAGGGCGATCCGCGGCACGCCGGAATCCGTACGGGAGAGAAGTCTCGGCAGTCGCCGGTCGCGGCCCATCGCGAACAGCAGCCGCCCCGCCGCGGCCTGCCCGGCCAGCGCCGCGAAGGCCGCGCCGATCGCCTTGCTGACGGCCACCAGATCGTGCAGCCAGGTGCCGACCGACACGTCCACGGCGTCGTAGAAGGCGGACCCCTGTTTCTCCGGGTTCGCGGCGAGCTCCGCCGACGACATCGGCTCGAGCAGCGCGACCAGATACGTCTGCGCGATGAACAGGAAGCCCGCGAGCCCCAGACAGAAGAGCACGGCCCGCGCCACCTTCGCCGACCCGCCGGTGACCTCCTCGGCGAAGGACGCGATTGCGTCGAAGCCGAGATACGAGAGCACCGCGATCGACACGGCCCCGAGCACGGCCGAGAGCGCGAAGGTCCCGTCGCCGATGAGTGGTGACAGCCAGTCGCGCTGCGCCCCGTCCCGTACGAGCACGACGACCGCCGAGACCATGAAGACGAGCAGCACCACGATCTCCATGGTGAGCACCAGGAAGCCGACCTTCGCGGCGGTCCGTACGCCCGTCAGGTTCAGCGCCGTCGTGACCACCACGGCGAGCGCGGTCCACACCCACCGCGACACGTCCGGCACCAGCGCGTTCATCGCGATCCCGCAGAACAGATACGCCACGGCCGGGATCAGCAGATAGTCCAGCATCGCCATCCACCCGGCGATGAACCCGGGCCCGCGCCCGAGCGCCGCCCGCGCGTACGCGAACACCGAGCCCGCCTGCGGCACGACCCGCACCATCTGCGCATAGCTGTACGCGGTGAAGGCCATCGCGATCGTCGCCACGATGTAGACCAGCGCGACCGCGCCGTGCGACTTGGCGTCAAGGGCGCCGAAGACACCCACGGGGGCCATCGGGGCGATGAAGAGCAGGCCGTAGACGACCAGGTCTCTGAAGCCGAGAGTGCGGCGCAGCCCTTCGTGCTCGCCGGTGGGCATCGGGCTCGGCTTCTGACTGGGCTCTGCGGGCATCCTGGGCCTCCTGGTCAACTCAAGCCCCAGTCTCCCCAAGGTGGGGATCTTTGACCTGTTGAGCACGGCCTTACGATGGGGTACATGACTGCAACGAGCCCCGCCCGACGTGTCCTGCTCGCCGCTCCCCGTGGCTATTGCGCGGGCGTGGACCGCGCCGTGATCGCCGTCGAGAAGGCCCTGGAGCAGTACGGGGCGCCGGTCTACGTACGCCACGAGATCGTGCACAACAAGTACGTGGTGCAGACCCTGGAGCGGAAGGGCGCCATCTTCGTCGAGCGGACGGAGGAGGTGCCGCCGGGCAACATCGTGATGTTCTCCGCGCACGGCGTCGCCCCGACCGTCCACGAGGAGGCCAAGACCGGCCGCCTCGCCACGATCGACGCGACCTGCCCGCTGGTCACCAAGGTCCACAAGGAAGCCATCCGGTTCGCCGACGAGGACTACGACATCCTCCTGATCGGCCACGAGGGCCACGAAGAGGTCATCGGCACCTCCGGCGAGGCCCCGGACCACATCCAGCTGGTCGACGGCCCGAAGGACGTCGAGAAGGTCGAGGTCCGCGACCCGTCCAAGGTCGTCTGGCTCTCCCAGACCACGCTCTCCGTCGACGAGACGATGGAGACGGTCGACGCCCTGAAGACCAAGTTCCCCGGTCTGATCTCGCCCCCCTCGGACGACATCTGCTACGCGACGCAGAACCGTCAGCTCGCGGTCAAGCAGATGGGCGCCGAAGCGGACCTCGTGATCGTGGTCGGCTCGCGCAACTCGTCCAACTCCAAGCGCCTGGTCGAGGTCGCCCTGCAGGCCGGCTCCAAGGCCTCGTACCTGGTCGACTTCGCGAGCGAGATCGAGGAGGCCTGGCTGGAGGGCGTCTCCACGGTCGGCGTCACCTCGGGCGCCTCGGTCCCCGAGGTCCTGGTCGACGAGGTCCTGGAGTGGCTGGCCCAGCGCGGCTACGAGGACGTGGAGACGGTCAAGGCGGCCGAGGAGTCCATCGTCTTCTCGCTGCCCAAGGAGCTGCGGCGCGATCTGCGGGCGGAGGCCGGCGAGCTGTAGGGAGTGCGGGTGGAGGCCGGCGAGCTGTAGGGCCTGATCCAGAAGACAGGCCCTAGGCGCGGTCTGCTTCGCGTGCCGGCCTTCTGTGCGGCGGGCGGTGCGCGGCAGCGCGCAGGGCCCGCCGCCGGTTCATGTCCCGGATCTTGCGGACCGTCGAGATCAGGCCGGCGACGAGCGTGCCGCCGTAGAGCCAGCCCGCGTTGAGCGCGAGCGCCGTGATCAGCCCCATCAGCTGACCGCCGAAACCCCCGTTGCCGCCCGCGATGGGCAGCAGCCCCAGGGCGAAGGCGATCGGTACGGCGACGGGCGCGGTCACCAGGTCCGCCGGCCGCACCCAGCATGCGGCCAGCGCGCTGACCAGCAGGAAGACGCAGCCGTACAGCGCGACCGACCCGTCGAAGAGCAGCCGGTCCACACAGGCGACGAAGAGCAGCACCACCGTGGCGCCGAGCCCGGCCCCGAGCCCGGTCAGGCGCGGGTTCGGCATGGTGCGTACGGCGAGATAGCCCCGGCGCACCGCCTGGACTCCGCCGCGCACCGCACGGGCGGCGGGCGGTCCTGCCGGCACCGGCCGCGAAGCGCTGCCGCGCCGCGGTCCTGGCATGGCCTCGGGGGCCTGTGCCTGGGGCGGCAG
>NZ_JAAKZW010000211.1 GCF_011044995.1 Streptomyces mesophilus | reverse complement strand
GGGGAGTGCGGAGCCTCAGTTCGAGCGGGAGCCGGGCAGTGAGGCCGGGGGTGCTCCGGAGGGATTCCTGCCGGACCGGGAGCCGGAGCCGGCTTTCTGAGGTGTACGGGGTGGAGCGGCCGGAGCGTTCACAGGATCTGCACCGGCCCTCCGCAGGGCCTGACGATCAGCGGCCATGGTCGGAGAGTGGCAGTAAGTCACCGCAGGGCAGGGGGAGTTGGGCGGGGATTTGTCGATAAGGACAGGTCGCGGGGGTTACCGGCGATAACAATTGCGCGTCGGAAGGCTTATCGGACCGCATGACCGGGATGCGTGATGCTGCACATCCCTAGGATGCCGGGCGTAGCTCACGGGGCAGTTGAGGTTGAGTCTGCTGGCGGGACCGTCCCCCCATGTGTTCATGGGTCCTGCCCGGAGGGGAAGTTCGCTTGTTTGCGTCGCGCACGTCGTTCGTCGTCCGTCACCGGGGGGCCGCCCGCCTCGCTGTGACATTGCTCGTCCCCGGGCTGCTCGCGGCCGGAGCGTTGGCCGGTGCGTCAGGGGCCGCCGCCGAGGAGAACCCTCAGCTGCCGGGTGGTGCGACCGCCACCCTCGGCGGTCTGGAGACCTACGGGCAGGCCGTCATCCGTGAGGACGGGGAGGAGCGGGCGATACCGGCCGGGCTCTTCGAGATGTCCGTCGACGGCGGCGGCATGCTCAAGACGTACTGCATCGATGTCGACAGCCCGACGCAGCAGGACGCGAAGTACCAGGAGACGCCCTGGAGCTCCACCTCGCTGAGCGCCAACAAGCAGGCGGGGAAGATCCGTTGGATCCTGCAGCACTCGTATCCGCAGGTGAACGATCTCGACGAGCTGGCCCGCAAGGCGGGCGCCGAAGGGCTGACCGAGGCGGATGCCGCGGCCGGCACCCAGGTGGCGATCTGGCGCCACTCGGACGCCGTCGACGTGTCCGCGACCGATCCGCAGGCGGAGCGCCTCGCCGACTACCTCGAGAAGAACGCCCGGAACATGAGGGAGCCGAAGGCCTCCCTGATCCTCGACCCGCCGGCCGTGTCCGGGCGGTCCGGTGAGCGGGTCGGTCCCGTCACGGTGCGCACCGATGCGCACAGCGTCACCGTGAACCCGCCGACGGACGCGGCGGCGAGCGGCGTCAAGGTCGTGGGCGAGGACGGCAGGCCGGTGAGCTCGGTGGCCGACGGCAGCGAGCTGTACTTCGACGTGCCCAAGGGCGCGGCCGGGAAGGCGGCGCTCACCGTGCAGGCATCGACGAGCGTGCCGGTCGGCCGGGCGTTCGTCTCCGACACCGGGAGCCAGACGCAGATCCTGGCCGGATCCAGTGAGTCGACGGTGTCGGCGACGGCGACGGTGAACTGGGCGGAGAAGGGCGCGATCCCCGCGCTGTCCGCCGAGCGCAACTGCGCCGAGGGCGGGCTCGACATCACGGCCGCCAACCGGGGCGAGAAGGACTTCACGTTCTCGCTGATGGGTTTCGAGCACACCATCGCGGCGGGAGAGTCGCGCACGGTGACGATCCCGTTGCAGGAGGACCAGGCGTACGACTTCACGATCACGGGTCCGAACGGATTCGCGGAGCGTTTCAAGGGCGTCCTCGACTGCCGTACGAAGGCATCGGGCCCGGCCGCCAACGAGATCGCCCCGCAGTCCGCCCCGAGCCCGGCGACGGCCGGCGGTACGGCGGCCCGGACCCACGACCTCGCGGAGACGGGCAGCTCGAACGCGACGCCGGTCATCGCGGGGGTTGCGGTGGGGTTCTTGGCACTGGGCGGCCTGGTGGTCTTCCTGCTGCGCCGCAAGGACGGGGCGGAGGAGTCCGGGGAGTGACCGTCCGACCTGGCTCAAGGGTGGCCGATGGCGACAGCTGGTGACGGATCGGCTACAGCGGTGATCCAAGAAGGGCCAGGTCACAGGGGACCGCCCATACCGGTTTCCTTCGGAGGGTGGCCGTCAGGCAAGATGGGATGTATCTGCCCACTTCCAGTTTGCCGGACGGTTTCTCTTGGCTGAGTTCATCTACACCATGCGCAAGACGCGCAAGGCGCACGGCGACAAGGTGATTCTTGATGACGTCACCTTGAACTTCCTGCCCGGCGCGAAGATCGGTGTGGTCGGTCCCAACGGTGCGGGTAAGTCGACCGTGCTGAAGATCATGGCCGGCATCGAGCAGCCGTCCAACGGCGACGCCTTCCTGTCGCCCGGTTACAGCGTCGGCATCCTCATGCAGGAGCCCCAGCTCGACGAGTCCAAGACCGTTCTGGAGAACGTGCAGGACGGCGCCGCCGAGATCATGGGCAAGCTCAAGCGCTTCAACGAGGTCGCCGAGCTCATGGCGACCGACTACAGCGATGCGCTCATGGAGGAGATGGGCAAGCTCCAGGAGGATCTGGATCATGCGAACGCATGGGATCTGGATGCCCAGCTGGAGCAGGCCATGGACGCCCTCGGGTGCCCTCCCGGCGACTGGCCCGTCACCAACCTCTCCGGCGGTGAGAAGCGCCGCGTCGCCCTGTGCCGGCTGCTCATCGAGGCGCCCGACCTGCTGCTCCTCGACGAGCCCACCAACCACCTCGACGCCGAGTCGGTGAACTGGCTGGAGCAGCACCTGTCGAAGTACGCGGGCGCCGTGGTGGCCGTGACCCACGACCGGTACTTCCTGAACAACGTCGCCGAGTGGATCCTCGAGCTCGACCGCGGCCGCGCCCTGCCCTACGAGGGCAACTACTCCACGTACCTGGAGAAGAAGGCGACCCGTCTCAAGGTCGAGGGCCGCAAGGACGAGAAGCGCCAGAAGCGGCTCAAGGAGGAGTTGGAGTGGGTTCGCTCCAACGCCAAGGGGCGGCAGACCAAGTCCAAGGCGCGTCTTGCCCGTTACGAGGAGATGGCCGCCGAGGCGGAGAAGATGCGGAAGCTGGACTTCGAGGAGATCCAGATTCCGCCGGGCCCGCGGCTGGGCTCGATCGTCGTCGAGGTCAACAACCTCTCCAAGGCCTTCGGTGACAAGGTCCTGATCGACGACCTGTCCTTCACGCTGCCGCGCAACGGCATCGTCGGCATCATCGGCCCGAACGGTGCGGGCAAGACCACGCTGTTCAAGATGATCCAGGGCCTGGAGACGCCGGACTCCGGCGCCATCAAGGTCGGCGACACGGTCAAGATCAGCTATGTCGACCAGAGCCGCGGCAACATCGACCCCAAGAAGACCCTGTGGGCCGTCGTCTCCGACGAGCTCGACTACATCAACGTCGGCCAGGTCGAGATGCCGTCGCGCGCGTACGTCAGCGCCTTCGGCTTCAAGGGCCCGGACCAGCAGAAGCCGGCCGGTGTGCTCTCCGGTGGTGAGCGCAACCGCCTGAACCTGGCGCTGACCCTCAAGGAGGGCGGCAACCTGCTCCTCCTCGACGAGCCGACGAACGACCTCGACGTCGAGACCCTGTCGAGCCTCGAGAACGCACTGCTCGAATTCCCGGGTGCGGCCGTGGTCATCTCCCACGACCGCTGGTTCCTCGACCGGGTGGCGACGCACATCCTCGCGTACGAGGGCGACTCCAAGTGGTACTGGTTCGAGGGCAACTTCGAGTCGTACGAGAAGAACAAGATCGAGCGGCTCGGCCCGGACGCGGCCCGTCCGCACCGCGCCACCTACAAGAAGCTGACCCGCGGCTGATGGCTCGCCACGTATACGCCTGCCCCTTGCGCTGGGCGGACATGGATGCGTACGGCCACATCAACAATGTGGTCTTTCTTCGGTATCTCGAAGAAGCGCGCATCGACTTCCTGTTCCGCCCGGACAAGGACTTCCAGCAGGGGTCGGTCGTGGCACGCCATGAGATCGACTACAAGCGGCAGTTGGTGCACCGGCATCGTCCGGTGAGCATCGAGCTGTGGGTCACGAAGATACGAGCGGCTTCGTTCACGATCGAGTACGAGGTGAAGGACGAGGACGCCGTGTACGTACGGGCCTCGACCGTCATCGTGCCGTTCGACTTCGAGGCACAGCGGCCGCGGCGGATCACCGCCGAGGAGCGGGAGTTCCTCGAGGAGTACGCCGATGACACCGGTGAGAACAAGGACGGCAAGGACATCAAGGAAGCAGAGGCCGTCGCGGCATGACCCTGCTGCCGCTGGCCGCTGAGGGGGAGGCGGCGTCGCTCGCCGCCTTCCTGCAGCGGCTCCTCAAGTACGACCGGGCCGCCGCGGTCCGGTTGCAGGCCGCGGGGGAGGCGCTCGCCGTTTTCGGGCGGGCGCCTGCGCTGGATGTCGTGGTCGTACGGGTCGTCGCGCTGGCCGAGCCCGCCGAGCTCGACCGTACGGTCTCGGCGGGCGAGCTCCTCGAGGCCGTCGAACCCGCGGCGGTGACCGTCCCTGCCGCTGTGACCGGGCCCGCGTGGGCCGGGATGCTGCCGCCGCGCGGTGGCTGGCGCAAGCAGGAAGGGCTGCCGGAGAGCGGGCCGTTGGGGCTTGCGGTGCAGGCGGCGGTCGGTGAGTTCAAGGTGCGGGTCGAGGAGCTTCCCGAGGACAAGCGGACGCGTGGTGAACTGGACCGGATCGGGGCGGAGATCTGGGGGCGGAGGCTCGGGTCCACTGCGCTTCCGTTGCGGGCCGCGCATGCGGCGTATGTCTTCGGTCTGCTGCGGCCCGAGGCCTCTGCGGATCTGCTGACGGCCGGTTCGTGGTTGCGGTTGCGTACGCCGTACGGGTCGGTTGCCTTGCGCAAGGCGGGCGGGTTGCCTGGCCTCGGGGTCACGCCCCTTTAGCGGTACGGGGGTTGGGGCGCCGAGTTCGTCGGTTCGGGGCGGGTTTTTCTTCCCCCACCCCGCCGCTTCCCGAAACCGGGGCTTCGCCCCGGGCCCCCGCATCCGAACTTCGTTCGGATCTGCTCAATCGCCGCAGGGGCTGAAGGCGGACTAAGTAGCCGAATCGTCCGGCCACACCCCGATGTGATCCGGCTCCAGCTCCAGCGCCACCCGGTCCCGCATACCCAGCGTCTGGGTGTACTCGGCGGGGAGCTGGAGGCGGCCGGCGCGGTCGAGCATGGCGTACTCGCGGGCGATCAGGTGCTCCTCGCCCGTGGTCTCGTCCACCCGCGTACGCCGCAGGACCTCCGTGGACGTGCGGCCGTCGCGGATCGCGACCGTGCGGCGGACCTCCGTGGCCACCGTCTGGTCGTGCGTGACGATCACGATCGTCGTGCCGAGCTCCTCGTTGGCCGCGCGGAACGACTCGAAGATCATGCGCCCGGTCGCCGAGTCCAGCTCACCGGTGGGTTCGTCGGCGAGCAGCACCTCGGGATCGTTGGCGAGCGCCACGGCGATCGCGACCCGCTGCTGCTGACCGCCGGACAGCTGGGCGGGCCGGCGGTCGCGCAGCTCGCCCACGCCGAGCAGCTCGAGCAGTTCCTCGGCCCGCGCCGCCTTCTTCGCCCTGCTGCGCAGGTTTCGGCCCCCGCGCAGCTGCATCGGAAGGGCCACGTTCTGGGCCGCGGTCAGATACGGCAGCAGATTGCGCGCCGTCTGCTGCCAGACGAAACCGACGATCTCGCGGCGATAGCGCAGCCGCTCCTTGGCGCCCATCGACAGCAGATCGCAGTCCGCCACCTTCGCCTGGCCCGCCGTGGGCTCGTCGAGGCCGGCGAGGATGTTCATCAGCGTCGACTTGCCGCTGCCGGACGCGCCGACCAGAGCCATCAACTCGCCCTTGGTGACGAGCAGATCGAGGCCCTGGAGCGCCTGCACCTCGACCCCGTCGGCCGTGAAGATACGGACCAGACGGTCGCAGGAGATCAGCGCGTCATGCCCGTACGCGGGCCGGTCGCGGTGGCTCGCGGCCCGCTGCTCCAGCTCCGCGAGGGTCACCGCGGTCGTCTCGGAAGTGGTCATCGCGAATCTCCAGCCCTGAGTTCGGTGAGGGAGGTCTGCCGTGCCGTCCACCAGGCCTGTACGAGGGCGACCGAGACGGCGAGCAGCACCACCCCGCCCGCGGGCACCAGCAACGACCAGGGATCCATGCGCAGTTGTACGTCGCCGAAGACATCGGCCTGTGCGGCGAGTGCGATCTGGCCGAGTTCGAGCCCCGGCGCGAGCAGCTCCATCGCGGCGACGGCGACCAGCGCACCGCCGACCGCGGCGAGCAGCGCCTGCGGCAGCGCTTCGAGAACGAGCAGCCGCCTCGCCTGCCCCTTGCCGAGGCCCATGGTGCGCAACCTCGCGACCAGCGCGGTGCGTTCCGGCGCGGACTGAAGGAGCGAAAGCAGCACGGCCAGGACTGCATAGCCCGCTCCGGCCGCCACCGCGAAGCCGTACACCGTCTCGGCGCCGCTCTGCAGCGGGGAGTCGGCCATGGCGGCGCGTTCCTCGGTGCGCTGCTCGAAGGCGATGGAGTCGCCCGCGGTGGCCACCGCCTTGCGCAACTTCGCCGGATCGTATCCGCTGCCCGTGGCGAACAGCGCGCTGTCGTCGGCGTCCGGCAGCCGGCCCGCGTCGACCAAAAGGAAGTCCGCCCCGAAACTCGCGGGCGTCGTCTCGCGCACCCCCGTCACCTTTGCTGTGAAGTCGCCCGCCGGGGTGCGCAGGGCGTTCTCGCCGCGGCCGAGCCGCTCGGCGACCTTCGGTGTGGCGAGCGCGGGCAGTGCGCCGGAGCCGGGGCCCTTCAACTCGCCCGGGGAGAAGGCGCCCAGACCGGTGCGCGCGGACAGCCGTGCGTAGGACTCGGGGTCCACCGCGATCAGCGTGATCTCCTTGCCGCCGTCGGGCATCCGCATATTGGCGTCGACGTAGACGGGGCTGACCTCGCGGATGCCGTCGAGGGCGCGCAGTCGTCCGGCGAGTTCCTTCGGCAGCGACTTGTTGGGCTGCGCGTTGACCCGTACGTCCGCGCCGACCGCCTGGAGCGCCGCCTCGTCGCGCGCGTCGGCGATCCCGGCGATCACCGAACCGCCGAAGGCCGCCGTGGTCAGCGCCACGAGCAGCGCGAGCAGCGGCAGCGCCTGCGCGGCCGAGGTGCGTCCGGCCCGCGCGAGCGACAGGAAGCCGATCGCCCCGCGCCGGCGCATCAGGGGACGGCCGGCGATACGGATGGGCAGCGGATAGAGCCGTACGAGAAGCAGCGCGGCGATCAGGGCCACCATCACCGGAGCGGCGCTGACCAGACCGTCCGCGTCCTCGCTGCCGCGCCGGCGCAGGGCCACCACGGCGCCCACGGCCAGGACGAGGGCGGTCAGTTCGGCGATCGTGCGGCGCGGTGAAGGCCTGGCCGCGACCAGGTCCTCGCGCCCGCCGTGGGCGCGCAGCCGCAGATGGCCGACGACCGCACGTACCGGAAGAGCCGTCACCGCGATCAGCGCCACAAGGCTCGCGCCGACGACCGAGGGGACGAGCCGGCCCTCGGGCCTGACCAGGGTCGCGAGCCACCAGCCGAGCGCGGCGGCGGGCACGGCGACCACCGCGGTCTCGGCGCAGATCCGGCCGGTGATCCCGCGCACCGAACCGCCGCGGGCGCGCAGCAGGGTGATCTCGCCGGTGCGCCGGGCCGCGGTGAGCGCGCCGGTCATCAGGAGGACGACGAGGGCGACGGCGCCGATGCCGTATACGGCGACGGATACCACCGGGGTGATCGCCTCGCGCGCGGCGATGAACTGGGCGAGGAGGGAGTCGAGTTCCGTGCTCACCGAGAGGGCCGAGGAGCCGGTGACATAGCTCAGCCGGGACAGCGCCGGCCCGTTCTCCAGCGAGGCCACACCCTCCTCGATGCCCGGCAGATCGCCGCTCTCGAGGCTGTCGAGGACGAGCGGAATCCGCCAGTAGAGATGCGGCTTGGGGTCGAGCGCCACCAGGAACGCCGAGGACTCGGGCGCAAGCAGCAGGCCCGCGAGCCAGTACTTCGCGGGGGTCGGGGCCGGCGGGCTGAGGGCGATGGCGGGGGTGCGCAGCGTGGGGTCGAAGGACCAGTAACTCCCCTGAGGGTTGCGCGGCTCGACGAATCCCGTGATCTTCACGCCCACCGGCTCGCGGCCCTCGGCGGGGAAGTGGATGACCGAACCCAGCTTGATCTTCAGGGCCTTGGCCGTCGCCACGGTCACCGCGGCTTCGGCCTGCCCGCTGGTGGACGTGCCCCCCTTGCCCTGCGGCAGCCGGCCCTCGACCACCCGCGCATGCCGGTCGACCCCGGCCTGCGTGGAGATCACGAACTCCGCGGGCTTGCCTTCCGGCCGTGGCAGCCAGGGATCGAGTGCCTTCTTGGGACGGTTCGTCTGGGCGCCGTAAGAGACCTCGGAACGGTCCGGAGTGAGCGGATGCTTCAGCTCCTCGAGGATGCCCGGCAGCGCCTGGCGGATGACCTCGGGATCGACCTGCTGGGGGTACGCGGACTCGTAATCGCTGCCGACGGCCACGTCGACCTCGATCCCGTTGCGGTCCACCCCCGCCTCGACCAGCTGCGTGCGCAGGCCCTGTGTCTCGTACGTGTCCACGGCACGCGGAAACACCGCCGCCAGGAACGCGGTCACGAGGACCAGGAGCGCCAGCGCCGCCGACGGTATGGGGGCGGCCTTCAGACGGGTCCGCACCCAGGGGGCAACAGCCTTGGCCCGCATATCAGTTGCCCCCTTCGTGGCGTAGCGAGACCACCGGATCGGCCCGCCGGAGTGCGATCGCCGCGACAACGAGCAGCGGTACGGCCGCGACCGCCGCGAGCAGCAGCGCCACCCGGCCGAGCGGCAGCTCCACCAGGACCGACGGCACGGGCTTGCCCGCATCCCCGGTCAGCACGATCAACGGCACGACGGCCCGTGTCAGTACGGCGCCCAGCGCGAGGCCGACGGCCAGGGCGAGCCCGATGAGAACGCCTTGTTCGGCGGCGATCAGCCGCGCGAGCTGACGCTGTGGCGTGCCGAGGGCCCGTAGCACCGAGAACTCCGCGGCCCGCTCCCTGAGCGATCCGGCCGCACTCACCGCGAAGCCCACGGCGGCCAGGGCCGCGGCGACGAGAGCCACCGCGAGCAGCGCGGACTGCGGGCCGGCGCCGAGCGGATCGTCCCGCAGCTCCTGGGCCATCTCCGCCCGTACGAGGACCTGTTCGGGGTCGACATCGGGCCGCGCCCGCAGGGCGCCCGCGGCCTGCTCCGCCTTGCCCGGCTCGCTGGTCAGCCACCATTCGCTGGGGGTGAGCTCCGTCTCGGCCTTGGAGGCCTTCATCGCCTGAACCGCCCGCAGATCGAGCAGCACCGCGCCGCCGTTCGCGGTGCTCGTCGGCAGTTCGGGCACCACCTTGGCGATCTTGATCGGCAACGGACTGCTGGACAGCGGCAGATCGAGCGTGGCGCCGAGCTTCGCGCCGCTCGCCTTGAGGAAGCGTTCGGTCACGACGGCGGCGGGCACGGGTGGCGAGGTCCGTGCGACGGTGATCCGCACCTCCCTTACCGAAGGGCCGTCGGGGGAGGCCAACGGAGGGCTGTACGCGGCCGACAACGGTGCGTCGGACGTGCTCCCGGTCTCCAACATCGTCAGCTCGGGCAGCTCCGGCGACTCGGTGGCGCCGTCCTGCGCGAAGCCGACCCACTCGAGGCTCCCGGGCGGTGCGATCGGCTTGCCGTCGGAGCGGATCGAGGTGACCTGGAACGTGTGCTGCTCGATCCGGCCCCGGGAGGGCGGCACTTCGAGGGTGAAACCCGTCAGCGTGAACGGTCCGGTCGCGGGCAGCTCCGCACCGATGATGCGGGTGCGGCCGTCGGCGGTCACCTTTCCCAGCGGCAGGGTGCGCGTGGTGCCGTAACGGTCCTGGGCCTCGGCGCTCACCGATATGTCCCCGGTCCCGGTCGGCTTGTCGGAGCCGATCCGTACCTCGAACTCCGCCTTCCGCGCCGCGGCGGGCAAGGCCACCCCGTACGACGGTGCCTTCCGCTCCAGCAGAACGTCCCGCAGCTCCTTGCCGCTGCCCAGATCCTCGCGCAGCAGCAGATCGTCGGCCGCGTGCCGGAGGTCGAGGGCGAGGAGGTCGGCCGTGCGTTCACCGGACAGCTCCATGGTCCTGCGCACCGCGGGTGCCGCATCGCGCACTCCGGGGAGCGAGGAGTACACCTCGCCCTGGGACTCGGTGGGCACCCGCCCGCCCTGGACCCGTAGGTGCGTGCCGACATTGAAGTCCGCCTGGTCCTCCTGCGACCGGTCCCAGGACGCCCCCTGGCCGATCGCCAACATGCCCATGGCGACGGCCAGTACGAGCAGAAGGACCGGACCCGCTCCCCGCAACGGGCGCCGGCTGAGCTGCCAGCCGGCGAGGGCGCCGGGCAGGCCGCGTCCCTTGGCGGCCCGGCGTTCGCCGAGCTTCGCGGCCGGCGGGAGCAGCCGCAGCGTCAGGATCGTGCCCGCGAGCAGCGCGAGCGCGGGTGCGCCGACCAGCAGCGGGTCCACGCCGAGTTCGCCCTCGGTATCGCCGCTGAGCACACCGCCGCCGGAGGTCTGCCGGTCCAGCTGCCAGTACGCCACGGCAGCGATCGCCAGGAGGCCGACGTCCGCGCCCGCGCGGACCGGCGCGGGCAGCGACTTCATCCGGACCGAGCGGCGCATCCCGGTGAACGACAGCGCGGGTGCGACCACGGCGGTCGCACAGCCGAGCGCCACGACCAGCGCGACCAGCCACACGGCGAAGGTCGGTGCGGTCTCCAGCTCGAGACCGATGCGCTCGAGCGCGCCCTGACCGGCGAGGAGTTGCGTCAACGGGCCCGCGAGCAGCGGCGCGAGGAGGGCGGCGGGCACCGCGAGCAGCAGCGACTCGGCGGCCGAGAACCAGGCGACGCGGCCGCGGGAACCGCCGCGCGCCACGAGGAGATCCGTTTCTCCGGCGCGTTCGGAAGACAGCAGCCGTGCGACGAGCAGCAGGGCGTAGCCCGCGAGCAGGATCAGCTGGAGGGCGACGATGAGCAGCGTCGAGCGGGCCACGAGCAGGGAACGTTCGGCCCGTTCGAGCACGGTGGGCAGTTCGGTCTCCGCGGTGAGCCCCGCCGTGATCCCGGAGAGCTTCGCGAACTGCTTGCTGCCCTTCTCGGCCGCCTCCTTCAACTCCGCGATGCGGTCCACCCGTACGTCACGGAAGTCGGCGGTCGCGAGCCAGGCGCTGTCGCCGGGCGCCACACGGCTCTCGGCGAAGGTGGCGGGGTCGGTCAGCAGCGGGCCGTAGGTGGTGAAGTCGAGCTTGCGGGCACCGCGCCCGTTCAACTCGTCGACCTGCCAGTACGGATCCGTGGCGTCCTTGGGCTGATAGACGCCGGTCACCTGGACGGTCACGGGCGGGCCGTCGAGCCGGTCGGAGAGCTTCACGGGCGGGCCGCCCGGGGTCAAGTCCAGCTCCTTGGCGGCGGCTTGGGGGAGCGCCACCTGGATGGCGCCCTTGTCCGTGGCTTTCGGCCAGACGCCCTCGACGAGCCGGATCCTGGAACGGTCCAGGTCCGCGAGATGGGTGAGATACGGATCGCCCGCACGGTCCTGCGGCGCCTGGAAGGAGCGCGGCAGCGCATACGGGCTTGACTTCTCGTACGCGCGCAGGGAGACCGGCAGTCCGTCGAACACGCGCCGCGCCCCGGCCTCGACTTTCCGCTCGACCTCGGCTCTTTCCCCGGGCGTGACGTCCGTCCGTACGACCAAGGACGCCGGCGCCGCGGAACGGGTCAACAGGGAGTGGCGCAGGGCCGCATCGCCGATCGCCCCGGAGAAACCGGTGAGGGTGGCGAGCACGGACGTGGTCAGGAGGACCGCGAGCAGCGCGGCCACGAGCAGCAGCCGGTGGGCGCGCACACGCAGAAAGATGAACCCCGTCACCCGATCACCGGTCCCCGTCCCCTGGGCGGAGCCCCCGCTCCATTGCCCTGAACCGTGACTCTTTCAGGTCGAATACGGGAAGGGAAACCGCTCTCTGGCCGAATTTGACCAGATCGTGACCGCAATACGGGGAGGGAGCACCGCATTCCGGAAAGGGGAGCTTTCCCTGTCCGGTGCGCTGAGCCCCTCTGCTCAGCCCGCGGTGTTGACCATCGAGGCGGCCGCGTACGTCAGGTAGTTCCAGAGCGTGCGGTCGTGTTCCTCGGAGAGCCCGAGCTCGTCGACCGCCGCGCGCATGTGCTTCAGCCAGGCGTCATGCGCGGCCCGGTCCACCTGGAAGGGTGCGTGCCGCATCCGCAGCCGGGGATGGCCGCGGTTGTCGCTGTACGTGCGGGGTCCGCCCCAGTACTGCATCAGGAACAGCGCGAGCCGCTCCTCGGCCGGGCCGAGGTCCTCCTCCGGGTACATCGGCTTGAGCAGCGGGTCCTCGGCAACCCCCTGGTAGAAGTGGTGCACCAGGCGCCGGAAGGTCTCCTCGCCGCCGACCTGCTCGTAGAAGGTCTGCTCCTGAAGCGTGCCGCGCGGGATCTCGTTCACTCGTCCATGGTCTCAGACAGCCCGGCCGAGGACCGGGGGACTAGGACTCCTGTCCAGCGGCTCCGGCAGGCGCGGGGCCTCGCATCCGGGAGCAAATCGCAGCACAGTGGGTATATGGGTGCGCCCTTTGAGCCCGAACAGCCCGAGCCCGAGCCGGGACAATCCGAGCCCGGTCGGCCCGGTCGGCCCGGCCGGCCCGAGCCGTCCCCGCCCGAGCCGCCTCCGACTCGGCCGCTTCCGCCCGGCGGCGCGCGGGGTGATGACGATCCTGCCGCCGCGGCTGCCTCCGTGGCGCGTGCGGGCCTGGTGCGGGAGATCGAGGAGAGCGGGGCGTTCGACGGGGAGCCCCGGTGGCGGGAGGCGTTCGCGGAGGTCCCGCGGCATCTGTTCGTGCCGTACTACTACGCCTCGGTCGCCGGCGGCTACGAGCGGCTGTGGGGCGAGGATCCCAGCCCGGCGCGCAGGGCCCGCTGGCTCCAGGGGGTCTACGCGGACGCCCCGCTGGCCACCCGGGTGCGCGACGGCGATCTGGTCTCCTCCAGCAGCCAGCCCTCGCTGATGGCGAAGATGCTGGCCGAACTCGACGTCCAGGACGGGCAGTCGGTCCTGGAGATCGGCGCGGGCACCGGCTACAACGCGGCGTTGCTCGCCCACCGCCTCGGCGACGGCCTGGTCACCACGGTCGACCTCGAACCGGAGATCACCGAGGCGGCCCGCCGGCACCTGGCCCGGGCCGGCTACCGTCCGGCGGTCGTCACGGGCGACGGTGCGCGGGGCAGCGCGGCCCGTGCCCCGTACGACCGGATCATCGCGACCTGCACGATGTCGACGATCCCGCAGCCGTGGCTCGATCAGTGCCGGCCCGGGGCGCGGATCCTGGCGCCGCTGGCGACGGGGCTCATCGCCCTCGAGGTGCGCGACAGCTCGCACGCGGAGGGCCGCTTCCTGCAGACGCCCGCGTACTTCGTTCCTCTGCGCGGCGATACGAGGGATGCCGAGCGCCCCCGTTACGCGTCCTCGCTCCCGCGCCGCATCGCCCAGGACGAACTCTTCCGCTTCCTCCTCACCCTCACCTCGGGCTCCCTGGACCCCGAGGAGGCCTTCGCCCTGTGGCGGCGCGAGGCCCGGCCGACGCGGGAACGGTTCGGGGTGACGGTGGAGTCGGGTGCGGTGTGGGCCTGGCTGGATGATCCGGCGGGACCGTATGTGTGGGCGCTGGGGTAGCCGGTTTCACGCCGGACGAGCCGCACGCGCCGCGCACGCCGCGCACGCCGCACGAGCCGCACACGCGGGACGAGCCGCGCACGCCGACGCCCGGCCTCCCGTACGGCGGGAAGCCGGGCGTGCGGGACCGGCAGGGGCTAACCCCGGCGGAGCGTGATCGTCGTCCAGGCGCCCACGTGGACGCGGTCGCCGTCCTGGAGCGGGACAGGGACGTACGGCTGAATCGGTTCCTCGCCGCCGTTGACCGTCGTGCCGTTGGTCGAGTTCTGGTCGACCACCGCCCAGCCGCCGTCCGGCTGCTGGACCAGGACCGCGTGCTGGTGCGAGACGCCCGGATCCTCCGGCGGGACCGAGAGGTCGATGTCCGGGATCTCGCCCGTGGAGTGGCGGCGGCGGCCGATGGTGATCTGGTTGCCGGTGAGTCTGCGCTCCTGCTCCGGGGAGTAGGCGGGCAGGTTGAGGCTCGCCGCCTCGGGACCGCTGCGGTGCATCATCGCCATGAAGTAGTCGCGGTCCGGACCGATCACCGCCGTCCAGCCGGCCGGAGCCTGCTGCTGCGGCGCCGGGTAGCCACCGCCGGCCATCGGGTGCTGGACCGGAGGCGCGGTCTGGTGGGACGGCGGCGGCAGCATCCAGTCGTCGTCGCCCTGGGTGCCCATGGGCGCACCCGGACCGGGCGGCGGAGGGCCGGGCTGCTGGTAGCCCTGCGCGGGCGGCGGAGGCGGCGGGCCGCCCATCGGCCCGTTGGGCGCCCCCGGGCCGTGCGGTCCCTGCGGCCCGTGCGGTCCGTTCGGGCCGGGACCGCCGAACGGGCTGCCCTGACCCGGACCGCCCATGGGCCCGGAGTGGTCCGGGTGCAGGGGCTCGGCCGGGCGGTTCATCTGCGAGGGGCGCGAGCTGGTGTACTCGCCGCCGTGCTGCGGCTGCTGCGCCTGGAACCCCGGCGGCAGATTGATGCCGGGCACGGGTCCCCGCGGGGCCGCGGGGGTGTACGAGGTCGCGGTGTTGGTGAGGAAGTTCCAGCGGCATTCCTCGCAGTACGGCTCGTTCGCCTCACGCGGGGTCTGGCACTGGGGGCACAGCTGCGGCGGGGCGGCCGGCTGCGGAGCGCCGTAACCACCCTCCTGCGGGTAGCCGTAGCCACCCTGCTGGCCCTGCTGCGGGTAGCCGTAACCGGCGCCAGGAGGCGGCGGGGGCGGGGGG
>NZ_JAAKZW010000210.1 GCF_011044995.1 Streptomyces mesophilus | reverse complement strand
TGCGGGCGGTGCGGGCGGTGCGGTGTGGGGAGCGGGCGGCTCGGTGTGCGGCGCGGGCTTGCTCAGGGAGACCTCGGGGTGCGCCGGGGCGGGGAGTTCGGCGCTCGCGTCCAGGAGGGTCCCGCCGTCGTGCGGGCCGGGCGGGGTGGCGCCGATGGTCTCGGCCTCGGGGGCGGTGGACCCGGCGGCAGCGGCCGCCTCTCCTTCACGCCCGGAGACACCGACGGTCTCCGCCTCGGAACCGGAGACGCCGACCGTCTCCGCCTCGGAGGAGGTCTCCACCTCGGACCCCGACAGCGTCCGAGCCTCCGGCTCCGTCTCCGTCTCCGGCTCCGGCGGCCTGGCACCGGAGACGGCGGAGTCGCCCGTGTCCGGAACCGTCCGCTCCGCAGGGGGCGCCCACGGGTCCTGCCGCTCCCGCTCGCCGGGCGTCTGGTCTGCTTGCTCGGACATCGCCGTTCCCTTCACATCCGCACGTCACGCCATGCTACGGCGCCCGCCCCTGGCGGTTTCCGCCCGCCCGATTCCGGGTGCACGGACTCTGCCCGTACCCCCGCACCTACGATGATCCCGACGAGAAATCCCCAGAACCCTGCGGACCGCGTCGCAACAACACCGCAACCCCATCGCATCGCACCGCATCCGGAGGACGCCGTGACCGTGACGGATCTGACCCCCTTCATCGCCGGGCTGCCCAAGGCCGAACTGCACGTGCACCACGTCGGCTCGGCCTCGCCCCGCATCGTCGCGGACCTCGCCGCCCGTCACCCGGACTCAAAGGTGCCCACCGATCCCGAGGCACTCGCGGACTTCTTCACGTTCACGGACTTCGCCCACTTCATCGAGGTCTACCTCGCCGTCGTGGACCTGGTGCGCACCCCCGAGGACGTACGGCTGCTCACCTTCGAGGTGGCCCGCGACATGGCCCGCCAGAACATCCGCTACGCGGAGCTCACGGTCACCCCGTACAGCTCGGTGCGCCGGGGCATCGACGAGCGCGCCTTCATGGAGGCGATCGAGGACGCGCGCAAGGCGGCCGAGTCCGAGTTCGGCACCATCCTGCGCTGGTGCTTCGACATCCCGGGCGAGGCCGGTCTGGAGTCCGCCGAGGTGACCGCACGCCTCGCGACGGACGATGCGCTGCGCCCCGAGGGCCTGGTCTCGTTCGGTCTCGGCGGGCCCGAAATCGGCGTGCCGCGCCCGCAGTTCAAGCCGTACTTCGACCGTGCGCTCGCCGCCGGTCTGCACTCGGTCCCGCACGCGGGCGAGACCACGGGCCCGGGCACCATCTGGGACGCGCTCAACGAGCTCGGCGCCGAACGCATCGGCCACGGCACCAGCTCCACCCAGGACCCGGACCTCCTCAAGCACCTGGCCGAGCACCGCATCCCGCTCGAGGTCTGCCCGACGTCCAACATCGCCACGCGCGCGGTGACCACGCTCGACGAGCACCCCATCAAGGAGATGGCCGAGGCGGGCGTACTCGTCACCATCAACTCCGACGACCCTCCGATGTTCGGCACGGACCTCAACTCCGAGTACGCGGTGGCGGCCCGGCTGCTCGCCCTCGACGAACGGGGCGTCGCGGCCCTGGCGAAGAACGCAGTGGAGGCCTCATTCCTCGACCCGAAGGGCAAGCACCGCATCACCACGGAGATCGACACCTACACGGAGCGGTGGCTCGCCCCGTAAGGGATCGCCCCTGAGAACTCCAGCACGCCGGGCCCCCGCCGCCCCAGGGTCACCCCAGGGGCGGCACCCTCCGCAGCGATGATCCGCCGCGGTCGCATGATCAGCAGGATGAGAGGCGTCAACAAGTGGTGCGCCAACTCGGGTGCGCCAACGGCCTCTTGGAGCTACCCGCATGCGTGCTTCCCTGCGTACGACCGTCGCCGCCGCCCTCGTCCTCGGCCTCGCCGCCGGCGGCACCCTCGCCTCCCCGGCCTTCGCCGACGGCCGGCCCGCGGCCGACACCGCCACCGCCACCGCCACCGCCGCACAGTCCAGCGGTCCGGATGTCGAGGCGCTCGAGACCGCGCTGCGGGGCCTGCCCGACCAGCAGGCCACGGCGGCCCTGATACGGGTCGGGGGCAACGGCACCTGGCAGGGCGTCGCGGGCGTCAGCAATCTGAAGACCGGTGCACCGGCCAGAGACAACGTCCGCTTCCGCGCCGGTTCGACCACGAAGATCGTGACCGCGGCGCTCACCCTGCGGCTGGTCGCGGACGGCACCCTCGACCTGGACGGAACGGTCCAGGAGTACCTGCCGGGCCTGCTGCCCGCGGGCACCTTCGAGCCCATCACCGTACGGCAGTTGCTCAACTACACCAGCGGTCTGAAGCCGGGTGCCGCCCTCGGTGAGACCGACGAGGAGCTGTACGCGAACCGCTTCAAGACGCTGACGCCCCAGGAGGTCCTCGCGGCCTCCGTGGCGGCGGGCCCGCTGCACAAGCCGGGTGAGTACCAGCGGTACTCCAACATCCACTACACGGTGCTCGGCCTGATCATCGAGAAGGTCACCGGTGACACGTTCGCCCATCAGGCGGCCCAGCGGATCTTCCGCCCGCTCGGCATGCGCGACTCGTACTTCCCGGGCTCCGACCCCAGGATCCGCGGCCCGCACCACCGCGGATACCAGGAGCTGAACGGCGAACTCGTCGATGTCACCGAGTGGAACGTGACCGACCGCTTCGCCGCCGGCGACATGATCTCCTCGGCCAGGGACCTGGAGCGTTTCATGGTGGCCCTCTTCCGCGGCCGGATCGTGCCCGAGCCGCAGCTGAAGGAGATGTTCACGCGCCCGTCGGTGGACGACATCGAGACGGGCGAAGCGGCCACCATGGCGGCCGGTCTGCAGCGGTACAAGATCAACGGCAAGGTCGTCTGGGGCAAGACCGGCGCACGGCCCGGCTTCCACACGGTCATCGCCGCGACCCCGGACCTCTCCCGCACGGTCGTCTACTCGGTCAACGCCACCGACGCCCACCGGGACGGCGGCCCCCTGGCGATGCGCTTCGCGTTCCCCGCGTTCAACCAGTGACGGAGCCGTCCGCGGCGCTCATGTCGACCAGCTGCTCGAACACGAACTCGTGCTTCAGGAACGAGACGTCGTACTCGCCGCCCGGATACGGCGGGATCAGCTGGGCGGCCTGGATCAGGCGCCAGCCGTCGAGGAGGGCCGCCACGCCCGTCTCGTACGGGGGTTCGTCGCTGTCGCCCGTGGTCGGGGAGGTGCGGCCGGTTCCGTCGTAGCGGGACCAGCCGACGACCGGGGAGTCGAGGGCCGAGGTGGAGAGGTAGAGGACCAGCACCCGCTGCCGCAGCACGGGAACGGGGGGCGTCGTATCGAGGGTCATGCGGCGTCCTCCTCGGAGCGGGCGGGGGCAGGGGCGGTGGCAGGGGCAGGGTTCTCCACAGCGGGCCTCCCCGCGGCGGGCCTCCCCGCGGCGGGCCTCCCCGCGGCGGGCCTCCCCGCAGCGGGCCGGTTGGTCACACGCGTGACCCACGGGTCGACGAGGTCGAAGGCGGCGTCCCCGGTCAACTCACGCCACAGCAGTACCCGGTTGTACCGCTCCAGGCGGCCCGCGGCCTGCTCGTACCAGGGGAATTGCGCGTCCAGTTCGGTACGCACCCGCGGGTCGTGCAGGTCCGCGGTGTCCCACAGGAGCCGTTGCCGCTCCCGGGGAGCGAAGCGGATCTTGAACATGTAGCGGACGGTGTCGCTGTCGTTGCGCCGGCCCCCGTGCCACAGCCCGTGGTGCAGGAACACCACCGTGCCCGCCGGGCAGACGAGGCGGTCCTGGCCGCGCAGGTTCTGGTAGCGGCCGGTGTCGGTCTCATTGGTCCGCCGCAGATGGCTGCCCGGCACGCTGAGGGTGCCGCCCATCTCAAGGGTCACGTCCTGCGGGTAGTACATGAGCTGGACGTCGAAGGCGTCCTGCCGTACGTCGATGATGGCGTCGGCGTGCAACGGCTGGGCCTCGCCGCCGTGCGGCTCGCGGATGTGCACGGCGTGGTGGTCGATGGCCGGCTCCCCGCCCACCAGGCTGTACAACGCCCCTGCCACCTGCGGAAGTTCGAGCAGCCGCTGAGCGAACGACCCTTGCGCGTACGCCTGGGAGACCGGCGTTCCGTACGGCACGGGCGCCATGCCTCGCGCGAGCACCCGCAGCGCCTCGGCGTTCATCTCGTCCGGCACCACCGCGTCGAGCCGCAGCGAACCGCGCGCCACGAACCGCGCCATCCGGACCGAACTGAGCAGTGCACCGCCCGGATTCTTCGTCACCTCGGTTTCCGTCATGACCCACACGCTAGGAGCGGTCGTACGGAAAGCGGGTGGGTCGCGTTCACCGTCCAGTGGTCGATTCTCACCCTCGCGCCAGGCGCCCCGCTCGCGCTACGCGCCCCTGATGCCCCGCGGCGAAGCCCCGAGCTCGCGGCGGCAGGCCTTGTTGAACGCCTGGAGGTCCGGAATGCCGACCGTGGCGGCGATCGCGGGGATGGACAGGGTGCTGGCCCGCAGCAGGTGCCGGGCCCGCTCCATCCGCCGGGCCCGGACATAGCCGACCACCGTCTGCCCGGTGGCCGTACGGAATAGCCGGGTCAGATGGTTGTGGGAGACGCCGACTTCCTTCGCGATCTCGGACACGGCCAGCGGCTGCGCGAGCCGCTGCTCGATCAGCGCCACCGCGGCGCCCACCGCGGGATGCGGCGCCCGGGCCCCGCGGCCCTGCGGCGGAGCGAGCCCGGCCACCCGCCACAGCGCGGCCCACACCTCGGCCGCCGCCCGCCCGCGTGTCTGCGGCCACGCGGCGAGCGCCTGCCGCAACTGCCCGTCGAGCGCCACCGCCTGGGCCCCCGCGTGCTGCACGGCCGGCACGTCCCGCGGGTCACCGCCCGTACCGAGACGCAGATGGACGTAGAGGTGTTCGGAGCGGCCGCGGTAGTGGTAGCGCACCGGCGTGCCGGGCGGCACGAGACTGACGGAGCCGGGGCGCAGGACGTGCCCGGTGCCGCCCACGGTCAAGTCGGCGGTGTAGTCGTAGAAATGGAACTGCCACAGATCGGGCAGCAGGAAGTCGTCCACCTGCCCGTCCGTACCGTGGACTCCGATCCCGATCGCCACCGGCTCGGGCGGCTCGTCGAGCCGGACGGCAACCGTCTGGACCACGCCCCGCTCCTCCCGCTCAGCCGGCCACAGCCGCCGCCGGGCGGTAGGCCCCGGTCAGCGTCTCGAGCCGCTTGATCCGCCGCCACACCACGTACAACGGAATCACCCCGAACACCCCGAAGGCCATATCGATCACCGACCACCAGACGGGAATCCCCCGGATCGGTCCGCAGATCAGGGCCAGCGGAATGATCCCGGCACAGGCGATCATGCCGAACTCGATCACCCAGATGTTGCGCACCGGATCGCGGTACGGCCCGTAGAACGCCACGGCGATGACGAGGTGGGCGAAGGCCAGCCAGTCGGTGCCGTAGAGCAGGAACGGGTAGTCCGCGTCGGCCGTGTCCAGGCCCTGCCTGACCCGCTCTATCCACTCCATCAGAGCGGGCAGATGGTCACCGACGGACAGCCACCTCAACAGGTCCTCCGTCCAGCGCAGTTCATGCACCAGCGGGAAGGCCGTGGCCCCGCTCAGCACCAGACACACGACGAAGAAGACCAGCCACGCACGGATGCCCTTCAGAAGGGCGGCTCGCTCGCTCATGGCAGGAGCGTACGCCTTCGTTGAACACGTTCAAAAGCAGGGTCCCGACTTCTCGGCCCGCAGGTGGACTCAGCTGTGAGGCGGCGAGCCTGTCGCACCGCACCGGGCGCGATGTCCGCGCTCGGCCTTGTCGTGGTCGGCGTGAAGCTGCTCGCCGCCCACTGAGCGCGGCGGGCGCGCAGTCCACGGCGGATGAGGGCGGCGGACTCAGAGCCCCACGATCCCGTTCCACCGCTTCGACAGCTCCGGCCGCTCCTCGGGCGTGATGTCACGGGCGATCGCCAGGCGGGACCGCATCGCGTCGTCGGGGAAGATGAGCGGGTCCTCGGCGAGGGCCGCCGTCTCCTCGTCCTTGGAGTTCGCCAGGACGTCGCGCGCCGCCGGGACCGGGCAGACGTAGTTGACCCAAGCGGCGAGTTCGGCCGCGACCTCCGGGTCGTAGTAGTGGTCGACGAGGAGTTCCGCGTTGGCCTTGTGCCGGGCCAGGTTGGGGATCATCAGGGATTCCGACCAGAGTTCGGCGCCCTCCTCGGGGATCAGGAACTCGATCTCCGGCTTGTCCGCCTGGAGCTGGATCACATCGCCCGAGTACGCCTGGCAGGCGAGGACGTCGCCGCTCTCCAGGTCCTTGAGGTAGTCGTTGCCGGTGAAGCGCCGGATGTGGCGCGAGTCGACGAGCTTCTCGACCCGGTCGCAGACGTGGTGGAAGTCGTCCGCCTTCCAGCGCGTGATGTCCACGCCTTCGCCCTGCATGAGCAGCGCGAACGCCTCGTCCAGACCGGACAGGAGGGTGACCTTGCCCTTCAGATCGTCCGCCCACAGGTCGGAGACCGAGCGCAGTTCGCGGCCGAGGGCCTTGCGGTTGTACGCAATGCCGGTGATGCCCGACTGCCAGGGCACCGTCGACATACGGCCACGGTCGAAGTGCGGGTCGCGCAGGAGCGGGTCGAGGTACTTGGTGACATTGGGCTGGCGCGAGCGGTCCATCTCCTGGACCCAGCCGAGCCGTACGAAACGGGCGCACATCCAGTCGCTGATGACGATCAGATCCCGGCCGGTCTCCTGCCCGTTGATCAGGGACGGGCTGATCTTGCCGAAGAACTCGTCGTTGTCGTTGATCTCCTCGGTGTAGCGCACGGAGATCCCCGTGCGCTCCTCGAAGGCGGCCAGCGTAGGCCGGAGCGACTCACTCTCGTCGTCGGTGTCGATGTACAGCGGCCAGTTGGCGAAGGTCAGTTTCTTCTCGCGTCCCGAGCGGTCGGACGCGGCCCGGTCCTCGGGCCCGATGTACGCGGCCTGCACCCCGCATCCGGCCAGCGCCCCGAGGGCCGCGCCACCGCCGAGGGCTCGCAGCAGATTCCGGCGGGACAGCGGGCTGAGGCTTCGGTTCGTACGCACCCACGCAGCTTCTCCCGGCCCGTGAGCCCGGGCAATGGACGGGGCGTCGAGCGGTGGGCCCACGACCCGACACCCTGTCCAGCGGCGGCCTCATGACGAGACCGCAGGAAGGTTCACCTCCACGTCCAGACCGCCCTCGGCGCGCGGCCACGCGCGGACCTCTCCCCCGTGTGCCGAGGTCACCGCCGCGACGATGGAAAGACCGAGGCCCTGACCGCTGTCGTTGCCGCGCACCCGGTCGGGGCCGAGGCGGCGGAAGGGCTGGAACAGGCCGGCGACCTGATCGGCCCGGATCACCGGGCCGCTGTTGGAGATCCGCAGGGTGGGGCGTCCGTCCCGCAGGCCGGTGCGCAGGCTGACCCAACTGCCGTCCGGACCGGGAGCGTTATGGCGTACGGCGTTGTCGCGGAGGTTGGTGACGAGGCGCTCCAGGAGCTGGGCGTCGCCCAGGACCGGTGCCGCGTCGAGCTCGGTCTCCACCCGGAGGCCGTCGCCCGTGGGCAGCAGCCCCTGCACCAACAGGGCCAGATCCACGTACTCCTCACGCTGCAGCCCGCGCTGGCTGCGCGCAAGGGTGAGCAGGGCGTCGATGAGGCGCTCCTGCTGACACCCGGCCGAGCGGACCCGGCCGAGCGCGTCGCGCAGGGCTTCCCGGTCCGCGCCGGGGTCCGAGAGCGTGATGTCGATGACGGCCTGCTGGAGCGTGAGCGGGGTGCGCAGTTCGTGCGAGGCGTTGGCGACGAACTGGCGCTGGGCCGCGAAGGAGTCCTCGAGGCGGGCGAGCAGATCGTCGAAGGTGTCGGCGAGCGCCTTGAGTTCGTCGTCCGGGCCGCGGACCGCGAGCCGCTCGTGCAGGTTGTCCGCGGAGATGCGGCGGGCGCCCGCGGTCATGGTGCGCAGGGGTGAGAGCACGCGTCCGGCGATCAGCCAGCCGAGCAGCAGGGACGCGGCGGCCATGACGGCGAGGGCGAAGGCCGACTGGACGAGCAGATCGTCGAGCTGGTCGTCGCGGGCGCCCGCGACCTCTTTCTCGACGACCTTGTGCAGCCCTTTCTCGGTGGCCGGAAGACCTTCGAGCAACTTCGGCATCTGCACCGAGGAGTGCATCGCGTCGGCGGCCGAAGCCTGGGAGACCAGGACGTACGTGATGGCGAGCAGCAGCGTGCCCGCGACGATGAACAGGCCGCTGTAGAGCAGGGTCAGCCGCCAGCGGATGGTGCGCGGGAGCGCGCCCCGTACAGATCTCACAGCCGGTACCCCGCCCGCTCCACGGTCTCGATCACCTGCGGTTCGCCGAGTTTGCGGCGCAGTCTGCTGACCGTGACCTTCACGGTCTGGCTGAACGGGTCCGCCGCCTCGTCCCAGGCCCGTTCGAGGAGCTCCTCGGCGGAGACCACGGCCCCCTGCGCACCCATCAGGAGCTCGAGGACGGCGAACTCCTTGGGGCTGAGCGCCAGTTCCCTGCCCTGCCGGCTCGCGGTGCGCCGGGCCGGATCGAGCCGCAGCTCGCCGCGGATCAGGACCGGCGGGAGTGCGGGCTGGGCGCGGCGGGCCAAGGCGCGGATCCGGGCGACCAGTTCGGCGAACGCGAAGGGCTTGGCCAGATAGTCGTCGGCCCCGAGCGCGAGCCCTTCCACCCGGTCGGCGACCCGCCCGGACGCGGTGAGCATCAGGACGCGGGCCCGGCTGCCGCCCCGGATCAGCGCGGCGCACACCTCGTCGCCGTGCAGGGCGGGCAGGTCACGGTCGAGGACGACCACGTCGTACCCGTTGACCTCGGCCCGCTCGAGGGCGGTGAGCCCGTCGAAGGCGAGGTCGACCGCGATGCCTTCGCGGCGCAGTCCCCCGGCGACCGTCTCGGCCAGCTCCACATGGTCGTCGACCACCAGCACGCGCATGTCCGCAGTGTCGCGGCGGGGCGGTTACGGGGGCGTAAGTGAGGAGCGCGTAAGGAACTGCTGGTCAGCGCCGGGACGTTGGCGCTGTTCCCGTGCTGTAACCGGCTGCGGGGTCTGCTGGGTGCGTCACCCGCTCCTGAAGCGTCACCGGCTCCTCAAGGAGGACCCCATGGACACGCCGCCCGTACCGCCCATGCCGCAGCACCCGCCGACTCCGCCCGAGCTTCCGGCACGCTCCAGGACACGGCGGTTGGTCGCGGCGGGCGCGCTCCTTTCGGCGATGGCGCTCGGCACCGTCTTCTCCGTGCAGGCCATGGCGTCCGACGGCTCCGACACCCCGCCGGGATACGAACGTCCGAATCCGCCCGCGAAGGACAAGGAGCACGGGTCCGGCTTCAAAATGGTGATGATGCTCAAGAGCGGCGACGTCGCCAAGGTGAAGCAGGGCGCCGCGGACTTCTCGGAGTGCATGCGCGAGAACGGGGTGAAGGGCTTCCCCGAGTTCACGGTCTCGGCTGCTGAAAACGGCGGCGTACGGCTCGAACTGGACGGCACCGGCAAGCAGTTCGACCCGCACTCGAAGGCGCACAAGAAGGCGCACGCCATCTGCGCACCGATCATGGAGAAGGCGGGCGCACCCCTGCCCGACGAGCCCGCACCTCCGCACAAGCCGGGCGGACCGGGCGGACCGGGCGGACCGGGCGGACCGGGCAGGCACGACATGCACAAGGGACCCATGCTGCATGGGGAGCTGCACGACGAGCTGCACGACGACGCAAGGCCGGGCACCAAGGAGAGCGCCTGACGCCGAAGGGCGGCCCCGCACCTCGCGGGACCGCCCTTCACGTCAGTGCCCGGGCTGTCAGCCCAGCGACGTCATCACGTGCTTGATACGGGTGTAGTCGTCGAACCCGTACGCCGAGAGGTCCTTGCCGTAACCGGACTTCTTGAAGCCGCCGTGCGGCATCTCGGCGACCAGCGGGATGTGGGTGTTGATCCACACACAGCCGAAGTCGAGGACCTTGGACATACGCATCGCGCGCGCGTGGTCCTTGGTCCACACCGAGGAGGCGAGGGCGAACTCGACGCCGTTCGCGTACTCGACGGCCTGCTCCTCGGAGGAGAAGGACTGGACGGTGATGACCGGCCCGAACACCTCGTTCTGGATGATCTCGTCGTCCTGCTTGAGGCCCGAGACGACGGTCGGCGCGTAGAAGTAGCCCTTCTCGCCGACCCGGTGGCCGCCCGCCTCGACCCGCGCGTGCGCCGGGAGACGGTCGATGAAGCCGGTGACCTGGGCGAGCTGGTTGGGGTTGTTCAGCGGACCGTAGAGCACGTCCTCGTCGTCCGGCATACCGGTCTTGGTGTCGGCCGCCGCCTTGGCGAGGGCGGTCACGAACTCGTCGTGGATGGACTCGTGCACGAGCACACGGGTCGCGGCGGTGCAGTCCTGGCCGGCGTTGAAGAAGCCCGCGACCGAGATGTCCTCGACGGCCTTGGCGAGGTCGGTGTCCTCGAAGACCACGACGGGCGCCTTGCCGCCGAGCTCCAGGTGGACGCGCTTGAGGTCCTTGGACGCGGACTCGGCGACCTGCATGCCGGCGCGCACGGAGCCGGTGATGGAGGCCATCGCGGGCGTCTTGTGCTCGACCATCAGGCGACCGGTGTCACGGTCGCCGGCGATGACGTTGAAGACGCCCTTCGGCACGATCGAGCCGATGATCTCAGCCATCAGGACGGTCGACGCGGGGGTCGTGTCCGAGGGCTTGAGGACGACGGTGTTGCCCGCGGCCAGCGCCGGGGCGAACTTCCAGACGCCCATCATCATCGGGTAGTTCCACGGCGCGACCTGCGCGCAGACACCGATCGGCTCACGGCGCACGATCGAGGTCAGACCCTCCATGTACTCGCCGGCCGCACGGCCTTCGAGCATCCGGGCCGCGCCCGCGAAGAAGCGGATCTGGTCCACCATCGGCGGGATCTCTTCGTCACGGGTCAGACCGATCGGCTTGCCGGTGTTCTCGACCTCGGCCGCGATCAGCTCCTCGGCCCGCTCCTCGAAGGCGTCGGCGATCTTCAGGAGGTACTTCTGGCGCTCGGCCGGTACGAGGTCGCGCCACGCGGGGAACGCGGCCGCGGCCGCCTCCATCGCGGCGTCGACGTCGGCCTGGCCCGACAGCGGCGCCGTCGCGTACGCCTCGCCCGTGGCCGGGTTCACGACCTCGGTGGTGCGGCCGTCGGCCGCGTCCCGGAATTCGCCGTTGATGTAGTTCCGCAGACGACGCAGTTCGGTGCTCACTGCCCGGCCTCCCATGGTGGTGCTTGCCTGTCCAGTACGTGAGACCACCACCCTAGTCCGACGACCGACGCTTTCGACATACCTCTCAGGTCACAACTACGGAATCCGCGCGATCGACACCCTCAAACAACGAATTTCATCGCTCGGCACTTGCAAGACCGACGACCTGTCCTGCACAGTGGGGCCGTGGCCAGTCGCAGCGCAGAAAACAGATCGGCACCCACGCCGAACGGCGTCGACGCCGTCTCCCTGGCGATCATCGAGCAGCTACAGCAGGACGGACGCCGCCCGTACGCCGCCATCGGCAAGGCCGTGGGCCTGTCCGAGGCAGCCGTACGGCAGCGGGTGCAGAAACTGCTCGACCAAGGCGTGATGCAGATCGTCGCCGTCACCGACCCGCTCACCGTGGGCTTCCGGCGGCAGGCGATGCTCGGCATCAACGTCGAGGGAGACCTCGACCCGGTCGCCGAAGCACTGACGGCCATGGACGAAGTCGAGTACGTGGTGCTCACCGCGGGGTCCTTCGACCTGCTCGCGGAAGTCGTCTGCGAGGACGACGACCACCTGCTCGAAGTCATCAGCAAGCGCATCCGCGTCCTTCCCGGCGTGCGCTCCACCGAGAGCTTCGTCTACCTCAAGCTCAAGAAGCAGACCTACCAATGGGGATCCCGATAACCATGGGCCAAGGCACCAAGGACCTCTCCAAGACCGCCTACGACCACCTGTGGATGCACTTCACCAGGATGTCGTCGTACGAGAACGCGCCCGTGCCGACGATCGTGCGCGGCGAAGGCACTTACATCTACGACGACAAGGGCAAGCGCTACCTCGACGGGCTCGCGGGCCTGTTCGTGGTCAACGCGGGCCACGGGCGCGTGGAGCTGGCCGAGACCGCGTTCAAGCAGGCGCAGGAGCTCGCCTTCTTCCCGGTCTGGTCGTACGCCCACCCCAAGGCCGTCGAGCTGGCGGAGCGTCTGGCCCACCACGCTCCCGGCGACCTGAACAAGGTCTTCTTCACCACCGGCGGCGGTGAAGCGGTCGAGACCGCATGGAAGCTCGCCAAGCAGTACTTCAAGCTCAAGGGCAAGCACACCAAGTACAAGGTCATCTCGCGTGCGGTCGCCTACCACGGCACCCCGCAGGGCGCCCTGTCCATCACCGGACTCCCGGCCCTGAAGGCCCCGTTCGAGCCGCTGGTCCCCGGCGCGCACAAGGTACCGAACACCAACATCTACCGCGCCCCGATCCACGGCGACGACCCCGAGGCCTTCGGCCGCTGGGCCGCCGACCAGATCGAGCAGGAGATCCTCTTCGAGGGTCCCGACACCGTCGCGGCCGTCTTCCTGGAGCCGGTGCAGAACGCCGGCGGCTGCTTCCCGCCGCCGCCCGGCTACTTCCAGCGCGTCCGCGAAATCTGCGACCAGTACGACGTGTTGCTGGTCTCGGACGAGGTCATCTGCGCCTTCGGCCGGCTCGGCACGATGTTCGCGTGCGACAAGTTCGGCTACGTACCGGACATGATCACCTGCGCCAAGGGCATGACCTCGGGCTACTCCCCGATCGGCGCGTGCATCATCTCCGACAAGATCGCCGAGCCGTTCTACAAGGGTGACAACACCTTCCTGCACGGCTACACCTTCGGCGGCCACCCGGTCTCCGCGGCCGTCGGCCTCGCCAATCTCGACATCTTCGAGAAGGAGAAGCTGAACCAGCACGTCCTCGACAACGAGGGCGCGTTCAAGGCCACCCTGGAGAAGCTGCACGACCTGCCGATCGTCGGCGACGTCCGCGGCAACGGGTTCTTCTACGGCATCGAGCTCGTCAAGGACAAGGTCACCAAGGAGTCCTTCACGGACGAGGAGACCGAGCGCGTCCTGTACGGGTTCCTCTCCAAGGCCCTGTACGACAACGGTCTTTACTGCCGCGCCGACGACCGTGGCGACCCGGTCATCCAGCTCGCGCCGCCGCTGATCGCCGACCAGTCGACCTTCGACGAGATCGAGCAGATCCTGCGCACCGTGCTCACGGAGGCGTGGACCAAGCTGTAGGACCCGCTGCACGACCCGCTCTTCGGCCCGGGTGCCCCGTTCGAGTGAGAACAGGGGTGCCCGGGCCGCGCGTTATCTGCTATGTCCTGGTTCGTCCCTACGGTTCGTGTGACCGATCGGCCGCAGGCCTCGTTCCCCCTTATGGGGTACGGGACTTAGCGGCCCTTCACCCCGGCCGCAGACGACAGAACCGAGGTGTACGCCATGGTGGCCCCGCCGGACAACAACGTGCTCTGGGCCCGCGCCCTGCACGTCTCGCACAACGGCTCACCCGCCCTCACCGGCGTCTCCGTGGAGGTGCGCGAGGGCGAGATCCTCGCCGTCGGCGGTCCGCGCGGCTGCGGCAAGACGACCCTGCTCCAGTGCCTGTCAGGACAGCTGGTTCCGCAGCAGGGCGAGGTCTGGTTCAACTCGACGCCGGTGCACACCATGGGCCCTCTCGTACGGGAGCGGCTGCGGCGCGACCGCTTCGGCTGGATCGACCCCGAGCCGGCGCTCGTGCCCGAGCTGACCGCGTGGGAGAACGTCGCGCTGCCGCTGATGCTGCGCAAGGTGCCCAACCGCCCGGCCCGCAAGGCCGCTTCGGAGTGGCTGGAGCGCCTCGACATCGGCGCCTGCGCACGTAAGCGCCCGCACGCCCTGCTCCAGGCCGAACGGCAGCGCGTGGCGATCGCCCGCGCCCTGGTCACCGAGCCGACCGTGCTCTTCGCCGACGAGCCCACCGCTCCCCTGCACCGCGCCGACCGCGCCCAGGTCCTGCGTACGCTGACGACGGCGGCGCGCTCGCACGGCATCACGGTGGTGCTCGCCACGCACGACGCCGAGGTGGCCACGCTCGCCGACCGTACGGTGCAGCTGCTCGACGGGCGCAGGGTCAACTCGCTGCGGATGCCCGGGCCTTCGTCCGGTCTCCTCGCGGCTCCGGCCGCTGCCGCGACCCCGGCCGGCCCCTCCGCGGAAGGGACGGCGTGCTCGCTCTCCGTCTAGCCCGCGGCGCCCACCCTGTCGTCCTGCTCCGCCGGCTCGCGGTCGCGGCCGCCGCCGGCGGCACGGGCTTTCTGCTCCTGTGCACGATGGGCTATGCCCTCGGCCACCCCGACGCGGGCCGCGCCTCGGTGCTGCGCCTGTTGTGGTGTCTGCCGCCGCTCGCCGCGACCGTGCAGCTCGCGGTGGCCGTCGCCCGCACCGATCCCGGCACCCGCCCGCATCAGGGCCTCTCCGCGGTGGGCCTCGGCCCCAACCGGCTGATGATCCTCGCGGCGGTGAACACCCTGGTGTCCTGCACGCTCGGCTCGATGCTCGCGCTGCTGTTCTTCCTGCATCTGCGGGGAGATCTGACCGGCCTCCCGATGGACGGCGACGCGGCCGAACTCCTGGGCGCGGGCCAGCCGTTGCCGCTCGCCGCGGTCCTCACCCTGCTCGCCCTCGTGCCGCTCGCGGCCTCCGTCGCGGCCGCCGTCGTGCTGCGCCCGCGTCGGCTGCGCCCCGGCGACGAACGCGACCACGC
>NZ_JAAKZW010000020.1 GCF_011044995.1 Streptomyces mesophilus | reverse complement strand
CCCCACGCCGAGAACGGCCCCCGCCCCTCACCCCACAATGTGCCGCAAATAAGCCCGCGGATCCCCCAGATACCGACGCCAGTGATCCACCAACTCCAGCTCCTCCCAGGCCACCCGCCGCATCCCGTGCTCCCCGACCTCGACGATGTCCGCCCCCGGCAGGGCGGTGAGCAGCGGGGAGTGCGTGGCGCAGACGATCTGGCCGCCCGCGCGGGTCAACTGGTCGATATGGCCGAGCAGTTCGAGACATGAACCGAACGACAGCGCCGACTCGGGCTCATCCATCACGTACAGCCCCGGCTTGGTGAACTTGTCGCGGAACGCGACGAGAAACCCCTCCCCATGACTGCGCTCGTCCGGCGCCATGCGCTCGCGCCGCAGCGCGTCGAGCGCCGTCTCCGCCCGCAGGAAGAACCCCTTGCGCGCCGACCAGCTGCGCATCATCTGCCGCCCGCCGGCCGCCGGGTCGAACCGCAGCCGCTCACCGAGCGCGGACTTGGTCCGGTGACTCGCGTACTGCCAGTCGTGCGAGCCGCCGTACGGATCGAGCCCGAAGGCCTCGGCGAACGCCTCGACCAGCGTGGACTTGCCCGAGCCGTTCTCCCCCACCAGGAACGTCACCGGCGCCGTGAAGCGCAGCCCCTCGCGCAGCAGCTGCCGCACACAGGGCACGCTCCACGGATACTCCCCGGGGCCCTCCCCGTCCACATGGGCATACGCACGTTCGACGATCACTCTTCGAGAGTGCCACGGGGGTACGACAACGGCCCGCGGCAGCCGAAGGCCGCGGGCCGCGGGCCGGTCACCACGGGAAGCCCAAGAGAAACCCGGGTCTCGGACGACCCGGGTCTCGGACGAAGCCCAGGTCTCAGAAGAAGTACGAGTCCCCGGTGTCCAGGGTCAGCACCTTGTGACGGTTGTTGTTGACGTTGCGGTCGGACGCCCCGCCGTTCCACAGGGTGTCGATCTGCACCGTGGCCTCCGACGGCGAGCCCTTGAGCCTCATGTCGAGCCCGATCTCCTCGCTCCAGCTCCCGGCCTTGATCTCACCCGTCGAGCAGAGCACCACCCGCTGCCCGGCCCGCAGGCACCGCTCGGGCAGCTTCTGCTCGCTCGCCAGCGGCGCCGAGTAGCGCAGCCGGACCGTGGCCTCGGACACATCGACCGGGCCGTGGTTCTGCGGGGTCAGCCAGATACCGAGGCGCCCCTCCCACAGCGACGCATAGCCGTGGTACGCCACATCGGCCTCCGGCGCCGCCGCCTCGGCCGGCACCCCCGCAACCAGAGCGGCGGCGGCCACCGACGCCGCGACCAGTCCCGCGCGCTTCACTCGCATTCCAGCTCCCACAGTTCCCGCAGTTCCCACAAAGACACCTGTCCGATACGCGCGAAACATACCCAGACTTCGCAATTCACCGTGCCCTCGGCGGAGTTCGGCGCGTACGGATGACCGAGCGACGGACGGTTGACCGCCGACCCGCACGAGCCGGTTAGCCTGGCCGAAACCGCCCGGCACCGTCGCACCGAGGAGCAGCCCATGACCGCCGCAGCCCGCCGTACCGCAGTCGTCACCGGCGCGAGCAGCGGCATCGGCGCCGCGACCGCCCGCAAGCTGGCCGAGGCGGGCCACCACGTGGTGCTCACCGCCCGCCGCAAGGACCGCATCGAGGCGCTGGCCGCCGAGCTCACCGAGGCCGGCCACTTCGCCACCGCCCACCCGCTCGACGTCACCGACCGCGCGGCCGTCGACGCCTTCGCGAGCACGCTCGACCGCGTGGACGTGCTGGTCAACAACGCCGGCGGCGCACTCGGCGCGGACCCGGTCGCCACCGGCGACCCCGACGAGTGGCGCCGGATGTACGAGGTCAACGTGATCGGCACCCTCCACATGACCCAGGCCCTGCTCCCCGCCCTCGTCGACAGCGGCGACGGAACGGTCGTCGTCCTCTCCTCGACCGCCGGCCACGCCACGTACGAAGGCGGCGCGGGCTATGTGGCCGCGAAGAACGGCGCCCGCGTCCTCGCCGAGACGCTCCGCCTCGAACTGCTCGGCAAGCCGGTCCGCGTGATCGAGATCGCCCCCGGCATGGTCAAGACGGAGGAGTTCGCCACGACCCGCTTCGGCGGCGACGAGGAGAAGGCCGCCAAGGTGTACGAGGGCGTCGCCGAGCCCCTCACGGCCGAGGACGTGGCCGACACCGTCGCCTGGACGGTCACCCGCCCCAGCCACGTCAACATCGACCTCCTCGTGGTCCGCCCCCGCGCCCAGGCCTCCAACACGAAGGTCCACCGGGAGCTGTAGACACGAAGCCGCGAGCCACAGCACGCGAAAGGCCGGGGAGCCGCTCCCACACGACTCCCCGGCCACTGCCGAGGCCCCCCGCCTCGACGCCTGTCGGCACCGCTCCGCGCGGCTCAACCGCTATGCGCGGCTCAACCCTTCACGCACACCACCTGCTTGAGCTTCGCCACGACCTGCACCAGGTCCCGCTGCTGGTCGATGACCTTCTCGATCGGCTTGTACGCGCCCGGGATCTCGTCCACGACGCCGGAGTCCTTACGGCACTCCACGCCCCGCGTCTGCTCCTCGAGGTCCCGCGTCGAGAAGCGCCGCTTCGCCGCGCTCCGGCTCATCTTGCGGCCGGCGCCGTGCGAGGCGGAGTTGAAGGACTTCGCGTTGCCGAGGCCCTTCACGATGTACGAGCCGGTGCCCATCGAGCCCGGGATGATCCCGTAGTCGCCGGAGCCCGCACGGATCGCTCCCTTACGGGTGACAAGCAGGTCCATGCCCTCGTACCGCTCCTCCGCCACATAGTTGTGATGGCAGGAGATGACCGGTTCGAAGGTCACCTTGGCCTTCTTGAACTCCTTGCGGACGACGTCCTGGAACAGACCCATCATGATCGCGCGGTTGTACTTGGCGTACTCCTGCGCCCAGAACAGATCGTTCCGGTACGCCTGCATCTGCGGGGTGTCCGCGATGAACACCGCGAGATCGCGGTCGACCAGACCCTGGTTGTGCGGCAGCTTCTGGGCCTCGCCGATGTGGTACTCGGCGAGCTCCTTGCCGATGTTCCGCGAACCGGAGTGCAGCATCAGCCAGACCGAACCTGTCTCGTCGAGACAGAATTCAATGAAGTGATTTCCTCCGCCGAGCGTTCCCATCTGCTTGGTGGCCCGCTCCTGACGGAACTTGACCGCGTCCGCGACCCCGTCGAACCGCGACCAGAAGTCGCCCCAGCCCGCGGTCGGGAAGCCGTGCATACGACCCGGATCAACCACGGAGTCATGCATCCCACGGCCCACCGGAATCGCCTGCTCGATCTTCGACCGCAGCCGCGAGAGGTCACCCGGCAGATCGTTGGCCGTCAGCGAGGTCTTGACCGCGGACATGCCGCAGCCGATGTCGACGCCGACCGCCGCCGGGCAGACCGCACCGTGCATGGCGATGACCGAACCGACCGTCGCGCCCTTGCCGTAATGGACGTCGGGCATGACGGCGAGGCCCTTGATCCACGGGAGCGTGGCGACGTTCTGCAGCTGCTGCATCGCGCCCGCCTCGACCGTGGCCGGGTCCGTCCACATACGGATGGGAACCTTCGCTCCCGGTACCTCTACATAACTCATGGTTGCCCAACCCCCGTATAACAAAAGAAAAGTCTTAAAGCGCAAATACTGGTGCCAAGGTCAACAAAAGGGACGGTTGATCGGCCATCACAGCGGCGCGTGCGATACACATTGTGTTCACCGGCCTTTGTGCGGCGCCAATGCTTTTCGCCGTACGGGGACGGCTCAGACCACGCACCCGTATCCGAAGGAGGACCCGCACCGTGCGGCACAAGAGGTATCTGGCGGGCGCACCCCTGCTCGCCGCGGTGCTGCTGACGGGTTGCACCTCCGGTTCGGGTGACGGCGCGGGGAGCGCCGACGACAAGCCGGGCGGCTTCGCGACGGCGCCGACGAAGACGGCCGAGCCCGGGAAGTACGACACGCTGCTCGAGCCCTGCGCGGCGGTGGACCAGGGCACGCTGGACTCGCTGCTGCCCGGGATCGGGGAACTCCCCGACGAGCAGCGGAAGAAGGCGTACGCGGGCGCGGCGACCATAACGTTCGACACGGACCGCAGGGCGGGCTGCCGCTGGTCGGCGCCGTCCTCGGACGCGACGCACCGGCTGCAGATCGATTTCGAGCGCGCGGTCTCGTACGACGACGCGGTGAGTGATGACGAGCTCGCGGCCGACCTGTTCCTGGACATGCAGATCGCGGCCGATCTGCCGGAGCCGACGGAGAACGAGGAGTCCGAAGAGTCAGGCGACTCCGGGGAGTCCGCGGACCCGACCGCCACGCAGAGCCCGGACGACGGCAAGGGCGGCGACCCCGAGCAGGGCAAGCCGACCCAGTCGGCTTCCTCCGCTCCGCCGGAGGGTCTTCAGCCGCGGGTGCTCGACGATCTGGCGGACGAGGCGTATCTGGACGACGAGCTCGGCGCGGCGGATTCGGCGACGCGGCAGCGGACGGTGACTGTGGTGTTCCGCACGTCGAATGTGCTGGTGACGGTCAAGTACACCGCCCAGCCGGCCTCCGTGAAGGAGACGCCGGACAGCAAGGAACTGCAGGACAGGGCAAGGGTTCTGGCCGGAAAGCTGGCCGATCAGTTCACCGAGTGAGCGTGGCGCGGGTCACCGCGGCCGGGCTCCGGTTTCCTCACGGGGCACTTCGCCACCGCGTACCGTGGCTGGGCGGAACCACAGGGGGCACCTGCCGCACATGGCGCCCCGGAACCGAACCGCACGACTGATGAGCGAAGGAACCATGCACCGAAAAGGACCGCGATTCACCCGCATTCTCGCCGCCTGCGCCGTTGTTCCGGTGGTCATGACCGCCGCGGCGTGCTCCTCGGACTCGGGCGACGGCGGCAAGAGCGACTCCGGCGCGAAGTCCTCCGCCTCCCAGGGCACCGACGGCAAGGACAAGGCGGCGAGCCTCGCCGCGGCCGCGTACAAGCAGCTGCCGGCCGCCTGCAAGGTGGTGTCCTCGAAGACGGTCGAGGACCTGGTGCCCAAGGTTGAGGACAAGTCGGGCAAGACGGGCAAGTCCTCTGATATTTCCACCCGTAGCAGCTGTTCCTGGAAGGGCCTCGACACCAACGGTGTCGACGGCTCGCAGTTCCGCTGGCTCTCCGCGTCGCTGACGCGCTTCGAGTCGGAGGAGGGCCTGGGCAGCGCCGAGACGCGCGCCAAGGGCTACTTCAAGAAGCAGGTCGCCGCGGCCGCCGGCACGGACGGCGCCAAGAACGTGAAGTCCGAGCCCGCCGCCGGTGTCGGCGACGAGGCGACGACGGTCAGCTATGACCTCGACAAGGGCAAGCTCGGCGACTACAAGCAGCAGACGGTCGTGACCCGGATCGAGAACGTCGTGGTGACGCTGGACTACAACGGCGCGGGTCTCGCGGGCGAGAAGGCCCCGAAGGCCTCGGACATGGTCAAGGACGTCGAGAAGGCCGCCAAGGAAGCGGTCGCCTCGGTGACGGCCGCCAACAAGCCGGGCGCCTCCACGGAGCCGTCGGACAAGGCGTCCGGCAAGGCCTCCGACGAGCCGTCCGACAAGGCCTCCACCAAGCCGTCCGACAAGGCCACCGCCAAGTCGTGACCGCACGGGTGCGCGAACTTCCGTAGCCCTTGCACCGAAACACCCGCAGAACACCCCATCGCAAGCCCGGCCATTCACCCGATGGCCGGGCTTCGGCGATACCGGCCCACGGCCACCCGCACACATGTGCCAGGCTGTTGCGCGCAAACGGGCCCAGGTTCTGGGCTAGGCACTTGGAGAGGATCACGGGTGGCAGCGCCACTGAAGCTGACGCGGACACACCGGATATTGATCGGCGTGGTGGTCGCGGGCGCGGTCGTCATCGCGGCCATCGGCTTCGCGGGGTCGTACGCGGCCGTGCGCGAGCTCGCCGAGCAGAAGGGCTTCGGGAAGTTCTCGCTGGTCTTCCCGATCGGCATCGACGCGGGCATCTGCGTCCTGCTCGCCCTCGACCTGCTGTTGACCTGGATCAGAATCCCGTTCCCGCTCCTGCGCCAGACCGCCTGGCTGCTCACGGCCGCGACGATCGCCTTCAACGGCGCGGCGGCCTGGCCCGATCCGCTCGGCACGGCGATGCACGCCGTGATCCCGATCCTGTTCGTGATCTCGGTCGAGGCCGCGCGGCACGCGATCGGCCGGATCGCGGACATCACCGCCGACAAGCACATGGAGGGCGTCCGCCTCACCCGCTGGCTGCTCTCACCGGTGCCGACGTTCCTGCTGTGGCGCCGCATGAAGCTCTGGGAACTCCGCTCCTACGACGCGGTCATCAAGCTCGAACAGGAACGCCTCGTCTACCGCGCCCGCCTGCGCTCCCGCTACGGCCGCGCCTGGCGCCGCAAGGCCCCCGTCGAGTCCCTGATGCCACTGCGCCTGGCGCGCTACGGCGTCCCGCTCGCCGAGACCGCCCCCGCCGGACTCGCCGCCGCCGGCATCGAGCCGCCGCAACTGCCCGCGTCCACGCGCCAGTTGGAGGCTCCGCAGGCCCCCTCCGCGGAGCAGCCGGTGGAGATCCCGCAGGAGTGGCCGACGAACCACGACAGCCCGTGGTTCGCGACTCCGCCGCAGCCGGGACAGGGCCAGCAGCCGACTCCGAGCAGCCCCGGAGGCGACAGCAGCACGTCCTCGCTGCTGGAACCCCCGTCGGAGTCCGAGGGGTCCGCCGCAGGAACGGACCAAGTGGCCGCTCAGGTCACCACGGTCGACCGGTACTTCGCCGCGTGGGAGGCCTTCCAGCTGGAGTACGGCGTCGAACCCTCAGTCGTTGAACTGGCGGAGTACCTCAAGGAGCGCCGGATCTACAGTCCTCAGGGTAAGTCGGTGACCGCAGCCGGGCTGCGCCGGTACCCGCTCAGCTTTCGCCTCTATGCGGTCTACGCGCATCTGCGTGATGAGCTCGGTACGGAGCCAGCTGCTCAGCAGGTTGCGGCCGAGGCAGCCTTGCGCGGCATCACCGGCCAGTACAGCCGCCCTATCGACGCACAGACCTTGACCGAGCGCGAGGACTACCTGCCGGACTTCCGGCGACGGTACAAGATTCTCACCTTCCAGTGGACCAGCTCCTGACCGGCCCATCCCCACCCGCGCAACAGACTGTTGCCGAAGGGGTTCGGCTGCGCAGCCACGGCGCACACCGCACCAGATTCCGGAGTATCCGGATCCGCAGAGCGCACAGCCGGCGTACTGCGGGGTTGGGGCGCGCATCCGGATCGTCCGCCGGCACGGTCAGATCGAGCAGCCGTGAGGGAGGGCCGCATCCATGGAGGTCCAGGTGTGGATGCTCACGTAACCTCCCGCGGCGAGCGTCACTTGATTCCCCAGGCACCCTGACGTGGCCCGGGTCCCTGGCCGCGTCTGTCAAACTGCTTGGGTGATTGTCAGACCCGCGCAGGAGCGTGACTTCCCGAGCTTTCTTGCCTTGGCTGCCCAGGTCGGGCACTGGTTCGGCCCGATGGTCGAAGAACCTGGCTTCCACGACGCCGTCAAAGATCACATTCGTCGGTCGACAGCGCTCGTCGCCATCTCTGCAGGATCCGACGTCCTCGGCGGGTTGTTGTTCGGCGAGAAGCCGCCTGTCTTTCACGTGAATTGGTTGGTGGTTGCAGAAGAGGGACGCGGCAGCGGCGTCGGTCGCGCCTTGATGGATGAGGCGTCACGCAGGTTCGTGCGAGGGCCAGGCACCATCGAGGTGATCACCTTCGGAGCCGACCATCCAGGCGCCGTTTCCAGCGGTGCTCGCGTCTTCTATGAGTCGCTGGGCTTCGCTCCGGCTGAGGCGGCAGACCCGGGGCCGGAAGGCGGGTCACGGCAGATTCATCGTCGGCTTGTCTCCTGAAGCCCGATCCGTCGTGCCGGCTTCCGTCGTGCGTCCTCGCTGAACTCGACCGGAACCGACGACTATCACGGTGACAGCGTGAGCCTCACTCCGCGACGGGGAGCCGTTCCGTTCCGCCGCCGAAGGGGAGGAAGACAGTGCGGCTGGCGAGCAACCAGACGCCGTCGATCTTCCGGAAGGTGTCTTCGTAGTGGCCGACGTTCGCCGGGAGCCTGGGCTCGATCATTCCACCTGAGTAGCCATCGACCCGGTACGTCGTCAGATACGAGACCGCCCGCGCTGTCGCCTCGGACTCCACCGTGACCAGGATGTTGGTCATCAGACGGCGCGACAGCCTGTCGTTCGGGCGTGAGGCAAAGTAGGCGCGCAGAGCCTCGCGCCCCTCAGTGCGCCGGTCCCCGAAAGGCCAGTGCCAGACACCATCGGGCGTGAACAGCTCGGCCACCGAACTCGGCTCGCCGAGGTCAAGTCGGTGGATGAAGTCCACAATGATGCGCTCGCAGGCGCGCTCCGCAAGCATCCGCTCGACCGGGGGCAAGACCTTGTCGTCCATACCCCTGTCTATCAGTCCCAACAGGCCTCAGGGCAATGGCTTTCCGCTCCAGCACCGGCAGGGCGCGTTCGTCGCTCCCCACCCCCCCTTACTCGATTCACCAGTGGACGCACTGAGGCGAAGATGGCTGTGGCGATCGGCCCCGACGGACAGATCTGGCCTTGCGTGCTGTCCCGGTTCCTCCACCCGCCGGCAACGCGACCACCGACCGACTAAGGCCGTCTTCGCGGTTCTTTCGGCGATCCCGCGTCGCCGTGCCGCTCACGACTCCTGGGCACCGGACGCGCGCACGCCGCAGGAGGACTCCTGGCAGCCCTCACCCGACGTGGCGACGGCCTGCAATCCGAACAATGACGGCTCTGACTGCTCCCCAGCCTGCAACCCCGCCTACTGACAAGGTGGATGGCATGGACTGGCAACCCTGCGCCCGCCGCCTGGCCGAGCAGAACGTACGGCCCGAGGCCCGCTGGCACGAGCCGATCGCGCACGCCGCAGCACTTGTTCGTGCCGGGATGGTGGGCCACCGACGGCCACCGCAGGTGTGCCTGGAACGGCCCGTCCAACCGGGGGACGTGGCTGGACACCGCCTACAGCAACCGCACGCTCGTGACCCGCGTGAGCCCGGTGCGGGGCTGGCTGCGGCGCTCGGGTCCGTAGCCTGGCCGGATGCCCGCCGACATCCTCACCCTGTGGCCCCTCGCGCCCGCCTCCGAGACCGAATGGCTCGCCGAGCTCGCCCAGGACGACGGCCTTACCGGCTATGAGGCACCCGGGCTGCCCGACGCCGCCTGGGTACTCCACGGCATCTACGAGCGTGGGGCAGCCGCGGGTGGCTGCGCTGGGCTGAGCTGGCCGCCCGCCTCGGTGATCCGGTCGTTCCACAGGGCCTCTACCCCTGTCATCGCTGCTTCCCCTCCGCGACAGCGGCGACCGTCCAGCCCGGCTCCATCGAATGGTCCGCCGAGGGCAGTCTCGACCGACCGATCTGGGACCATCTGATCCGGTTCCTCATCGCGCACAGTTCTCAGGGAGCGGACACCGCCTGCCTGGCGCACTACAACCCGCTCGTCACGCAGGACTTCGAGAAGGGGCAGGTCCGCTCCGGCCGCCTGGGCGATGCTCCCTCCCTCTTCGACAACCCGGACATCCTGTACACCCCTTCCAACCTGTGGGCTGCGGACCGCTCCTGGGTCGTCTGCACCGACTACGACCTGTGGGGCACCAAGGTCTGTGGCCCTCGCCCGCTTGTTGAGGCGCTGCTCGGTGACCTCGAGATGGAAGCGATTCGCCTGCCCGGGACCAGTTAGCGACGTGCCGTGCGTCGCGACACGGCGGCATCTCCGTCACCAGCCGAAGAGGCCGGCGCGCATGTGCTGCGTGAGGTTCTCAAGGATCTCGCGCAACCATGGGCTGCGTACGGCCGGGAGCCGGGTGAGGGTGTGCCGGAACACTGCCGAGTCGGCCTGGAAAAGTCGATGCGGAAGCGGGGTGGTCAGGTCGTCGCGGAGGACGCCGTCAGGCAGGCCGCCTGACGCGGGTACAGGCAGGTCCGGTTCCGGGGAGACCAGCCACAACCACACCCCGAACGGCAGCGGCACTGGGTATGCGGAGGCGGCCGGGCCGGGTGGCATCCAGGTCTTTCCCGTCTGAGGGTGGGGCGGCACGAGCAGGATGTCCGTGTCCGTGTCAGGGGCGGGCTGCCCCGGTCCGGCCAGGACGGCACGCTGCTTCGGCGGACCCTTGGGCAGCAGGGCGTCCAGGGCGCGTTGGAACACTTCCTCGACCAGGCCCTCCTGGACGGTCACCGGCCTGCCTTGGGAGGCCACCAGCAGATGGGCGAGCGCCCGGCCCGCTGCCGCTTCCCACTGCGGGCTCCACGACCAGGAGTCGTGCAACCCCAGCCACGAACGACCCCACGTGTTGACTATCGGCTCGAACGGGGGTGTGCTCCTGCCTTCGGCCACCAGCTCTGCCCAGGACAGTGGTGCGACTTCGCCGCCGTCGACTGGGCGACGGCGCACGGCGTTTGGGGCGAGCCACACCGCCTGCCACAGCGAACAGTCGTCGATCCGGCTCGCCACGGGCAGTCCGCACGCCTCGCACGCCATGTTGGGACCGTCAGCGCCGTCCATGCCGCAGCAGGTGCCGCCCCGTTTCCCCGGGATCAGTACGGTGCCGCGGGTATCGCCGGGGGCGATGACGATCGCACCGGGTGCGCCGTCGAACAGACCGTCGACCGGCGCGTAGATGCCACGGTCCGCCGCCTCACCCGGATCGATGTCCTCCCACGGTCGCCACGGTGGTCCCGAGGGCTCTGGGTCCACGGCGAACGTGCCCGACTCCATGAGCACCGGGAGCTTAAGCCCATTCCCGAACGACTGGCGGGCGTGAACCGGCAAGGCGACCTGGGTCAGCGGGGCAGTCAGCTCTCCGCCGCACCCCACGCACACGAAAACGAACAAATGTCCTCCGCTGGGAATCAGAGGCATGCTCCCAGCATGGCGACGCTCAGCCAACGCAATTTCCGGCCGCTGCGGGAAGGCAGCCGCACGACCAGTCGGAACCTCAACATCTGCTTCTTGCATGCGTGCAGAAGAATGAGGGCGTGCTGCCCTAGAGCCCCACGAACCAGAGGGGTTCGCTGGATCAGTGGCAGCGGTGGTCAGCGAGTTCCCTGCCCGGTCAGCCGACCCGAGCGCGGCGCCGTGGTTGAGGAACCAGGTCTCGAGTTGGCGACACGGTAGGCGGAGTCACCATGTGAGGTGAGCTGGCGCAACCGGCTGATGGCGGCCGGCGCTGCGTCCTGTCGTCGAGGACCCCCTATCGACATGGTCCGTACGTCGGCCTGGTCGCCGAGGCACTGCACGGCGCGGCCCTCGGCCACCACGTCGCGTTCGCCACCGGCCTGGTGATGTAGGCGGGGCTGCGCCTGTGGGGCGTGCGCCGAACGAAGCATCGGGGTGCCACACCGGAGTGAGCGCGCCCACTTGGGGAAAACGAGCCGACACGGCCGGCCCGCGGATCCGGTACAGACAGGAGCCCTCACATGACCACCTTCGTCATCACCATCCCCGGCACATTTCTGCGCCCGGCAAACGCCGAAGCCCAGGCCCAGATCGCACGACAGCTGCGCGGCGCCGACCCGCAGGACACGGAGCTGGGCCGTGAGGAGGACCTGGACCTGTTCACCGTGAATGACGACGGCACCTTCAGCATGCGCGTGGAAGTCACCGCCGACGCGAGTGCCGAGGCCCGCAGCGCGGCCGAGGAACTTGCCACCCAGGCCCTCCGCGCGGCGGGCTTCAAGGAGCAGGACGCCCCGTTGGGGCCGGCGTCGGTGACCGGTATCGACAATCCCGCCTGACGTCCCCGAACTGACCCAGCCCCGGCACTGCGCGATGCGTACGCTGGCAGACATGCGGATCAGACCCACGCTGAGCTGGGAACCCTCCGGTGACCTGCCCGCGCCGACGACCGATGTGACGGCCGTCATCGACGCCGTGCGGGCAGGAGGCGTCGTGGTGCTGAGCGGCGCCGGCCTGTCGACCGAGTCCGGCATCCCGGACTACCGTGGGGAGCACGGCTCCCTGCAGCGGCACACTCCGATGACCTATCAGGAGTTCGTCGGCAGCGAGTGGGCCCGCCGGCGGTATTGGGCCCGCAGTCAGCTCGGCTGGCGAGCCATGACCCGCGCGCACCCGAACGCCGGACACCGCGCGGTCACCGCCCTCACTCGCGCCGGCCTGGTCACCGGCGTCATCACACAGAACGTCGACGGACTGCAGCAGGTCACCGGGGCGCAGCACGTGATCGAGCTGCACGGAAGCCTCAGCCGCGTGGTGTGCCTCGACTGCGGCCACGAGGAGACCCGGGCCGCGCTCGATGGGCGGCTGCGCGAGGCCAACCCCGGATTCGAGCACGTCGCCGAACGGCACCGGGCAGCGCGGGTCAATCCCGACGGAGACGTGGAACTGCCCGAAGATGCGGTGCGGGAGTTCCGCGTGGTGCCGTGCGTGGCCTGCGGAACCGGCCTGCTCAAGCCCGATGTCGTCTTCTTCGGAGAGAACGTCCCACCCGAGCGCGTGGCCCGGTGCCAGGACCTGGTCAACACCGCCGACACACTGCTGGTACTCGGCTCATCTCTGACCGTCATGTCAGGACTGCGCTTCGTACGCCAGGCGGCCGACGCCGGCATCCCGGTCCTGATCGTCAATCAAGGGCCGACCCGCGGTGACCGATGGGCCACCGCCCGAATCGAACTACCCCTGGGAGCAACGCTGTCCCAAGTGGTGCAACGGGTCGCACAGTCCTGAGTCGACAGGACAAGCGGCCACCGACCGGCAGGACTCGGGCGGCCCTGGCCGACTGACCCGGCCGAGAAGCGCCCTGAGAACACGACTTCGGCATGTGTCTCGTTCAAGATCAGCGTGGGCGCACCAAGCGTGTGACCTGCAGTGCGCATACTCACAGGCGATCTTCAGTCGGTATCGGTGGCCGTCAGCAGCGACAGGCGCCGGTGATCCGGCGAGCGCGCGACGACGCCGATGTCCCACGCCACCTGCTCGAACCAGCGCCACCGTCCTCGCCCGTTGCCGCACCACGGCCGGCGGAGCCGGCGCAGGACACCTGTGCTCGCCGGTCGACGGGAAGGGGAGAGCTTGCGCCTTCCCGGGACTTTGCCGGGTGTCGTTGCCGACGCCTTAAAGACGCCAACGCGGGGGCTCGGACCGGAAGATAGCCCGCTGCCGGATCGGTCTATAGCCATCCAGACCCGCATGTCACTCGCCTAACATGATCAGGTTTGCAGCCCTGCCGCACCCACGATCTGACCATGGGGCACATCATCGATACCTGGAGCATCACCGGTGACTTCGCGAATAGACCGCAGAACTGAGTTCGCCGCGTGGCGTCGGCCGCAGGTGATGCTGTGGGCCGGAGTGGCGGTGATGGTGAGCCTCGGGTTCTTCCTCGCGATCGAGTTCGCCGAACGCCGCTACGGCGGCGGGCCGATCATCGGACACCCCGGTGTCCAGATACCGCAGCTGATCTTCACCCCGGAATCGTGGCCGCTGATGTACACCAGCATGGCGTTGATGACCGTGATGTTCACCTGGCGTCAACGGTTCATCGCGGCCGGTGTCGCAGTCGTCATCGACAGCGTCCTGGTGCTGGTGCGACTGGTCTTCGACGCCAGGACCACCCTCGGCACCGGCCCGCTGTGGGTGATGCTGGCCTGCGCGGTCATGGCGGTCACACACCGCAGCGGCAAGGAACGCGTCCTGCTGTTGAAGGGCGTCGGCCTTGGCATGCTGCTGCTCGTCGCCCGCAAGATGGGCAACATCTGGCTGCTCATCACAGCGACGACCCGCCCGACCGTACTCGACGAATACCTGGCGGCTGCCGATCACGCACTGGGCAACCCGTCATGGCTGGCCGGCCGACTGATCGAGGCCACCGGGCCGGTCCCTTCGAACATCCTGCACTGGGTCTACACCCAACTCACGGTGGCCGCGGTCGTCGTCGCGTTCTACCAACTGCGCAATGTGGCCAAGGAGCGCAGATTCCCGCGCCACCATCTGGTGCGCACGTTCCTGGCCATCGGCCTGCTCGGCCCGGCCATCTACATGATCTTCCCGGTGGTCGGTCCGGTCTACGCCTTCGGTGCCCAGGGCGGACCGTCGGCGGTGGCCAACCTGTGGCCCGACGCAATGGCGTCGATCCCTGCCCCGCACCACATGACGTTCAACGACCTCACACCACGCAACTGCATGCCCAGCCTGCACACGGCATGGGCCACCGCGATCTTCATCCATTCCCGCCAGACTTCACGACTGCTGCGCTACGCGGGCACGTTCTGGCTGGTCGCCACGGTGGGGGCGACGCTGGGGTTCGGCTACCACTACGGCGTGGACATCATCGCGGGCGTGGTATTCACCCTCACGATCGAAGGGACACTGCGCGCGCAGGCGTACGGCTGGAAGTGGTTGGGCGTCCCACTGGTCGCCTACGGCACAACGGTCTTCGCCGGGCTGCTGATGTCGTACCGCTACCTGCCGACAAAGATGGCCAGATACCCGGGCCTCTTCGCGCCGCTGCTCCTGCTGGCGATGGGCTCGGTGATCTACGCCTATGTCCGGACCACCACCAAGCTGCCGGAGCCGAAAGCCGCCCTTGTCCGCGCTGGCTCCCGCTTCGAGGGCGGTCACCCTGTCGCACCCTCCGAGACCCTCGCGGCGTGATCGAAGCCGCGAGGGGTCTAAGCGGGGGCGGGCGTTGTTGAGTGGCCGTGACCGCCCGGTGAGCGATCGGCGTCGCGCTGCTCGCACACCTCGATCCGGCGTTGGATTGCGGCATTGCCGGCGACAGCCGCCGGCAGCTTCGTTGCTCGGGACAGGTCGGCATTTTGGAGCTGTGCGAGGTCGAGGGACTTGGCGCCTCGGAGGTCTGCTCCTCTGAGATCGGCTCCGTGCAGGGCGGCGCCAAGCAGATCCGCTTCTTGCAAGTTGGCGTCTTGTAGGTGTGCGCCTCGCAGGTCTGCTCCTTCGAGGCGCGCCTTGCGGAGGTCGGCGTGGTCGAGCCTGGCTTCGATGAGGACGGCGTCCATGAGGTCGGCTTCTTCGAGGTGTGCGCGACGGAGGTCTGCAGTACCGAGGTTGGCGCTTCGCAGATCTGCTCCGAACCAGGAGATGTCGCTGAGGTCTGCCACGGTCAGGACGGCGTACCGGAAGCTTGGTTGCTGCAGAATCGTGAATTTGAGATTGGTGCCACCCAGGGTGATCACGTGTTTTTTCCCCTCGGGCCGGCGAGCGACAACCGTGAGTGCGGCGTGGGTATCCGGCTTGGGACGCTCGTGGTCGTCGTCTTCCTGGGCGCGGATGTAGGCGGTCAGGACTTCGATGATGTTGGCCAGGTCTCGGTTGCTGTCGTGCATGATGCGTTCGAGGGCGTAGATGCCGCCGAGGCGTTCGGGGAGTTTGTCGGACGCCAGCAGTTTGATCGCGTCGACGTAACGGCCAGTGACCTGTCCTTCCCGGGCCAGCTCGGCCTGCCGCCGGTCACGTTTCTGGGCTTCCTGGAGCGTGCTCGCGAACTGCTTCTGACTCTCAGCGAATTGCTCCTGTGCATGGCGGAACTCGTCTCGCTCGAGGCGGTGCTTCTCGCGGGTGTAGTAGAGGCCGATGGCTGCGATGATCCCGGCGAGGACAGCGACGAGACCGGTGCGAAAACCGGTGATAACGACTCCGTCGGCGCCTTCGAGATCGGTTCTACGCAGGTGCAGGCCATCGAACCACCAAGGGCCCCGCCAGAAGAGAAGGACGAACGCGGTAGCGCCCGCGAGGCCGGCAATGGCTGCAAGCCGGCGTTGAGTTCTGGTGTACTGCCGTTTGCCCTCGTCGTCGTCCGCTTCTGGGCCGGCACGAAGGCGGCTGATCTTGAGTGCCGCGCCCGCCACTACGGCGAGGGCCAGGCCGAGGATGGTGACGGCGGTGGAGTCGCCAGCGCTGAGAGCGGCGAGCTGCACTGTGTCCATGTCGGTGATGGTGTCGGACGCGGCGAGCCGGTGTGGCCGGTTCGGCGGGGTCGAAGCAGGCACGACGACGCGCGAGCTAGCCGACGCCTACCTCGCCGAACTGAACGACAGCCGCGGGGACATGTTCCTGAACTTCCTTACCGACGTCCTGCACCCGCGGATCGCACGCGACTACGGCACGGCCCCCAGCGGTCACGGCCTCTTCGGCTATTCCTACGGCGGACTCTTCAGCCTCTAAGCCTGGCTCACCAACAGCACCCTCTTCGAGAGCATCGGCGCGGGCAGCCCCGGCATCGTCAATGCGGACAGTCAGGTCTTCGCCCTGACGCCATGGGCGACACCAAGCTCCACGTGACCCTCAACGAGCGGGAGATCCTGGGCGACTTGGCGGTCTACCAGAGTCTCGCGAAGAACGCGGCCGCGTTCGTTCACCGCCTCACCTCCCGCAGCGGATCTGTCACCAGCGCACTCACGCATGAAACGCACGTGACCAGCCTGCAGACCTCGTACCTCAGCTACCTCAGGAGCTGCCGTGCCCAGTGATTCTGGACGCCGCGGTTCCATCGCCGAAGTACTCAGGCAACGGCTGACCGCCGACCGGGTGGTGACTGATCCGGACATTTTCGCGGCCTCTCCCACGACCAGGCGGTGTGGGCGCCTGTCGGCCGGGCGATGGCCGTCGTGCGCGCCCAGAGCACCGACGAGGTCCAGACCGTGGTGCGTGCGTACCTGGAGCACGGAGTCCCCCTGGTTGCACGCGGCGCAGGTACGGGACTGTCGGGCGGCGCCAATGCCGTTGAAGGCGGCGTGATCAACCGGCGCGTGTACGTCAGCATGCCCGTACGGCTGGGCGTTGCGCTGCCCGCCTATGACCACGCCCGTCGCGCCTGGGCCTCGCGCTGAGGGCAGTTCGCTGGACGATCACAGGTCCGTGTACGGGTGCGCGGACTTGCGAAGCGATCGCGGCTGTCGGGCAACCCCGACGAGGTCATGTGCGGGAGCCACGGGCGACGAGCGGGTCGGAGGGGACGCGACGCTCTGCATCGCTGAGCCAGACGGCGGAGGTTGACGGGCGGACCGCATGTGGGTTGGCGGCCAGGGCTAGGAATCAGGGGTTCGCTGCGCGGTCGCGCAGACGTGAAGGCCCACATGTGCCCTGTGCCATGCGGGCGGCTTCCAAGGAGTTCGTCATGCCCTTCCCCTCACTCGTCTCCATGGCCCGTACCAAGGGCATGCGCCTGGCCGTCACCGCCACAGCTGTGCTCGCCGTCACGGCGCCCACGGCCCAGGCCGGACCCGCGCCGGCCGGCGACGGGAAGGTGGACCTGGTCATCACCTCGACCCCGCCGACCATCGCGCCGGGCAAGACCGGGGTGCAGAAACTTGTCGTCGCCAACAACGGTACGACCACCAAGGGCCAGACCTTGGTCACGTTTGCGACGCCGTCGTACGTCAACATCGACCGCAAGGCGAAGCTGCCCAAGGGCTGCACGATCCGGTACGCGAACCCGGATCCCACGGTCAATGAAGTGCTGGTCTGCCGGCTGCCCGAGGGACTGGCCAAGGGCAAGCCCGTCACCGTTCCCGTGCCGCTGGTGGTCACCGAGCGGGCACGGCTGACCGGCATCGTTCTCGGTCGAGCGGCCGCGGTCCCGGTCCCGGGCTCCAAGGACACGGAGGCGAACCTCTCCGACAACTGGGCCATCACGCAGCTGATGCTCACCCGGCCCACCCCGCCGACGCCGGGCGGGAACAAAGTCGGGCTGTATCTCACCCGGGACACACCCGCCACCGATGTAGACGGCCGTGCCGAGGCCACCTTCACCTACGGCAACGTGGGGCCGAACGAGTCGGGCACCATCCAGATCACCGTCGTCACCCCCTTCCTCACCCAGATCGACAAGGGCCGGGAGCTGCCCGAGGGGTGCGAGATCAAGCTCAACGAACCCACCCCGGGGGTTCCTGAGATCGTCGTCTGCCGTGTCGACGGCCTCGACGTCGAGGAACAGGACACCCTCACACTGCCGTTGCGGGTGCGCGACACCGCCCCGGCGGGCGTGCTGTACGGCCTGGCTCTCATCGCTCCTGCGGACAAGGCCGACGTGGACACCGACCAGCAGGACAACCTCAGCGCGTCGGGCGTGCACGTGCCCAGTCGGCAGGATTCCAGCTGCGGCACGCGGCGCTGTGCCCGCTAACGGGACCGCGATCGACACGGTGGGCCGCGCCGGCGCAGGCGTGCTGTGCGCGGCCGCACCGCAAGACAGAGGTGGTACGGGTGCCGTTCGGCGCTGATTTCGACGCGTTCAGCATGGGTGCGGTGCTGCGGCACTGGCCGGGCAAGACCGTCACCGAGTCCGACCATCACCTGTTCTGTCTGCTCACCATGGTCCGTCACCCGCTGCACCTCGATGCGGTGTACGCCGAATCCGCCACTCGGCACGGGCGGCCGCTGGTCATCGGCAGCTACGTCATGTCCTTGCTGATCGGCCTGTCGGAAGCCGACGTGAGCGGACGCGCGCTTGCGTGCCGAGGCTTCGACGAGGTCCGGCACACGGCGCCGGTCTTCCACGGTGACACCCTCTACGGCGAGAGCGAGGTGCTCGCCGTGGAGGACTGCGCCGAGGCCGCGGACCGCGGAGCAGTACGGATCGAGACCCGTGGTCTCAACCAGCACGGGCAACAGGTGATGTCCTTCCGCAGAACGCTGATCGTCCCCAAACCGCAGAGCGCATAAGGAGGCTCGTCCGATGGCCGTGTACGCGCTCGGCGACCAGGTGCCGCAGATCCACCCTGAGGCGTTCGTCCACCCGGCCGCCACCGTCATCGGCTCCGTCCGGATCGGTGAGCATGCCACCGTCTGGCCAAGCGCGGTCCTGCGAGGTGACTTCGGCACCATCACGATCGGCGACCGTACCTCAGTGCAGGACGGTGTCGTCCTGCACGCCGACGACGACTGGCCGACCCGCATCGGCGCGGACTGCGTCATCGGTCACCTCGCCCACCTGGAGGGCTGCACTGTGGGCGATGGCTGTCTGATCGGTGCCGGCGCCGTGGTCCTGAAGGGCGCGGTCATCGGCGCCGGCGCACTGATCGGCGCGGCTGCTTTGGTCACCGAGCACATGGCGGTCCCGCCTCGGGCGCAGGCGCTCGGGGTGCCCGCGCGCCTGACCGGCCGCACGATCGAACCCGGGGCGTTCGCCGAAGGCGCCGCCAAGTATGTGGCCAACGGTCGGCGGTACCGCACGCACCTGCGCAGACTCGGCTGAACTCGCCCCGTCCGCACGACGCGTCACTCGAGGAGCGACCGGCATGACCGGCTGGCTGGACGTCCACGCCCACTACCTCACCGACCACTACGCCGCCGCCTGTACGGCAGCCGGCCACGGGCAGCCCGACGGCATGCCCGGTCTTCCCTCCTGGAGCGCCAAGTCCGCGCTCGACGTCATGGACGCGAACGGCATCGCCGCCGCCGTCCTGTCGATTTCGTCGCCCGGGGTGCACTTCGGGGACCATCAACTCATCGCCGACCAAGCCGCCCGCGAGCTGGCCGAGCACGTGAACGACGCCGGCGCCGCACTGGTCGCCGACCACCCCGAGCGCTTCGGCCTGTCCGCGTCCTTGCCTTTGCCCGACGTCGACGGCGCGCTCCACGAACTGGCCCGCGCCTACGACGAACTGCACACCGACGCGGTCGCGTTGAAGACCCACTACCACGGCCGGTACCTGTCCGACCCTGCCTTCGCCCCTGTCCTGGCCGAACTCGACGCCCGCGAAGCTGTGGTGACCCTGCATCCGACGTCCCCGCCCGGCTGGGAATGCACGGCGCTCGGACGACCGCGCCCCATGATCGAGTTCCTCTTCGACACCACCCGCTGTGTCGTCGACCTCATCCTCAGCGGCACCCTCGCATGCCACCCCCGCATCCGCTGGATCATCCCGCACGCGGGCGCCGTCCTGCCCGCGCTCGCGCACCGGGCCGCCTTCGTCTCCACCTTGACCGGTGAAGGCGCCGACGTACCAGCGGCCCTCGGCAGCCTCTACTACGACTTGGCCGGCACACCCGTCCCCGTCGCGCTGAAGGGACTGCGAGAACTGGCCGCGCCGGAACGGTTCTTGTACGGCAGCGACTACCCCTTCACACCCGCAGAAGCGGTCACCAGCCTGGCCGACGCCCTTCGCCGCACCCACGCACTGCACGACGCTCGACTGGACACCGCCCCCGGCTCACCTGCCGCCCGCCTCTTCCCTCGCCTCACTGACACGCAGATCTCCAGCTAGCACTGCAATTCGAGTGGGTGGGGTCCTGCGCCTCCCCTCGGAGCATGGAAGTTATTGCTGTGAGGACTGGTCTTGATGATTGCGTGGTTCTACTCGCCTCGACGATTGCCGCCACGGTAGTGAAAGCGTTCTATCGCCCGTCGCCATCAGCGTGCGCCGGCTGCGGCACGGCTACACCGGCCTGATGCGTGGCGGGGCCCACCGGTTCTTCGACGCGGCCGCTTTGGTGAGCCGATGGCACTGATCGCGCGCTTCGTTCGGGCGTGGATCTGCGCACTGCATGGGCGGAGCCCTCTGGCGATGTCGAGATGCGGGCCGTAATGGTTAGTCGCGCCCGGGGGATCGGCGGGCCCATCCGCTGCTGATCCTGGTCGCCGGGCGCTGCGTCACCAATGGGAATCTCTCACCCAGGACCGTGATCCCGTACGTCCAACCAGCCCTCACGCCCGTGCGGTTGAACTGACAAACAGCCTGGAAGCCGCATGCTCGGCCTGCCCTTGTCTCTCTTCGGAAAGAGCGGTCCTGGCATGCTTTCACCCACCTCATGGGACACACTGTCCCGCTCGATGTTCGGGGTCGTGACCCTCGGTCTGACCTTCTCGGCCTGTCCCGTGCACGCAGCTGTGCCGCCCTTGGCTGTGCCGATGGGCGTGGGGGAGGCCGCAGGGGTGGTGGAGGCCATCGCCGCGAGCGGGACGCCCGGAACCGTGACGTCCCGCATCGGGCAGTACCTCCGAGCTCGCCCGACGACGGCGTCGCGCGCCCTGGGCACGTACCGATCGGGTGCGCGGCTCACCCTCGAATGCAAGACGCGGGGACAGTGGGTCAACGGCACGAACCACTGGTACAAGCCGGCAGGCCGGACGGGTTGGCTGAGCGCTCGCTACGTCACCAACCACGGCAGGGTGCCGTTCTGTGCGACCAGTCTCGTGGCGGGGGAGGGCAGCGGACGTCTGACGGGTCCAACCGGGCGTACGGGGCCTACGGGGCCTAGGGGGCCGGCAGGCCCAGCTGGTCCGGCCGGATCCTGCAAGGTGTGTGGGGTGAACGGGGTGGTGGGACCCACAGGGGCAACCGGGCCGGTTGGCCCGACGGGACCGCAGGGCCCGAAGGGGGATCCAGGCGTGCCGGGGGACGAGGGCGACTCGGCGTATGAGCAGTGGCTGGAGAAGAACCCAGGCAAATCCGAGATCGCCTTCGTGCAGGACTTGGAGGGCGACCCGGGAGCCGCGGGGCCGCCCGGCCCGCCCGGAGCTACGGGTCCGACGGGCCCTCCTGGAACGGCTGGCCCCACTGGCCCTGCGGGTGCGATGGGACCAACTGGTCCTTCGGGCGCGACTGGTGAGTCGGGCGCGACGGGGCCAACGGGTCCTGCTGGGGCTATGGGTGCAACAGGGGGTACCGGCCCTGCTGGCGCTACGGGTGCCATGGGTCCGGCTGGTTCGACGGGCGCGACCGGGTCCGTGGGTCCTGCCGGCGTGATGGGTCCGATGGGACCTACGGGGGCTACTGGTGCCATGGGCCCGTCTGGTCCGACGGGTGCGATGGGAGCGACCGGCCCGGCGGGTGAAACCGGCCCTGCTGGTGCCATGGGCGCCGTCGGTCCGATGGGCGAGACGGGCCCGACGGGACCCCCGGGGACCACGGGCCCGGCCGGTCCAACTGGCGCCCCCGGCAAGGACGGCGCACCTGGCGATACGGGTGCGACCGGCGCAACCGGGCCGATCGGCGCTGCAGGGGCGGCAGGACCTTCCGGCGCGACTGGCCCGGCGGGCGTGACCGGCCCGACGGGACCTGCCGGGGCCTCGGGCGCCACCGGCCCGGCGGGCGAGCCGGGCCCTGCGGGAGCCGTTGGACTGACCGGAGCGACAGGTGCGCAGGGTGCTACGGGCCCGGCCGGTCCAACTGGCGCCCCGGGTACGGACGGTGCACCGGGAGCCACGGGCGACACCGGCCCGACAGGGCCCGCGGGGACTGCCGGTAGTGCCGGGATTACAGGGCCGGCTGGAGCAACAGGCCCGACAGGCCCTGCCGGTGAGGTCGGGCCGACAGGGTCCACCGGCCCTCAGGGACCGACAGGTGCCACTGGAGCAACGGGCGCAACTGGTGCGAACGGCCTCACTGGTCCGACCGGTCCCACTGGAGCACCGGGTAAGGACGGAAGGCCAGGAGATACGGGCGCTACAGGCCTGGCGGGCGCTACGGGCGCTACGGGCGCGACGGGGCCCGCGGGAACTCCTGGTGCCAGGGGCGAGACCGGGCCGACGGGCGCTACAGGCGCGACCGGCCCCATGGGGCCCCAAGGAAGCAGTGGAGCTACAGGCCCGGCGGGCGCTACGGGTCCGACGGGCTCTACCGGTCCGACCGGTCCCGCAGGCGAGTCCGGTCCCGCGGGCCCGACGGGCAAGGACGGTGCACCGGGCGCCAAGGGTGCGACCGGAGCTACAGGACCAGCGGGCCCTACAGGTGCGACGGGACCTGCCGGCGAGACCGGCCTGACTGGCCCTTCCGGGGCGGCCGGACCGGTGGGAGCGACCGGGCCGACTGGCCCCGCCGGCGTGGCTGGCACCACCGGGGCGACAGGTGCCACTGGCTCCACAGGTGCGACAGGGACTGCCGGTCCGACCGGCGCGACGGGGGCCACCGGCCTGGCCGGCCCATCGGGCATGACCGGCCCCACCGGCCCCACCGGCCCCACCGGATCCACGGGAGCGACGGGTCCGTCAGGCGCAACCGGTCCCGCCGGTGCATCAGGCGCCACAGGCGCCACAGGCGCAACTGGTGCGACCGGCCCGACAGGAGCAACAGGCCCCGCAGGCACCACCGGCATGACGGGCCCTACCGGCCCCGCCGGTCCCACTGGCGCTACCGGCGCAACAGGACCCACAGGCCCCACCAAAATCCCGCAGGTCGTCACAAAGGAGCTCAACATCAGCTCGTTCAACTTCGGTCAGGAGTACACCGTCGTGGCGACCTGCCCCGTCGGGACGCGAGTGGTCGGCGGCGGGGCGGAGAGCCTGGATGCGTCAGGGCCCAGGGACTTCGGGGAGTTCACCAGCAGTCTGCCCACCGCTGACGGCACCGCCTATACCGCGACCCTCGAGGCCACCGGTATCGGCAGCGGCACCCTGCGCGTCCGGGCCGTATGCCAGTGAGCCAGCGAGGCGCGGCTACGTGAAGCGGGTGCCGCATCCTGCCAACGGGGCGGTGTCCCAGGCGTTCTCCGCCCGGGGCACCGCCTCGGACGCCCACCGGCCGGTCGGCTCGATCAGCCGGCGGTCCGGCACGGCGTCGGCACGGACCCAGTCCATGTCGTCGTCCTTCATGTACAGCGGCACGTAACCGTGCGCGGTGAGCACATCGGGCGTGATGCCGTTCCAGTTCAGCCATCCATCGTGGCCGTGGATGAAGGTGGGCCGGGCCCCGTCGAAGACGTAGGCGCGTACGGCGTGGGGTCGTGTGCGGCGTAGGCGTCGGCGACGACCGGGTCCGTGAGGCCCGCGAGGTCGACCACCTTCAGACGGCTCGTGAGCAGGGTGCCGCCCAGATCGGGCAGCAGAACGCTGCGGCCGTGGATGGCCAGCCGCTGGGCGCATCCGTTGAACACTCCGCCGAACCGGTGGGTGACTTTGCACAGGGACAGGGCGGGCTCGTCGAGCCAGTCCTGGTTCTTGGGATGCTGTCCAGTCAGGGAGAGTACGAACCCGAGGGCCAGACCGGCCGCGAGCAGCGCGCGGGGACGCGGACGGCGCTCCGCATCCCACAGCGCGGCGACGGCCAGAGCGCCTGCGAGGATCGTGAGCGTCCACACGGGAGTGGCGAACCGATAGAGCCCCATCCAGTCCTCCCGTAGCACGCCGTAGGCGAGCTGGGACGGGGGGCGGTGGTCAACGCCATGAGGGCCTCAACCCTGTCGGTGCGGAGCGTGGTTCGGGGCGGCGGGAACACAAGGCCGGCTGGTCACTGGATCTGCGGCTCACCAGATCGGCTGGGGAATGCGCACCGTGCGCGACTGGGGGACCAGGGTGAGGCCGAACCTGCGGTTGGCCAGGACCTGGTTGCGGTAGGCGGCGGGCAGGTCGGCCATGGCGAGCAGCCGGTCGCAGGTGGCCACGGAGGCGGCCGTGTCGCCCGTCCAGTACGCGGTGATCGAGTACTCGAAGAGCATCCCCCAGCGGTACACCCACGGCTGGACGAACAGGTCGTCCTGCGGCCGCGGCCGGTCGATTCCCGCGCTCGCGAAGGCGTGCGCGCTGCGGTACTGCTCCTTGAGCCGCAGCCTGCTGGTCAGCTCGTACAGGGCTTCCAGGCGCTCGGGCCGCGACTCCCACGCCCGCACCAGGCAGTCCATGCCGCCGGGCCAGTCGCCGTGCTCGGCGCGCTGGACGCCGGCCTGGAGCAGCGAGAAGTAGACCTCCTCGGCCCAGCCGCCCATCCGCGCCCGCCGCTCGTACAGCGCGACGGACTCCTCGTGCTCGCCCAAGTCCCGCAAAGTCTGGGCGAGATAGAAGACCGCCCGACTGTTGGTCGGGTCGCGCTCGATGTCCTTCTTGAGCAGCCGGGCGTCCCGCTCGAACTTGTCGCCGCGCGAACCCCCGTCCGCGAAGTGCTCGATGACCAGCGCGTCCAGGTTCTCCTGACGGTGGCCCTGGTCTGCGGCAAGGTATTCATGTGTGGCACCCACGTAGTGCCAGGCGATATCGCCGCGGACCAGGCGCTTGATCCGGTACTCGGTCTCACCGGCGTGCTTGAGCATGTACGCCTCCGCGCCGAGCGGCGGCAGCGGGGCATCCTGGCGTACGACCATGTCCGCGTCAATCAGGAGCAGGTAGTCCGCCGTGCCGTGCGCGTGGCGGAGGTTGAGGGAACGATTGTGCCCGAAGTCCTGCCAGGGCTCCTCGTGCAGCTCGCCGGGAACGCCGACCAGAGCCGTGCGGATGAGGTCCTGGGTACCGTCCGTGGAACCCGTATCCGAGATGCACCAGATATCGACCAGGTCCCGCACGGAATTGAGACAGCGCTCGATGACCTGCGCCTCGTTCTTCACGATCATGCAGAGGCAAACGGTGGGCTTACGGGGTGTCATCGGTTTGTTGTGTCCTTCCGGGGCCGCGAGCGCAAGATGACGCTCAGGATTCCGGTGGAAGCGTGGGGGGACAGTCGTGGGCAGGAGTGTCGAGGTAAGTGGGATGAACGACTTTCCGATGCGAGGGTGCGCTCACCCGTGCCAGCGACCGCACGGCTGGGAGTGGACAGTCCGCACCGTGTGCAGTGCATCGAAGGCCACGAATGCGTGCCACGACCGTCCGATGTGAAGTTGGGGAGGAGGATCTGCCGTGCATGCGCTGTCAGAGACCCTAGAGTCGCCGAGAAGGAATTCCGTACACGCCTGGATGAGCTCGGCGCGACGCTCCTTGAGCCCAAGTGGCTAGGCGTCATGCGACCTCACCAGATTCGATGCGTTCTTGGGCACGAGAACAGTCCGCGCCCGATCAGTGTTCAGCAGGGCAAGGGCGTCTGTCGTACCTGTGCTGGAAAGGACCCGAAGGGGCTGAGGCCGCATTCCGGTCTCACCTCGAAAAGACTGGCGCGACGTTGATCGAGCCCAAGTGGCTCGGAGCGATGGTCGGCACAGAGTGCGGTGCGCAGCTGGGCACGAGTGTGATCCGCGGGCGAACAACGTGCAACAAGGGGTTGGCATCTGCGGGCTCTGCCAAGGACGTGCCTTCGGCGTGTTCTACGTCGTCATTGACGAGCTGAGTGAGGTGCTGAAGCTCGGGATCACATCTGGGAACGGCAGGCTCCGTCTCGCTACGCACAGACTCGACGGATTCGACCGTGTTGAGTCCATAGTCGACGGCTTGACGAGTGGCGAGGCAGCAGCCCTCGAACGGTCCTGCCTTGCAGCCCTACACGACGCGGGAGAACTGCCCGTGCGTGGTCGCGAGTACTTCCGCGCCTGCGCCCTGGTGCTAGTCCTCGACGTCGCACGCGGCTGGGCAGATGAGGCGCAGGAGAATAACAACACGACCAACCACAACCGGTGGTGGGCAAGAGCTCCACTCATGCCTGAGGTAGTTCGCATTTCTCCTATCAGCGCCCAGGGCGATCTAGATAACTTGCACCCCTTGGCATGGGCACGCGCAAACCGTCGCATGATCCCCCTGCCGAGCCACCCCCCCCAAGGAGTAGTCAGTGCTCGTTTCCAAGGCACGCATACTTGCCGCAACGTTCACGCTCGCAGCTACCTTGATCACCCCCATGGTCACCTCAGCCCCCGCACACGCGTACGCCCCCTGCGGCAAGAAGGCTCCCGACAAGGACAGCAGTTCCTGGCGCGCCACCGCCGACGGAGTCAACATGCGATCCGGCTCCAGCACAGGATGCTCGATCAACGGCTACGCAGGATCCACCGACAAGATGGACTACCACTGCCAGACAGAGGGTGCCTGGTCGGGCGGCTCCGCCATGATGTGGACGTATGCCCGCAACGTCCGGACCGGAGTGGAAGGCTGGATGCGCACTGACACGTTGGACGACTTTGGGTCCCAGGTGGATTGCGGCTTCTGAGCCTTGCCCACCCCGACCACGCTCACGGCGCCGGAGGACAGGAGCGCCGGGGCCGCTGCGCCTCTCGCCGCGTAACTCGCCGGACGCGCTGCAGGTCCGTGATGTCCTTCTCGAAGTTCTCCAGGCGGACTGCATCTGCGCGAGGCGTTCCGTGAACTGCGCGAAGTCAGCACGCAGCTTAAGCCGCATCTGCTGCATCGCGCGCAGCAACTCCCACGGCGTGGGTTCTTGCCCGCGCCCTGTTATCGCTCCACTAAGGCCGATGGCTGCGCACCATAGATCAGGTGCGCAGCCATCGGCCTTAGTGGAGCGCGAGGTCAGTCACAGGAGTTGTGGCCGTACGCCGCGTACGCGAAGCCGACGTTATAGGTCTGGAAGTAGTACTTGCCGGTGTCGGTCCGGTAGAAGGTCAAGGTGTGGCTCTTGCCGTAGTACCTGAGCTCGGTGCGGTAGAGGGCGTCACTGTTCGTCGCGGCGTGCAACAGCCTCCCGGTCCACTCTCCGCCGATCTGCTCGCGCTTGGTGTCCACCTTGCCGAGCGTGTTCTTACCCACGATGCCGTCGGCCGTCAGCCCCCAGCGCTTCTGCAACTGTTTGGTTGCGTGAACCGTGTTGGCACCGAAGTGACCATCGGCATCCTCCTTGTCGAAGATGGTGCCGTCGCTTTCGTGGACGCCCTCCGCCCAGAGAATCTGCTGCCAGAGGCAGGCAGCGTTGGAACTCTCGTAGGACGTCGTCGAGAGGGTTCCCTCGTCTCCGAAGTCGTCGTATACCGATCCAGCTCCACTGATCCATCCGTCAGATGCCGCAGCGGAGGCGGGCGAGGCGCTGACGGTCAAGGCGCTCGCCGCGAGCGCGGCGACGGCGAGGGCGCCCAGGCGGGTACGTGTGGTGGGCAGGCTCATGAAAAGCTCTCTCCCCGTTGAAGTCTGACATTTCGTCTTGCAGGTGGACGCTGCCACGGATGCGGCGCCTCAGGTACCTGCAAGGTTTCAGGGCGCAGTGGGCAAGCACGGTGTTCACCCAGGACCGGTCGGCACGGATGCGACGCACCGCAAGGTCTCGAGGTTGAGAGCAGTCCAGCTGGTCCCCGATGCTCGGTGATCCTGCCGCAGAAACCCTGTGCAAACCTTGCAGGATCCTGGACGGTGCAAGGCGCAGGCCGGTCCTCATCAGTCAGTGACAGGCGCGATCTGGCCGGGGCCTACCGCTGCCAGGCCTAACCAGGCGCCGGTCAGCCACTCTGCCGAGTGCGGGAAAACGTGCCCGCCGGAGTGTCCTACGGTGTGACGCCGCGCTGCCCGCCGAAATCCTCACGCACCTTGATCCAAGGCAGGTACTCGGCTCCGCCGACACCGATCGAGGAGGCGACACCGCGGCGGCGGCCGGGTTGTAGGAGTCGACGTGGCCTCCGTCGTCGCTCGTCGTACCGTCGCCGTCACGGGAGGTGTCCACGACGAACGTCTTCCCAGGCATGTCCAGGTCGGCGGCGGCGTGAACGACCCACTGCCTGTAGCCGCACGACATGTCGCTGAAGTCGAAGTGGTGGGGCCGTGCTGGCCGTTGCGATGTTCGACCACGGTCCGGTCGTGGCCGTGGAGTTCAGAGTTCGTCGGGTCGCTGCGGTCCTTCAGTCGTTCGACGCCAGCTATCCCGAACTCGCCGTTCACACCAGCCTTTGACCTGCGACGTCAAGTTGGCGGACGCTCACTGCACCGCACGGCCGACAAGGAAGGTCGACTGTGCACTGCATGAAGTGCGCACTGCGCATGACGGGACGGTCAGCGCGTGCGCGCTAGGCGGCGTGACCCATCAGTTCGTCGATGAGCGCTTCGGTCTCGGGCTCCAAGTCGCTGCGCAATGCATGAGTTATCGTCTGCAGGCTGATGATCGCCGTGTGCAGGCCCGGCCGGTTGGCGAGCGCGTGCTCGAGACGCATCCAGTCCCGGTACAGGACCTCGGAGACCTCCTCGACGGTCAGGCCGATCGCGACGGCCTGCCGCGCGGCCGCCAAGACGTGCGCAGTACCGGAGACCATGCGCCAGGCGACAATGGTCTGCACCACGTCGACGATACTGAAGGGTCATTTTCTGACGCAGCGGGTCCCACCAGGGCAGCGGATGGGAGCCGAACGGTGGATGTCGTGACCCTCGATCATCCGACACCGTTGTCCCGGGCATGACCGACGCCCTCGCCGCATCCCTCACCCACTCCGCTCAAGCCCTCCACAGCGACCTCCTCGCCGGCACTTGGACCCCAAGCCCGCAGGAGCGACTTCTCGCCGAGTGTGTCGCCTACACCGACTGGACCGAACACAGCCCGCGCACCGCACTGCGCGACATCCCCGACCACGTGCGCTCCGGACACCTGGTCGCTGTCCTCCACCCCGCAATCCAGGTCGCGGAAAACATCGGAACGCCAGCGTCCGACACCGCCCTGCAAAAGCTCCGAGCCCTGATCGGCGCCGTCGCCCCAGACATCTGGTGAGCGGCCCAACAGGCATGTATCGAAGCCAACAACGAGAAGCCCGTAAGGGATTCGCCACAGACTGCCGGTAGGTAGAGCGGAGTTGCGCTGGGAGGGGATGGAACGTTCCGGCTGATGCCCTACGCACTGGGCGAGTTCGCAGCCCCATGGCCACATGCTGCGCCCATTGGCCGCCACTCCTCACGGCATTCAGGATGGTCGGCGTAGACGGTTGCAAGGCGTAGGCAGACCTCTTCGAGCGTGGCTCGCCGCGCTTCCCAGCAGGCGGCGTCCTGGGGTTCCGTCTTGGCCCAGAGGGCGATCTCGTACTCGTCGACGTTCGTGTGGTGGGCCTGGATCTCGGCGAGGACGCGAGCCGGGTCATGGCGCACGATATGGATGGCATCAGCACGGCGCTGGCATTCGATGACCATGCTGCCGTACTCGCCCTGGTAGACCCAGTTCCGCTCGTCGTCTGAGGCTTCGCCGAGCGCCCACTGGCCGAGGTCGGCAGCTTGACGTGCGGCCTTTTCGTCTTCGTTGAGGCGGTCACGCAGGAACTGCACCAGTGCATCGGTCATGGCGTTCATCGTTGCAGGTTGTGCAAGCCAAAGGCTCGGAGCCCAGGGAAGATCGTCGGTCAGGCTGCGGGCGTGTCACACAGCGACTCCCGTGTCGCCTGCAACCGCGACCGCGCCTCCTGCTCGGCACGCGACCGTGCCGTCAGTTTCGCGATCTGGGCCGCAAGAAGCTCCACCTGTCCTGTGCCGCAGGCTCGTGCTTCCAACTCCTTGATAAACGGCACGATCGGCACCGCCTCCACCACTACAACGGTAGAAGGGCAGCGACCCGCCGCCACTTCGCTCGCCCAATAGACAGCTCAACCAGTTCTCTGCAGGAGAGCTACATCCAACGCCCGATGTCAGTGGTGGCGCCTACGATCCCGAGCCTACGTGTGATTCCAAGCCCAGGGGGCCCGGTGGATACGCAGGAGCTTGGTCAGCGCCACGAGCCGTTTGTGGTTGAGGCGTTGGCGGCTTTGTGGGGGAAGTCGCGGGAGCGGGCTGGCGGTACGACGAGCCTGCTGATGGCGCATCTCTTGGACACCGCGGCGGTCGCGGAGATGGTGTGGGAGCACTATCTCGCGCGGTCGACGCAGGCGGCCCTGGATGAGGTCGCGGGTGGCACGGGACGCGGACGGACCTTTTTCGTTTGGCTCTGCGGGATCCACGACTGCGGGAAGGCCACTCCTGCTCATCAGCGACTGTGGGCCGAGGGCGCAGAGGCCGTCCGCCGGACGGGTCTGTCGTGGTTGGAAACTGCGGCTGTCGCCGGCGCGAAGAAGCACGGGCGATGGCGCCACGACTGGGCCGGCGGGCTGGTGGCCAGGGAGTTGCTCGCTGCGTCGGGTTGGGATGCACGGCAGGTGGACTGGCTGTGGCCGTTGGTGGCAGGACATCACGGTGCGTTTCCGTCGCTGCGTGATGTGCAGGAGCCGGGTCCGGCGAAGGGGCAGTTGCGGGGGAGGGGGAAGTGGCGGCAGGTCCAGGAGGCTGTGCTCGACGAGTTCACGCGAGAAGTCGGGTTCGCATCGCTCCACGAGGTGGAGCCGGCGCAGGTGCCCACCCGGGCGTTGCAGCTGCAGCTCAGCGGGCTGGTGGTGATGGCGGACTGGATCGCGAGTGACGAGCGCTACTTCGTCGGCGTCGATGATCTGGCGTCGGTGAGTCTGGATGCGTCTCGAAAGCGCGCTGGCGCGGCGTGGGAGGCGCTGGGAATGCAGGGCGGTTGGAGGTCTTTGGGCGTGCCGGGGCCCGAGGCGTTCCAGGACCGGTTCGGGTGCGCGCCGCGGCCCTCGCAGGCCATGGCGATCGACGTTGCTCGACAGCTGGGCGCACCGGGTCTCATGGTGATCGAAGCGCCGATGGGCGAAGGCAAGACAGAAGCTGCTTTGGCTGCAGCGGAGGTGCTCGCCGCTCGCTTCGGCGCAGACGGTGTCTTTGTGGGGATGCCCACCCAGGCCACCAGCGATCCCATGTTCACCCGGGTACGCCGCTGGGTGGAGACGATCGAGAGCCGACTGGCGCTGCGGGTGATGCTGTTACACGGCAAGCGGGCCTTCAACCAGGAGTGGAAGGCCATGCGTGACGGCGCTCAGGCGCAGGCGGATCAGCCGTTTCGCGGAGTGGATGAATTCGGTCTGGACGACGATCCCTATGGTGTCGAAGCCGATCCGGCGTGCAGTGGATCGGAACGGCAGGCCCTGTCCGAATGGTTCCTGGGGCCGAAGCGGGGGCTGCTGGCGCCGTTCGTCGTCGGGACGGTCGACCAGTTGCTGTACGCGGCGACCCGGACTCGGCACGTCATGCTGCGCATGGCGGGCCTGGCCGGCAAGGTCGTCGTGCTGGACGAGGTGCACGCGTGCGACGTGTATATGAGCCAGTTCCTGCAGGAGGCATTGCGATGGCTGGGACAGGCCCGAGTGCCAGTGGTTCTGCTGTCCGCGACGCTGGCCCCCGCCCAGCGCCAGACGCTTTTCGAGGCGTATCTGGCCGGTGCGGCATCGCGGGAAGAACTCGACGTCAAGGTCCCGGCCCCACCGGGCTACCCGAGCGTGACCGCGGCGTGGATCTCGCCCGCGGGCGAGACGCGGTTTCACTCGCAGGCGACAGACAGTTGGCGCGCCGACCTCGAGGTCGTGGTGCGCACGGTGCCCGAAGCCGTGCCCGGCGCGGGTGCCTCACGTGCCAAGCGCGAGAGGGCGCAGGCCCAGGCAGAAGCATCAGTGGGGGACCTGCTGGCGAGTGAACTCGCCGATGGCGGGACTGCACTGGTCATCCGTAACTCGGTAGCGCGGGCCCAGAGTTTGTACGCGGAACTGCGTGGGCGTTTCGGCCCGCACGAAGTGCGCCTGCTGCATGCACGGTTCACCGTCGCCCACCGTGCCGAACTGACCGAGGAGAGCCTGCGGCTCCTGGGCCCGCACACACCGCGCCAGCCAGGCGCCCGACTGATTTTGGTGGCGACACAGCTGGCAGAGCAGTCCTTCGATGTCGACGCCGACCTCTTGATCACGGATCTGGCTCCCGTCGACCTCCTGCTACAGCGAATCGGTCGGGTGCACCGCCACCAAACAACGCGGCGCCCGCACCGGCTCCGCACGCCGCAGGTCTTCGTCACCGGATTTCAACCACGTGCGAGCCGCGAACCGTCGCTGGCGTACGCCAGCGAGAAGATCTACGGCCGGCATCTGCTGCTACGCACTGCCGCGCTGCTACCCAAAGAGGGCGCGGCGTGGTCCGTTCCGGGGGACGTTCCCCACCTGGTGGCGCAGGCGTACGAGAACGACACGTCACTGCTGCCCGAAGCATGGCGCCCAGCGGGTACGACGGCCATGCGCGAGCAGGAGACGCAGAACCGTGCGCGCGCCGAGCACGCCCGACAGTTCCTGCTGACCGCGCGCGGCGAGCGTGAACTGCCGACCCTGGCGGGATTGCACTACGGCGGGATGTCCGCGGCAAGCGACGAAAACTCCCTGCGGGCAGCTGTTCGCGACGGTGACGAGTCCATCGAGGTGGCCCTCGTACTCAAGGACGGCCCGGACGCCGGCTACCGGACGCTGTCCGGCCGGCCCCTGGGAGCCAACGGCGACGTGGCCCTGGAGGTCTTGGACGACGTGCTGGGGTCCGTCGTGCGTCTGCCACCGCACCTCACCCAAGCAGCAGCGGCGTTGAAGCCGCTGCCCGGCTGGTACGGACACCCCTGGCTGCGAGGAACTGCAGCCCTCGTACTCGACTCCTCAGGCCGCACAGCCCTGGGCGATGTCGAGGTGTCGTACGACGTGGAGTTCGGTCTGCGCACAATGCGGCGAGCCGGCGCTGCCGCCCGGTGATGTGAAGGGTGAAACGAGCTGCCGGGCGAGCCCGGCAGCCCCTATCCCCGCAAACGCAGGGACGACGGCGTTCCCGATCCGTGAAGAAAACGGAGAGAGGGACCATCCCCGCAGCTCGCCCCAGGGGCGGGACGCGGGGTCAATAACGGCCATCTTAGGTCGAGTTACGAAACGACGGGTCCGGCTTCCTCGCCGATGTGTAGCTTCAAACGTAGAGACTTTAGTCAAGGGGGACTGATGGTTCACGCATTTCATCTGACCGATGAGCCCTGGCTGCACATACCGCCCGCGGCCGGAGGACCCGCCCAAGAGTTACCGCTACGCACGGCAGTGCTGGAATGCCACACGCTTGGTGGCCTGCAGACGGAGATTCCCACGCAGAGACCTGCAGTGTTACGCCAGTTGTTATTACCCGTGATCGTCGACGCGCTGGGGCGGCCGGCCGATGAACGCGAGTGGATGGACTGGTTTGCCACAGGGCGATGGACGCCAGAGCAGCGCACCAGGCTGACGGCGTACCTCGACGAGCACCAGCAACTGTTCGATCTCTTCCATCCACTCCATCCCTTCGGGCAGGTCGCCGATCTGCACACGGCGAAAGGGGAGACGAAGAACGCCGGCCTGATCGTCGCCACCGCCTCAACAGGCAACAACGTGCCGCTGTTCGCCTCGCGAACCGAAGGGGACGCCTTCTCCCTCACCCCCGCACAAGCAGCGCACTGGCTCCTGCACACTCAGTGCTGGGACACCGCGGCCATCAAGACAGGCGCTGTCGGCGACCCGAGAGCAGCCAAAGGCAAGACCACGGGCAACCCGACCGGCCCCCTGGGCCAGCTGGGAGTCACCCTGCTCGGCGGCAGGACCCTCTTCGAGACCCTGCTACTGAATCTTCCCATCGGATCGTCCCCCCTGGCCAACGATCGGCCGCAATGGCGACGACGCGAACCAGATGCCCCGCACCATGCCGGCAGCCCTCAATGGCACGAGCGTGCTCCCGAAGGACTCCTGGACCTGTGGACATGGCAGTCCCGCCGCATCCGACTCTTTCCCGAAGAGACCGATGACGGCCTGCGCGTGACACGCGTCCTGGTCGCCGCAGGCGATCGCATGCCGCACACCCCCCTCACCGAACCGCACACCATGTGGCGCATCGAGCCCACCACCGCCAAAAGCCGCGCACGCAAGAAGGACACCGCCGCACCTGCGCGACGACCGCTGCGCCTGCAGCCCGGCAAGGCCGCCTGGCGTGGACTCGATGCGCTCCTGGCACCCGAACGGCAATCGCGCGAGGCCGCAGACACCACCAGCGGATTCGCCACCAGCAAAGTCTTGGACCAAGCCGGCGCCCTGACTGCAGACCTCGACCGTAGCTACCCCCTGCGCGTGGAACTCTTCGGCATCGTCTATGGCAACCAGTCGGCCGTCATCGACGACCTCATGTTCGACACGCTGCCCCTTCCGCTGGCGGCCCTCGAAGTAGACAGCGACCTTCGCGCCACGCTCCTCGAAGTCACGGAGCAGGCCGAGGAGTTGACGATGGCCATCAACCGCCTCTCCGCGGACCTGAGACGCTCCCTGGGCAGCGAACCGATCCCCTGGGACAAGGGGCAGCGCCCCGGCGAGCAAGTCCTGCACTCGCTGGACCCCTTGGTGCGCCGGCTCCTGGCAGGCCTGCGCGACGTGGAGGACCTCGAGCAGATCGAGGCGGGACAGCTCGCCTGGGAACAGCTGGCCTGGCGCCGCACCGGCGACATCGCCGATCGGCTCCTACAGGCCGTACCGGTCGGAGCATTCGCCGGCCGACGCCTCTCGCACGGCGACAGTAAACCCGAGCGCACATACCGGGCATCAACGGCCGAAGCGTCGTTCCACAAGCGCCGCGGCGCAATCCTCCACCGAGCACTCGCCGACCACACCGCGTCAGCACACACCTGACAACGGGGCTCGCCCACCACCTCGCCCGATTCGCCCACCCCGGCCTAGGTATCCCGTGATGCACGCCCGGGCCCATCGGCACACCCGAACAGTCCCCAGCGCCCTGACTACGTCTGGACACGGCCATGACCGAAGAGACCCGGACCCAACCAAGAATCTGGCACCTCTACATCGCCACGGACGGCACCTGGCGCCGCACACAACCCGGCGCCCAACAGCGCCCGCCAGGGGAGGACCTTGCCGTGCTGCGTCGCGGAATTGGTCGCCCCGCCGGCACCGTGCTGGAGATGTTCCCCTTCTACACCTGCCCCATCGACGACTTCGCCGCCCGCAAAGGCGAAGTCTCCCGCGAGCAGGAAGCCGAACACATCGCCCTCGCCCTCTATGGACTGCACCAGCAAAGCCAAGACCGGCCCATGCACCGCGCCGGCATCAGCCTGGGCCGAGCCATGCTCGCCCTGCGCCGCCACGACCGAACCAGCGACGAAGCCGTCGACTCCCGCTTCCAGCAGGCGTTCTCCGCCACCTCCGCCGCCGCACTGCAGCTGCGACTGCGCGGCCTTATCACCCAACTCAAAGACATCAAACAGCCCCTGGACTACGACCGCCTCGCCACTGACCTCCACGCCTGGCACCGGCCCGAAGCCCGCTCTCGGGTGCGCCGCAAATGGGGCCTGGACTACTACGGCTGGACCCAACCCTCCACCACCTGACACCACCCATCCGCCCGGGCCTCGCTGCGCACCGAGGGACCGGCCGCCGCACCAGCCCCACCCGACCAACACCCACTACATGTCAGGGAGATACCCCATGCCGCAGCGTCTCTACATCGACGTACACGCCATCCAGACCGTGCCGCCCGCCAACATCAACCGTGACGATCAAGGAAACCCCAAGGAGGCCATCTACGGGGGCGTGCGCCGCTCACGGGTCTCCTCCCAGGCATGGAAGCGGGCCACCCGTCGCCACTTCGACACCGGGGCCCCCGAGCCCGACCGCGCCACCCGCACCAAGCGCATCACCGCCGAACTCGCCACCCGCATCGCCCGTCACAGTGGCCTGCACCGCGACGACGCGCACCGCATCGCCGCCGCACTGCTGGCCCAACTCGGCCTCAGCCAGGGCAAGAAGGCCGGCGACACCGCCTACCTCCTCTTCTACGGCAATGCCCAGCTCGACGCCGTGGCGGCCCTTGTGCCCGACAACGCAGCAGACCTCGTGGCCCTGGAGGAGAAGGAACTTGGCGAGGCGGTCAAGGAACTTCCCGTCGCGGTCACCTTCCAAAGCGGACATCCGGTCGGGGTCGCCCTGTTCGGCCGCATGGTCGCGGACATCCCCAAACTCAACGTGGACGCGGCCGTGCAGGTAGCGCACGCGCTGTCCACCCACGAGACGCAGCTCGAATTCGATTACTTCACGGCCGTCGACGACAAAAACGAGCAGGGAGAGACCGGCGCCGGAATGATCGGCACCATCGGCTTCAACTCCGCCACCCTCTACCGCTACGCAACCGTCGGCCTCGCCCAGCTCACCGACAACCTCGGAGGCGACACCGAAGCCGCTCTCGATGCCCTCGACCGCTTCCTCGACGGCTTCGCCCTTTCGATGCCCACCGGCTACCAGAACGCGTTCGCCCACCACACCCGGCCCAGCCTCCTCGCTGTCGTCGTCCGCGCCGATCAGCCCGTCAACCTCGTCTCCGCCTTCGAAGAACCCATCGCTGCGCAGGCCGGAATCCAGGCCGACTCCGCCCGCCGTCTGGCCGAAGAGCACCTCACCGCAACGCGCCTATGGGGTGACCGTCCCCTCTTCACGGCAGCCAGCCACACCTTCCGCACCCGCGAACCCCACGCCAAGGACACCGTCGAAGCCCTCACCCAGGCGTTCGGCGACGCTGTCGATTTCGCCGACCTGCGCACCTCTTTGCGCACCCGCCTCACCGCAGTCCTGGGGGAGCAGGCGTGAGCGACCCCGACAGCACCTCTGTCCTCTTGCTCCGTCTCGCCGCACCGCTCCAGTCGTGGGGCGACCGCAGTGCTTTCAATCGCCGTGAGACCCGGCCCGAACCCACCAAGTCGGGCATCGTCGGACTGCTCGCCGCCGCGGCCGGCCGCCCGCGACACGCCCCCATCGACGACCTCGCCGGTCTGAGCCTCGGCATCCGCATCGAGCAACCCGGCACGATCCTGCGCGACTTCCATACGGTCAGCGACCATCGCGGCCGGCCGCTCCTGTCGTCCGCGGTGACCGCCAAGGGGCAGCAAAAGTCCACCTCACCCGCCAAGTACACCCACGTCACCCAGCGCTTCTACCTCCAGGACGCCATCTTCCTGGCCGCGATAGAGGGACCTGGCGATCTCGTCACCACCCTCGAGCACGCTGTCCGCCGCCCCGCATTCCCACTCGCCCTCGGTCGCCGCTCCTGCGCCCCGACACAACCTCTGTTCCTTGGACAGCGCACCGGCACCCTGCAAACCGTACTGCGCACGGAGCCCTGGCAGGCCTCCCCGGCGGTGCGCAGACGGTGGGGACGCGACAACGGCAACGCGGCCCATGTCGACCTGCCCGCCACCCTCGACGACCCGGCCGGAGATGACGTTCGCGACGACGTCCCCCTGTCCTTCGCGCCCACGAACCGCACCTACACCACCCGCCGCATCAGGCATACCTACCTCGCTGTGCCCACCGGACTGACCCCCGACCCCACACGGCCCTCAACCACCGACGGCCACGACCCTTTCGCCCTCCTGGGCTGGTGACCGACATGCCCTACCTCTCCCGCATCCGCATCAACCCCCTGCGCGCCGAAAGCCGCAAACTCCTGGCCAGCCCCCGCGCCATGCACGCAGCCATCGAAGGCGGCATCCCCGGACCGCCCGACATAGGACGCACCCTCTGGCGCCTCGACGGCGACAACCCGCACCGCCCCCACCTCTTCGTCCTGACCACCGACAAGCCGGACTGGACCCACCTCGTCGAGCACGCCGGATGGCCCGACGCCGCCGGCGAGCATTACGCCATACGCGACTACACCCCCCTACTCCAACAGATCGCCCAGGGCCGCAGATTCGCATTCCGCCTCACCGCCAACCCCGTCCAAAACACCACCCAGCCCGACAAGCCGACCCCCCGCCAACAACAACGCCTCGACGCAGGCCAACGACGCGGCCTGCGACTGGGACACCGCACCGCCGCAGCGCAGCTCAACTGGTTCCTGACCCGCACCGCCCGCTGGGGATTCGACATCCCGCCCGCACCCCAACTCGACGGCACCCACACCGCAGACGGCCAACCGCCCCGCGATGTCCGCATTACCAACCGCCACCATCGAACTTTCGCCAAAGGCACGGTCACTGCGAAGGAAGCCCACGTGGTCATGAATGCCGTCACCTTCGAAGGACAGCTCCAGGTCACCGATCCTGACCTCTTCACCGAGCGCCTCCTGAACGGCATCGGCCCCACCAAGGCGTACGGCTGCGGCCTGCTGACCCTCGCACCCCTACAGCAACGGGGCTGAGCGCCCGTGCCCGACATCTGGTGGAAAGCCGATCCTCAAGACCTACACCGCATCGCTGACCGCGCCTCCAGCGTCTACGTCGAACGCAGCCACCTGGACCGCGACGAGAACGCCGTCGTCATCATCAACAAACAGCAGACCGTCCGAGTCCCCGCCGCCATGGTGGCGGTCATGCTCCTCGGCCCAGGCACCCGCGTCACCCACGGTGCCATCCGCCTGCTCGCCGACTCTGGCGCCACCATGTGCTGGGGACTCCGAGGACACCGCACACGCAGGATGGTCGAAGCAAGCCCAGGCGTGTTCGTCGACAACCCCAACCGCCGTGTCCGAGACCGGCTCTGGGACGTACTGGCCACCCGCATCGGCGACGGTCAAGCCATCCTCATTGAACCAGCCACCAAGCGAGCAGGGATGGGTAGTCCGCACCGCGGGCCGAAACCGCTGGCAATCCGTCGACTTCGACGGACTCATCCTCTCCGCGCGACCAAAGTCCAACCAAACGAAAACCGTCACCTCCCGCGAAAGAACCGCATCCGCTTCGTGTCGCCCCGCACCTGCGGGGATGGTCCGCCTGGCTGGTCACCCGCCCCAAGGAGCGTCTTGTCGCCCCCGCGCCTACGGGGATGGTCCGAACATCGTGGCGTCCTTCTGGATCGCCGCGTCGTCGCCCGCGCGCCTGCGGGGATGGTCCTGCATGGCGGACACACGGTACTGACATCAACGGGTCGCCCCCGCGCATGCGGGGATGGTCCGAGCCTGTCCGGCCTCGAAATCAAGGACGCGGAGTCGCCCCGCGCCTGCGGGGATGGTCCGTTCGCGACGCTCTTCCGCCTGGGGTACATTCCGTCGCCCCCGCGCCTGCGGGGATGGTCCCTCGAGCGGCACCACGACCTGGACTCTTTCCCAGTCGCCCCCGCGCCTGCGGGGATGGTCCGCGTCCGGATCCTCCGACCCCCGTGGCCCGACCGTCGCCCCCGCGCCTGCGGGGATGGTCCGTTCGTAGAGGGCGTGAAGGAGGGCGAGTTCGAGTTGCCCCGCGCCTGCGGGGATGGTCCTGCGTGCTCCCCTTCGTGCCCGGCTGCACTGCGGTCGCCCCCGCGCCTGCGGGGATGGTCCGGACCTGCGTACGCGTCTCGGCAAGGACGCCGACGTCGCCCCCGCGCCTGCGGGGATGGTCCGTCGGCGCCCTGCTGGGCAGCTACGTCCGCGGCCTCGCCCCCGCGCCCGCGGGGATGGTCCATGCACGGTCAACCGGTAGGGTGCGCTATGGGCGTCGCCCCTGCGCCTGCGGGGATGGTCCGAAGCCGCCATCGAACTCGCCGCCTCCGCCCCCGTCGCTCCCGCGCCTGCGGGGATGGTCCGGAACTCCTGCACCTGTGCAGCACCGACACCGACGTCGCCCCGCGCCTGCGGGGATGGTCCGCAGGCCGTGCGCGAGGTGTGGGCCGGGTGCACGTCGCCCCTGCGCCTGCGGGGATGGTCCGAACTGGAACATGTCGTCCAGGCGGCGGAAGACGTCGCCCCTGCGCCTGCGGGGATGGTCCGTGGGAAGAGGTCCACGTCGCCCCCGCGCCTGCGGGGATGGTCCGGAGCAGGTGACCGACCGGGAGTTGGTGAAGGAGTTGCCCCCGCGCCTGCGGGGATGGTCCGGCCAAGTCCGGGAGGGTGGTGGTGCTGCGATGGTTGCCCCCGCGCCTGCGGGGATGGTCCGCAGGACACCGCCGACTTCCGGGCCCATGACGGGTTGCCCCCCCCGCGCCTGCGGGGATGGTCCGGCGTCCACGGTGAGCAGTCCGCCGAGCGCGACGTCGCCCCCGCCCTTGCGGGGATGGTCCGGAACGGTCGTACGCGAGTGGACCAGCCTGTCCAGTCGCCCCTTCGCCTGCGGGGATGCTCCCTGCGCGCAGCCCTTGCTCGGCTCGTACGTCAAGTTGCCCTGCGCCTGTGGGGATCTTCCGGTCATCAACCTGGGCTCGAACAACTACCGCGGGTGGCCCGCGCGCCGGTGGGGTTCTCTTCCCGGTACCTCCCCCCCGGGAGGTACCTCCGCCAGCTGCCCCGGCCTGCGGGGGTCTTCCGCTTCTCGGCAAGTCCCTTTCGTCCGGTCCCTGGTGGCCCCGTGCCCGCGGGGAGCATCCGGACGACAACGAGCCCTTCCCGATCGCTGATGCGTTGCCGCGTGACTGGGGCCCGTACGCGTCGAACGCCGCGGCCTGACGGTGCAGGTCGCCCCGCGCCTGCGGGGTTGGTCCGCGACCACGCGGTCGTCCTGGGGCCCTTTTGTGTCGCCCCGCAACCGCGGGGATGTTCCGGACTTCCACAGAACGAGCTGTGCGAACACCACTCGCGCCGCCACGCTCCACTTCCGGCGCGCCCCAAACCCGCACCTGAGCGCACTGCGCATGGTCTGTGCATCAGGCGCAGACCAGGGGGTCAGCGCGAGTGCGCGTCTGCACCGCCGGTGGCCGACATCAATGCGTCGACGAGTGCCTCGGTCTCCGGCTCCAGGTCGGCGTGCAGCGCACGGTTCATTGTCTGCAAGCGTGTGATCGCGGTGTGCAGGCCCGGTCGGTTGCCGAGCGCGTGCTCGATGCGCATCCAATCCCGGTACAGAACCTCGGAAGTTTCCTCGGCAGTCAGGCCCACGGTGACGGCTTGTCGTGCAGCCGCCAGGTCCTGCGCAGTGCCAGGGGCCATGCGCCAGGTGGCGACGGTGTGCGCCACGTCGACGATCCGCACAGACATCTCCTGGCGCAGCGGGTCGCACCAGGGCAGCGGGTGGGAGCCGAAGGGTCGGCCGCGCACCAGTTGCAGTGCCTTCTCCAGCACGGCCAGTCCGTCTTGCCCTGCGGACAGTCCCTGTTCCGCGAGTTGCTGGAACCATGTCCAGTCGCAGCGCAGCTTGGGGGAGATTCGGAACGGATCGTCCCTCGAGGTGCGCCGCGGCACGTACAGCTCGCCGTCGGGGTCCTTGCCGAGACGGGTGCGCAGGTCCGTCATGCGGGCGCTGAGGGTCTCCCGGCTCCACGGCTCGGTGGGGCTCATGTCCTCGCACAGCACGTCGGCATCCCGGTCGGGCTTGAAGTAGAGCAATGCGGCCAGCTGTGCGAGACGCGGGCCCTTGCTGCTGGACGCCAGCTCGGTGACATCCACCGGGCCCAGGACTCTGATCTCCGGCACATGTAGCTCCTGGACGTCAGTCTCGCCCCGACCAGCAGGCGGCGCCGTGTGGTCGGTGGCGGGCGCGGCAGGCGGGTGTACGGACGTCGCACCGATTGGGGAGCGCGCTTCCATTTCGCCGGCGGCCCCCGCTTCGATGTTGCCGATTTGGGTGCCGCCGGGGGTGGGCGTGGGGGAGGGCATGAGGCGCAGCCCGGCCGTGTCCGTCGCTGGCGCTCGAAATGCCGCGGGGATCGATGTCGGCTCCGCTGCCTGGTCGTCGGTTGCGGCCGCCACCGTCACCGCGGGCCTTGGGACGATCACCGGCACGTCCGCGGTGCGCGTGGCCGGTTCCTGGTGCGCCTCGGGTTCGCCGGGCACGTTCCGCCAGGGGCCCTCGGCGGGTGTGGCGGGCTGGTTGGCGACCTGGAACGTGGTGACGATCTGCTGGTAAGCACTGTGCTCGAGACGCTGCAGCGTCAGGGGCAGGTCAAGCACATCCACCAACTGCGCGCCGTCGGCGGAGGCGTCCAGGACCTGCGCGTGCGGGAAGAACTGGGAGACCCCGGCGGCCGGTGCGACCAACGCGAAAGGAACCTCACCAGCGTTGGCGAAGGCTTCGGCGAGCAGCCATCCGGAGTCTGCATCCAGGGTCTTGGCGCACAACAGGTAGAGCTGGTGGGCTTCCTCGGGGAACTGCTGCGCTGACAAGAGCCGTTCGGCGAGGTCGCGGGCCGCGTGCCCACCGGTGCGGGCGTACGCGATGCGCGACGACGGCAGCAGCCCCTGCAGCTCGGCACCGAAGCCGGTGGTGACCAGCTCGGCATGCTGCGCCCACGGAGCCTCAGTCAGCTCCAGGGCCAGTGCGGTGAGGACCTCCTCGATATCGGTCGGCTCGCCCTCCAGCAGTACGACTTGGAGCTGCGGCAGATTTACCAGCACGAGATCGCCACTGGGACTGGAGCCGAGCGTGACCAGTCCCGGATACGGCGGAACAATTGACTGCGCGTCCTCATCCGAGATGAGCTGCGCACCCTCGGCCAGGGTCCACCATCCGTCGGAGCCGGTGGCGAACGGCGCCAGCGGGGTGGTGGTGGGGTCGATGGGCAGCACCTGAAGGGTGCGCGGTGTGATGCGTGCCGCGGCGAACTGCGGCAGGTCCATCCCGTCCTCGTCGGCGGCGAGGGCCAACGTCCGCAGCGCGCGGTCCAGTTGCCGTGCGGGAGCCTCGTCGGCGGCCGCGACGAGCTGAGCCTCAGCCGCCGAGGGCTCCTTGGCGATCGCGATTGTTTTCCCGGGGCCTCGGCGCCGACGCTGCAGTGCCCGGCGCGTCGCCAGCGCGGCTGCGATGCCGGTGGCCAGCAGCAGACCGGCGCCCGCAACTAGGCGAAGGTCCACCGAGCGCTGCGACGTGGTCGGCGTCGCCGACGGGCTGTTGGAGGTCCCTGGGGGTGTACTTGCCGACGGTGGGGTGCTGGCGCTCGGCGGCGGCACCACGGCGCTGCCCTCCTTGGCGGACTCGGACGCCGACGGCTCGGCCGTCGGCTTCTGCGGGGCCTCTGCGCTCTGCGAGGGATACGTAGGGGCGTCCGGAGCCGGCGCCGCCTCGTCGGAGTCGTCGTCGGGGGTCGCGGATTCGCGGTCGTCCGGGGCGGCCGAAGGCGAGGCTTCGTCGCCCGACGCATCCCTGTCGCCCAGGTCCGCTGGAGGGTTCGTCGGCTCGTCGTGGTCGTTGTCCTCGCCAGGGGCATCGTTGTCGCTCGATGCCTTCCACCCGGCCGGCAGCGTCAGGCTCTGACCGGGGTAGATCAGGTCCGGGTCGGTGAATGTGTGCCCGTGCGGCTGTGGTTGCCCCTTGTTCTCCTCGTAGAGCTCGGGCCAGGAAGTCGCGTCGCCGGTCTCTTCCTTCGCGATGCCGCTCAGGCTGTCGCCCGGCTCGACCACACGCTCGTGCTCCGCAGCGCCGGCGTTCTCCTGAGCTTGGGCGGTGGGCTTGTTCTGCGTGGGCGATGCGGAAGGGGCCACCTGCGTGTGCTTGCTCTGGGCACGCGTGTCGATGTTCGCCTCGGGACGAGCATCGGCGGGGAGCTTCAGCACGCTACCGACCGGGAGTTCCGTTGCTGCGCCGGTGATATGTAGATCCGGGTTGAGGTCTGCCAGTTCACTCCATCGCAGGCCCTCGTCGAGACGCTCCTCGGCTAGGTCGTACGCCAACACCCCTGGCTCGCGCACCTGGTGCGTCTGCTGCCCGGCCATCGCCTGCGAAGGTACCGCCGGCCCGTCGGTGGCTTCGGGCTGGGCTGCGGGTGCCGCCGTCGCGCGGTCCTCAAGGGACAGCGTGACGGCGTGCGCCGGGGTAGCCGCAGCCGCGGCCGCCGCCGGCGAGGCGAGCAGCAGGCCGCCCAGGATGTAGGCGGCCAACCGCTGGCCCGTGCGCATACCGGGCAGGCGGGGTGTGGAGCGACGCAGCAGTACCGCGACGATTTCGACCAGGAGGGGGATGGTGAGCCACAACCACACCACCCAGGCCACCGCGAGGAGTACGCCGATCAGAAACTTCCCGTCATCGGGGGCCATCACGGCGTCGACGACCTCGCCGAGCGTGGGCAGCGTCGAGGGCAGGGGTGAGGCGTCCAGTTCGCGGCTGAGGACCAGGAGCAGGATGGGCACACCGGCGACGACCGAGGCCACGGCGATCAGGCGCAGCAGGGCGGCCAGTACGCGCCCAAGAATCTTCATTTGGCTTCAGCCTCCGGGCTGGTGGAGCAAGGTGGCCTGGCCTTCCCCGGTGACCGGCAGCGTGTCATAGCCGATCAGGGAGGCAAAGGTGGTGTCGTACGTGCCGGTGACCTGAACGAACAGGGTTTTGCCGTCGGCGGAGACGCTGGTGGTGCCCTCCAGGTCGTGCGCGGCGAGGTAGTCCTGGGCGGCGGCTGTCGCGGCATCCGGGTCGACGACGATCGCCTCACCGGTGATAGCCGCACCGGGATCGATGCGCTGCGCGCCAGCCCGCGCTGCTTCCTGTGCGACATACGCTGCCCGCGAGTTCGCGTTCAGCGCGCCGCCGCCGTCCAGAACCAGACCCAAAATGACGAACAGGGTCAGCGCGATGATCGGCATGGCGATCTCAACCGACCCGCGATCGTGTCGGCGTCGCAGCCGGCATGCCGCCAAGGTCCAGGTTTGGATCATGAGGCGCGCCATTCGTCGATCACGCTGGTCATGGTGGCGCTGAGCGTCTTGGCCCCGGGCACTCCTGGGAACGCGATGTCGTCCAGGGGCGCGGTGCAGGACACGGTGGCGGTGACGGTGCCGCTCGTGCCCAGCGTGCCCTCTTGCGTCTGGAGCGCGACGTCGATGTCGGCGCACGTCATGCCCGAGCGTTGCAAGGAGGCCAACGCGGCGTCACGCGCGGCGCCTTCAGCCTCGGCCGGTATGTCGGCTAGGGACGCGGTCCGCGCTGCATCTCGTGCGGCCGCATCGGCGACCCCTTGAGCGAGTTGGATCCGCCCGGCGATTGCCATCATGCACAGCAGGGCGACCAGCACCGGGGCGAAGATGGCCAGGCTCAGCGCGGCGCTCCCATGGTCCTGTCGCAGGCGTTCCCACAAGCAGGCCCGGTGAGCAGCCCGTAGGTCTGCCGCACTCCATGCCGCAGGGGCTCGTCGGTGGCTCACCGAAACTCCTCCACGGGACCCTGAACGCGCTGTTCGATGGTGTAGGACAGCCCAGGCACCAGGCTGGAGACCTTGCCGGTCACGGTGACGGCGATCTGGTCGCCGTCGGTGTCCACAGCCACCTCTGCGTCCTCCACTGACTTTCCGGTCTGCGCCAGGAAGTCCCGTGCGGCCTCCGCGCCGGCGCCAGCTTCGGCGTCGTGGGCGCGCCCGGCATCGACGCCGGCCTGCGCGGCGTGCGAGGCCACCGAGCGGGCATGGAAGTACAAGCCCGTCTCGATCGCCATCAGCGCGAGGATGACCAGCAGCGGGAAAGCCACGGCGAAGTCGATGACGCCGCCGCCGCGATCGCCGCGGCGACGCAGCCAGTGCCATAGGCGCCACGTTCGCGGGAAGCGGTGTGGGGGCATGGTCAGATCCCCATGATCTGGGCGATCTTCTCCTGCGCCTTCGTGTTGATGGCCACGTAGATGGCACCGGCGATGAGACCGCCAAAGGCAGTGATGGCGGCCCACTCGGTGACCGAGTAGCCGGCATCCCTCGCAGCCGAGCGCACCTTGGTGAAGTGACGGCGGACAGCAGCGATCATGCGGGCGAGGGGCGTAGTGAACACGGTCTGCTCCTTGGGCAGTCGGCGGGTCAGATGTTGAGGATCCGCACCATGGCGGGCACGACCATGAAGAGCACCAAACTCAGACCCACGGCGAGGATGGGCAGCTCCATCTGCTCGCTCGCTTGGTTGGCGCGGGTCATTCGGTCGGTGTGCAGGGCGGTGCGCAACAAGTCGATCTGGTTGGACAAGGTGTTGTTGATGGCGGTGCGCTCCTCGCCGGCCAGGGCCAGGGCGCGTGCAGGGTGGGAGAGTTCCGGGATGCCGAGGTCGCGGCCGAGTTGTTCAAGCGCGGTCCAGCCGTTCGTGCCGGTGAGCCGGGCGTGATCGAGCGCGGCGCGGATCTGCTGGGCCGGTTGGCGGTCCCCGACCGAGGCGGCTTGGATCAGCGCGCCGGCCGCCCCTGCAGAGGCGGTGCGGACCAGCATCAGACGCTCCAGCAGCGAGATGACCGCGTACCGGTACTCGTGGCGCAACGCCTTGGCCTCATCACGGACGTCGTCGATGCACTTGAACACCATGAACGCCGAGGCCACGAGTGCGGCGCCGACCGGGATGGGCAGCGGCAGCCCGACGCCGGCCGCGGCCGCCAGCAGCATGGAGCCCTGCGGCAGGAACAGGCCCAGCACGGCGAACGCCACGCACTTGGCGGCGAGTTCGGCTGGCGTTTGCCCCAGCAGCTTCAGGTCCTGGCTCGGCAGCCGGGTGGCAACCGCCGGTGATTTCACCAGGCGCGCTCCGAGCTGCTCGGCCCACGCCGGTGATGACTTGCCGGACTTGAACACTGTCACCGGGGCGACGGGGGAGCGGCGCAACAGTTCCACCACGTCCGGGCGCTTGGGCAGCAGGGTGCGGATCGCGAACAGGGCGCCGCCCATGGCCAACAGGGCGCCGACGACCGCCGGGAAGGAGACATTCATGCGGCGGCCCCTTCCGGGTTGGCGGCCCGCTCCTGGGCCGTCTTCAGCTGCCGGGGTTCCTCGTCCATCTGAGCCCGCCGGCGCAGCCAAAACAGGGATGCGGTGACGACCCCGCTCACCGCGGTCAGGCCGATTTGACCTGCACCGGTGGCGTACCAGGAGGTGTATCCGGCGCCGGTGAGGCCCACGGCGATCACTGCGAGGGTCATCAGGGTGACGTTGCGGGCCCGCCGCCGGGTGCGAGCCCGGGCGGCATCCAGTTCGCGCAGGCCTTTGGCCTTGTCCGCGGTCTTAGTGGCCATCTGCTTGAGGACCTCGGCCAGACCAGAGCCGCGAGTCTGGGTGTGCATCATCAACACCTGGGCCAAGTCGTCGCCGGACAGGGTGCCCAGGTCGTCGGCGAGCAGCCGGTAGGCATGCGCGGGTGGCATGCCGTCCCTCATCCGCAGCGCCAACTGGCCCACCGGGCCTGCGAGTGGCGCGGGGATGGTGGTGAGGGTGGCGTGCAGCGCCTGGTCGATCGGCCGGCCGGACATCACCAGGGAGGCGACCTGCTGCAGCCAGTCCGACATCGCCTCCAGCTGCACGGTTTCCGCGCGGGCCGAGCCGCCCGGGTGCAGCAGGAACGGCAGACCGGCCAGGGCGATGAAGACGACTAGGCCGTGCACGGGCCGGTCCGTGGCCACCCACACCAGCACCCCGCCGATCACCGCGGCGCCCACCAGGTGGCGGTAGTTCTTCCGCCACGGGTTCGGCAGCTCGTCGATCGCGCCGCCGAGTCCACTCCTCCTCCGACGGCGGCGCACAGCGATCAGCTTTCCGCGGACCGCGGCCACCGTGGCGTACGCACCGACCAGGAACACCAGGACCCCGGTGATGGCCATAAGCGTCAGCTGTGCGCGGCCCATCACGAAGCCTGCCGATCAGTTGGCCACGCGCCCTGCGGATAGTGGGCCCGCAGCAGCGGGTCGAAGCCTGCCGCGGCGAGCCGCTCTGCGCGGTCCGAGGTCATCGGGTACGGAGTGGGCACCGTCCGCCCGGTCTCCTTGCTCGGCGCGAACAACGGGTTGGTGACCACCCGGTGGCCCTCACCCAGCCCGTCGACCTCCCAGATGTGGGTGACGGCCTTCGCTCCATAGGGGCGCTTCTCGATGAACACCATCAAATCCACGGCGCTTTCGATAAGCCCGTGACTGGTGCTGACGTCCAGTCCTGCCTTGCCCAGGCGCAGCACGAGGCGGCTGATGAACTCCTCGGGCTTCTTGGCATGCAGGGTGCACATCGAGCCCTCCATGCCCATGGACATGGCCTCCATCATGGCTTCGGCCTCTTTGCCACGGACCTCGCCAACCATGATCCGGTCAGCGTTGTAGCGCAGGACTTCCGGCAGCATGTCGGCGATGGTCAGTTCGCCGGCACCGCCCTCGCCGTTGGACTCCCGCGCTTCGAACGCGACCACGTGGGCCGCGGTTTGACCGGTGTCCAAGAACAGCTCGAACTCGGTTTCCAGCGTGATCAGCCGCTCGTCGGCGGGAATCTCACGAGCCAGGCACCGCACCAGCGACGTCTTGCCGGCCGTCATGCCGCCGCAGACAACGATGTTCAGCCGAGCCCGTACCGCGGCGGCGAGGAACTCACGCATGAGCGGATCGATGGTGCCGACCTGCTCGATGTCCTTCAGTCGCCAGGAACTGGCGCCGTGCTTACGGATGGAGATCGCCACGTTCGACGCCATCAAGGACGCGGCCACACGGGAGCGGTCCGGCAGGCGGAACCGTACGAACGGGGAACCGTGCGCCAGTTGCCGCTCGCCGTGCCCGGACTGTGAGGCCATGGTGTTGACCCAGTCCAGGGCCTGCTGCGCATCGGCGAACGGGCAGCTCAACAGCTGGCGTTGCTGGCCGATCTCGTCGACGAACATGACCATCTGGTGCAGGTCGATGTCGATGTTCTGCACGCCCGGCCGGTCCAAGATCCGTTGCAGTGCGCCGGCCCGGAAAGTCAAGTTGAGGATTTCGATGCGGACCAGATTGAGCTGCTCGCGGGTCAGCGGCTGCTTCTCGGTCAGTTTGGTGGCATGCCACGCGGCGACCCGTCGCTGCGCGAACACGTCGGCCAGCTGCTCCTCTTCCTGCTGTGTAAGGCTCTCGCCGCCGCGGCGGGCGCGCTCCAGGCGCAGATCCTCGGCGACCTCGAGCCGCAGATCCTGAATCACCGACGGGTCCACCGGCAGCGCGCCCGGCAGATGCGTGGCGGCAGTCAGGTCCGCAGGCCCGGCCGGCCTCGGCACACTCCTTCTCGTGCCCGGCCCCTTTCTGACCGGCGCGGGTGCAGGCTGCGGCCTTGACCGCATGGGGGCATCCGGCTGGATCGCGGGAGGTTGGGGCTGTTGCGCGGCCTGGTGTTGGTTGAGTCGCGCGCCGAGCCGGGTGTGTCCGCCAGCATGGTTGCCGTTGTAGTGCGGAGTGTCAGCCACGAAGTGCTCCCTGCCGCTGCGCCAGGACCAGCTGCCGGATCTGCGCCATCGCCTGCGGGGACCCCGGCTGTACCTGCCTGAGCTGCAGCTGCAGGCGTCGCTGGTTCGCATATGCGCGCAACGGCTGCATCACGTCGCGTGCCCCGCGCAGCAGCGCACTGCGCGACAGGTTCCGCGGCGGCTTCCCGCCTTGGTGCAGGTAGGCGGCGGCGGTCTCATCCCAGGCCAGCGAGCCCACCACGGGGGCCTCCAACTCTCGCTCCACTTGCCCTGGGTGGAATTCACGGCGGGTGTTGTTGCCGAGCGTGAGCAGGCCGAGCGCCCGGGCTCCGGTGCCGTGCCGCGACAACTCGTCCTGCAGGGCCTCCACCATCGGCGCGGCCAGCATCACGGAAGCGGGGTCGGCGAGCCGGATCACGAGCAGCACGATGTCCGACTGGTGCAGCAGCGGGGCAGGCGACAAGACCGGATGCGGGTGCCCGCCCTCCAGCACCATCCGCCCTCCGTCGACCACCACGTCCACCTTGAGTTCGTGGTCGACGAGCTGGAGGACATGGACCAGACTCGGCCACACCTCACGCAGCGATGCGGCCTGCCGTGGATCGATCAGCCCGGGCAGCGCGAACCGTTCGTCAGAGTCGTCCAGCGGCCAAAAGTGCGGCTCCACCTGCCGGATGAAATTCGTCTCGTCCTGCCCGCCCGACGCGAAGAAGCTCTCGGCCACCTTGTGCAGGCCAATGTGCGGGCCCAATGGCTCCCACTGCTGCACCCGGCCCTTGGCGTCCAACGGACCGAACGGCCGGCGGATCTCCCGCAGCAGACGGCCCCGCAGGGTGCCACCGGACATGTCGCACTCGGCCAGCAGCACCGGCCGCTCGCTGCCCAGCGCGAGACCAGCCGCGGACGTGGTCACACCGTCCGACGCGGCAGACACCAACGAAATCAGCGCCATGCCTACTGCTCCGATCCGCGAGGCTGACGGATCAGCGCAATCTGCTTGGCCGCGGCCTTCGTCGCCAGCAGCGGACCGTCCGTCGCCGCTACCGCTACGTTCACGACGACGGCGCCCGATGCATCCGTGGCACCCACCGACAAGACCGTCGCCCCAACCTGCACGGGCGACGCGTCCGTGTCCTCCTGCTTCGCTCCCTGGGCGGCTCCCTGCGGCGGCAGGACCACAGCGAGCACGGCATCACCTGGGCGCAACACATCGCGCGGCGCGGTGCCGCGCTTCAGCTCGATGCCCACGATCTGCCGGTCATCACCCAGAGCGTTGCCGGTCTGCAGCTGTGAGCGAGTCAGCAGTGAGCCCTTGCGTAGATCAACCGCTGCCCGCCGGCCTTCCAGCGACGCGCGTTCCGCGCCGGGGATCGGTGACAGGGCAGGATCCTCGGCGATCGACGCGACCACCAGATCGCTCGCCTCGATCTGTTCTCCTGCCGGCACGTCCGTGGCGAGCGCCACCACCGGCACACGATCGCCAGCACGGTTGACGGCCATGATGGCGATCAGGATGCCGAGCACCATCACGAGCACGCCGGCCATCGCCTTGAGCAGCTTGCTGCGCGGGGCGACCGACTTCAGCGCCCCCGAACTGATGGGAAGATCGGGCTGGCGCTGGCCGCCGCCACGGTTCGGCCGCGGTGGAAGCGAAGTACGGGTGTCCATGACGACGGAAGTTCCTCTCGCCTTGCGCTAGTTGATGGCCTGCGACTCCACTACGGTCACCGGCACCTGCGTATCGAAGAGCTCGGTCAGCTGACCGGTCGCGCCACCACCGACGACCTGCCAGTCCACGTTCCACGTCGACGTCGCGGTGATCGTGAACGTGCCGCCCGGCTCCTCGGTCGAGGCCTCGGTGAAGACCGTCCCGCAGCGCGGGGACTTCGCCATCCCGTACGACGCCTTGTAGGGGGTTCCAGCGCTGTTGCAGGTGACTGACTTGCCGCCATTGCCTAAGTCCCAGGTGATGGATGCGACCTTGGCCGTTGCGGTCACCGTGACCGCGCCCGCGGTCGCAGACGTGGTGATCGGCCCGAACGTGTTCGGACCAGCGTTCACCCACAGCCACATCGGCACCTTCACGCCGTACTGGCCATCTGCACGCGGGCTCGCGATGTTCGGACCTGCGAGCTTCATCTTGCTGACGGCCTGAAGCGCCAGAATCGCGGGATCGACCGCTGGGGGAGCTGCAGCAGCCCAGAACGCGTCGGCGAACATGTCGGCATCGACGGCGCCCGGGTCTCCGAACGAGCTCTTTCCGCAGGACCGTACGTAGATGGCGCCATCACCGGGCTTGTGGCCCTTCCAAGCCCGATGGGTCGCCGGCGGCTGGGGTTCCATCTTCGTCACCGTGCACACCGGGGCATCCGGATCGACCTTGCCAGGCTTACCGGCCTTGCCCTTGTCCCCGGCCGGCTTGGTGTCCGTGCCGGACAGGTCCGTCTCCTCGGTGGCCTCGCAAGCCACCCACTTGGAGTTCATGTCGCATTCGCCACCCTCTGGGGGAGCGGCCATCGCTTGAGGAATAAGGCCAACTAACGGCAGCGCCACCAGGCCTGCGAGAACGCCGGTCAGCACTCTCGCTTTGACGGGGTGACCTTTGTGATCATCCACTGCTTCCCCCACTTCTCGGCTTCGACCTCGGTCACGTAGCGCAGGATGCGCTCCTTCGAGCGCGGAACCTGCTTGCCGGTGTCCTTGTAGTGGAACGTCCACGGTTCGGTGTCCAGGCAGTCGGTAAGGCGGCCGTTGGGGATCTTCCGATCCATATCGACACTGATCCGGCTGACGGTGCTCGTGGGCTTGCCTCGGGTGACAATGCCCTGCTCCTGCAGGGTCAACAGATCGCTCTCTGTCGAGGCCAGCGCGTCCAATGTCGCGTAGTCATTGAAGTTCGTGCCCTTGCTGGAACCCTTGGCGTAGGCCGCGGCCTGGGTGTCCCAGAACTTGCCGTACACCTCTTTGAGTGCCTCCTTGTCGGCCGCGCCCGGTTCGGCAGGCGCGGACTTCGATGCAGACGGCGATGAACTCGTAGGCGAGCCAGACGAAGGCTTCGAGTCATCACTGCAGCCAGCCACAACAGATACGCTGAGCAGAGCAGCAAGGCACCACCCGAAGCGCTGACTGCGTGAGCCCGCGGTGTTGCGAACATGCGTTGCCGATGTCATTAGTGGCCTCCCGTGCCGTGCCCACCGCGATTGTGGGCTTGCCTGTACCGACTCATACCGGTACACCCCATCCACGTTGCTGACGCGACGGTGGTTTCCGGTGCGTGGCGCTGTGAGCACGGTATGTGAGCTCGGGTCACCTCCGACCCTCGTCTGGCAGTTCAGGACGGCCGTAAGTCCAGAACGCGGTGATCCGGGACCGTGGTGCTGATACGCACGTTTCCCGTGTGGGAGCGGCCGCTTCTTTCGCGATTGCCGTTGAGCAAAGTGATTCGCCGACATGGCCACGTCACCTCCGCCTGTTCGGCGGGGGACCCCAAGGCCGTCCGGTTGGTGGGGAATGCGCGAATGGAGGCCGGTACATGTCGCACGCTGCACTGGGCTCCTCGTCGAATTCGTCGTCCAGAGGCCGCCGGGGATTGTGCGCGTGTAGGTCGCGGACCGTGGGACGAGAAGGTCGCCGACGCTTGCCCAGCAGGGGCAGCAGCAGTGCCGCAGCGAGCGTGGCCGCGCCGACCAACCATGCCCAGCTCGGAATCGTCGTGCTGGCGAACGCATTCGACGTCGGCGCCTGCGCCGCGGGCTTCTCACTCTCGGCCGGTGGCGCGGCGTCCGCACGCGAGGACCCGGTCGGGGCGGCGGCTTCCTTGGGGGTGCCAGGATTGAAGGCGGGTGTCGGGGTGGGGGCGATGCCCTCGCCGGTGTTCACGCTCAGCTCGATGGGTAGTACCGTGCCGCGGCTGTCGGCAACCTTGCCCATGGCGACCTGTACGTAGTATGTGCCGGCGAGCTCAACGGGCTTGTCCCGGTTGTCCGCAGGGTCGCCGACGCTGCAGTCCGCGACGAGTGTGGAGCCGTCGCGGCCTTTGCCGACCGAGGAGTGTATGGCGGTGTTGCGGTCACCTCCGCAGTGCAGGGCCTGGCGGACCGGGTCGTAGATCTGGATGCCGAAGGCCTCCAGCGCGCCGCCTTCGCCGTAGCCGGCTGGGGTGGTCGTACGGGCCTCGACGGCAAGCTTCTGTCCGGGCTCGAGGTCGATGCGCCACAGCAGCATGTCGCCGACGACGAGTTCCTGCTTCACCGTGCTGCCGGCGGTGATCGCAGTGGCTTCCTTGAACGAGTGCCCATTCAGGTTCGTGCCGTCCGCCGCGCTCGCTGGGGAGGACAGTCCCAGTGCGAGCAGACCACAGAGGGCAGCCGTCGAGACCAGAGCGGGTGTGCGGCTAGTGGTCATGAGCGGTCTCCCCGGTTGAGACGCGTACGGATGAGCAGCGACAGGAGCAGTCCGATGAGCGCGGCCGTGCCGATCAGCGGCCACACCAGTGGACTTGAGGCGGAACTGCTGGCCTGCGGAACGACCTTGGTGTCTCCATCAGCCGTACTGGATTCGTCCGGGGCGGGGGCGCCGTCGGCGGTGACCTCCTGGTGTGCGGTGGCGACCAGGAGCTCGATCGGTTCGGTCTTGTTGACCGAGTCGATCCGGCCGCTGACCTTCACGCAGATCTCCCCGTCGCGCGCCCCAGCGGGCAGGTCTTTGTAGGTGAGGCGGTCGGACTCGGTGCCGGCCGAGATGAGGTTGGCCCAGTTCTGGGTGACGCTGACTTCGTGCTTCCAGGCGTGCGATTTGCCGGGCAGGTAGTAGTCCAGGCGCAGTGCCGCGCCCGTCTTGTATGCGGACTGCGGCACCATCGATGCGGAGAACCGCATGGCCTGTCCGACCGTCAACTTCGCCTTGTACCAGCGCTCCTGGGTGTGGGTGACCTCGTCGGTGTACTGGCCGGGGGCGAGCAGGGGAGCGGTGGCGCACCGGTCGGATCCGCTGGTCTTGGACCCGGACACCTCGTAGGGGTTCCAGGCCCGCTTGAAGGCGTCGTCGAGCTGCTCGGCGAGATCGTCGGAGCCGACGGGGTCGTACTGGCCGCCGGTCGCGTCCGCGATGCAGCGCAGCTGCCGCTCGGCCTTCGCGTCGACCTGGAAGCCGAGGGTGTCGATGACCAAGTCCACGCCCTGGTCTTTCAGCTCGCGGGCGACGTTGCACGGGTCAGGGGGAGCGCAGGTGTCCTCGCCGTCGGACACGAGGATGATGCGCCGGTTGCCTTCGGTGCCGAGTTCCTCGGCCGCGATCCTCAAGGTGTCGCCGATCGGCGTGAACCCGGTCCCGACCAGGGCGTTGATCTTCTGTTTCGCGTCCTGCTTGGCGGCCTGGTTCATCGGCTCGACTGGTGTCAGGAGTTGAGTGTCGGCGCACCCGGTGGTTTTGTCCTCGCCGGGGTAGGTCGCTCCGTACACCCGCAGGCCCATCGGTGCCTCGGCCGGGATGCGGTCGATGAGCTGGGTCACGGCCGCCTTCGCGGCGTCCATCTTCACCGTGGTGCCGGAGCGTTCCTTCATCGACCCGGATGCGTCGATGATCGTTTCGATGCGCGGGGTGCTCGAACCCTCGGGCTCGTCGGCGTGGGCGCTCGGTGTCACGGCAAGGGCCAGGGCGGCGCCGAGCGCGGCGGCTACGATGCGCCAGGGTGTGCTCATCGCTGGTCTCCCTTCTCGAGTCGGGCGCGGGTGAGGGTGGTCGGCCAGATGGTGATCTGGTCTCCGGCGTGGCTGACCGTCTGCTCGGGGTGTAGGGCCCGTATGGCGGCGAGGTCGCCGGCCTCGAAGTAGCCGTGCAGGAAGACGAGTCCGCGGTTGTGGTGCTCTATGGCGCTGGTGCCGGGCGGCCAGATGAGGATTCGGTCCTGATCGAGGGTGATCACGCGGGCGGGCACGGCGCGCTGCAGCTGGACCAGGTCGGCGTCGGTGAAGGTGCCGCGCAGTTCGACCATCCCGTTGTGGCGGCGCACGCTCTCGGTGCGCGCCGGCCAGGGGCCGCGCGCCACGCTTTGGTCGCTGGTGGCTTTCGGGCGGGGCTGGTCGTGGCTGGTGGCGTGATGCGGGGCGGTGGAGGGGG
>NZ_JAAKZW010000209.1 GCF_011044995.1 Streptomyces mesophilus | reverse complement strand
CCCCGACCCCCACACCGACGCCGACGCCGGACGACCCCACCGGGGACCCGACGCCGCAGCATCAGCAGGGTGAGACGGGCGAGTAGCCGCCGAGCGGCTCAGTCGCCCAGGACCCGGCGCAGATAGTCGTTGCCGAACACCCGGTCCGGGTCGAGCCGGTCGCGCAGCTCGGTGAACTCGCCGAAGCGCGGGTACACCGACGCGAAGTACTCGGCGTCGCGGGTGTGCACCTTGCCCCAGTGCGGCCGGCCGCCGTGCGCGGTGAAGATCCGCTCGGCCGCGGTGAAGTAGGCCTGGTAGGGCGTGCCCTTGTACATGTGCACCGCGATGTACGCGCTCTCGCGGCCGGACGCCGTGGAGAGCGTGATGTCGTCGGCGGGCGCGGTGCGCACCTCGACCGGGAAGCTGATCCGCAGGTTCGAGCGGTCGACCATGGTCCGCAGTTCACGCAGCGCCTCGACGAGGGCCTCGCGCGGCAGGGCGTACTCCATCTCCACGAAGCGCACGCGGCGTGGAGACGTGAAGACCTTGTAGGGAATGTCGGTGTACGTGCGGGCGGAGAGCGCCTTGCTGGAGATCTTCGCGACCGTGGGGATGGTCCCCGGGACCGCGCGGCCCAGTGAATTGACCGCCTGGAAGAGGCCGTTGGAGAGGAACTCGTCCTCGAAGAAGCCGCTCACCTTGCCCACCGGCTGCTCGGGACCCGCGCTGCGGTTGTTGCGCTTGGTGTTGCAGTTGCCGGTGTGCGGGAACCAGTAGAACTCGAAGTGCTCGTTCTCGGCGTGCAGGGCGTCGAACTCGGCCGTGACCCGGTCGAAGGTCATCGGCTCCTCGCGCGCGGTGAGCAGGAACTCCGGCTCCACGGCGAAGGTGATCGCGCTGATCACGCCGAGCGCACCGAGCCCGAGCCGGGCCGCGGCGAAGATCTCGGGATTCTCCTTGGGCGAGCAGTGCAGCACCGAACCGTCCGCCGTGACGAGCTCGAGGGCCTGGATCTGCGCGGAGATCGAGGCCGAGTCGCGGCCGGTGCCGTGGGTGCCGGTGCTGGTGGCGCCCGCGACGGTCTGCTCCATGATGTCGCCCATGTTGGTGAGCGAGAGGCCCTCGCGCGCGAGCGCCAGGTTCAGGCGCTTGAGCGGGGTGCCCGCCTCGACGGTGACCGTGCCGGCCTCGCGGTCGATGTGCCGTATCCCGGTGAGCAGATCGGGCCGTATCAGGAGACCGTCGGTGGCGGCGGCGGACGTGAAGGAGTGGCCGGTGCCGACCGGCTTGACCCGGCGGCCTTCCTCGGCCGCCTGACGTACGGCGGCGGCGAGCTCCTCGACCGAGGCGGGGCTGACCTCCTGCGCGGGCCGGGCGGTGACGTTGCCGGCCCAGTTACGCCACGTTGTCCCGTACGCCTTCGGGCCGTTCGGTGCCCCCGTCGGTCCCGTCGTCGATCCCGTCGTACCCATCAGGTCCTCCCCGCAGCGGAACCGGCCTGGTCAGCCGGCGGTAGCCGAGGAACCCGATCACGACCGCGACGCCGCCGGCGATGGCCGGCACCACATACGCCCGGTCCGCGCCGGCCGCGTCGATGACCCAGCCGGCCGCCGACGAACCGAGCGCGATGCCGACCGCGAGACCCGTGGAGGTCCACGTCATGCCTTCGGTCAGCTTCGCCCGGGGTACATGCTGCTCGACGAGGGCCATCGTGGTGATCATCGTCGGTGCGATGGACAGGCCCGCGACAAACAGCGCCACGGCCAAGAACAGCAAGTTCCCGACCAGTAGGAGGGGGATCATACTCACGCCCATCGCACACACGCCCAGGAGCCACCGCTTGGCGGCCGGGCCCTTGAAGTGCACGAGTCCGAAGACGACGCCGGCGAGGCAGGACCCGGCCGCGTACACCGCGAGCACCAGACTGGCCGCCTCCTTGGCGCCCTCGTGCTCGGCGAATGCGACGGTGACGACGTCGACGGAGCCGAAGACCGCGCCGGTCGCGACGAAGGTCGCCATCAGGACCTGAAGTCCCGGCGAGCGCAGGGCACTTCCGCCCGTGTGGTGCTCGCGGGGGTGGGGGACCGGTTCGGTGGCGTGCTGCGCCGTCAGCCAGAAGGTGCCGATCGCGAGGAACACGCCCGCGAGCAGCGGGCCCGCCTCGGGGAACCAGACCGTGGACAGACCGATCGAGATGATCGGCCCGAAGATGAAGCAGATCTCGTCGACGACGGATTCGAAGGAGTACGCGGTGTGCAGCCGGCGCCGGTCGAGGCGGTACACCTCGGCCCAGCGGGACCTGATCATCGACCCGAGACTCGGTACGAAGCCGACGAGCGCGGCGCACAGGAACAGCGTCCAGTCCGGTGCCTCGAACTTCGCGGCGAGCAGCAGCGCGGTGACCGCGGCGAGCGAGACGAGCGTGGCCGGACGCAGGATGCGCGCCTGCCCGTACCGGTCCACGAGCCGCGAGATCTGCGGACCGATCACCGCCGCGGACAGCGCGAGGGTCGCGGAGAGCGCGCCGGCGAGCCCGTACCGCCCGGTGAGCTCGGAGATCATCGTCACGACGCCGATGCCCATCATGGCCAGCGGCAGCCGGCCGATGAGTCCTGCCGCCGAGAACGACAGTGTCCCGGGCGGCGTGAATATCTCGCGATAGGGGCTGGGCAAGGGGACACTCCGGTAAGGCGTGAGTTGGGCCAATACAGCTTACGGCCGCCAGGTGGCCGAGCGCGCGCCGATTCCGGGGTCATACGGGGCCAAGGGCCCGACCGCACTGGCAGGGCGACGACCTAGGATCGGGACCATGTCCCACGCGCCCGACCCCACCCCGTACGACGCCCTCCTGCTGCTCTCCTTCGGCGGGCCCGAAGGCCCCGACGACGTGGTCCCGTTCCTGGAGAACGTGACCCGCGGCCGCGGCATCCCCAAGGAGCGGCTCAAGGAAGTGGGGCAGCACTACTTCCTCTTCGGCGGCAAGAGCCCGATCAACGACCAGAACCGCGCGCTCCTCGACGCCCTGCGCAAGGACTTCGCGGAGCACGGCCTCGACCTCCCGGTCTACTGGGGCAACCGCAACTGGGCCCCGTACCTGACGGACGTCCTGCGCGAGATGGTCACCGACGGCCACCGCCGCATCCTGGTCCTGACCACCAGCGCGTACACCTCGTACTCGGGCTGCCGCCAGTACCGCGAGAACCTCGCCGACGCGCTCGCCGCGCTCGAGGCCGAGGGCCTGCCGCTGCCGAGGATCGACAAGCTGCGGCAGTACTTCAACCACCCCGGGTTCGTCCGGCCCATGATCGACGGCGTCCTGAACTCGCTGTCCGAGCTTCCCGAGGACGTACGGGACGGCGCCCACCTCGCGTTCACGACGCACTCCATCCCGGACGCCGCGGCCGACACCTCGGGCCCCGTCGAGGGACACGGCGACGGAGGCGCGTACGTACGAGAGCACCTCGACGTCGCGCGCCTCATCGCCGATGCCGTACGGGAGGAGACCGGCGTCGAGCGGCCGTGGCAGCTGGTCTACCAGTCGCGTTCCGGCGCCCCGCACATCCCGTGGCTCGAGCCCGACATCTGCGATCACCTGGAGGAGCGGCACGCCGCCGGCGTGCCCGCGGTCGTGATGGTGCCGATCGGCTTCGTCTCGGACCATATGGAGGTCCTCTACGACCTCGACACCGAGGCCACCGCCAAGGCCGCCGAGCTCGGGCTGCCGGTGGCCCGCTCGGCCACCGTGGGCGCCGACCCCCGCTTCGCGGCCGCCGTACGCGATCTGCTCATCGAGCGGGCCGGCGCCGAGCGCGGCGAGAGTGTCGCGCCCTGCGCCCTCGGCGCCCTGGGCGCGGGCCACGACCTGTGCCCGGTCGGCTGCTGCCCGGCCCGCGCCCCGAAGCCGGCCGCCGCGGGCGCCGACAGTCCCTACACCCGAGGAACCAAGTGATCAACGCCCTGCATGCGGAACTGCTCGCCCTCGCCCAGGAGGCCGCCCGCCGCGCCGGAACGCTGCTGCGGGACGGGCGTCCGGCCGATCTGGCGGTCGCCGCGACCAAGCCGAGTCCCATCGACGTCGTCACCGAGATGGACATCGCGGCGGAGAAGCTGATCACCGGCCTGATCGCCGAGCGCCGCCCGCACGACGGCATCCTCGGCGAGGAGGGCGCCTCGACCGAGGGCACGAGCGGTGTCCGCTGGGTGGTCGACCCGCTCGACGGCACGGTCAACTACCTCTACGGCCTGCCCACTTGGTCCGTGTCCATCGCCGCGGAGCAGGACGGCCAGACCGTCGTCGGCGTCGTCACGGTCCCGATGCGCGGCGAGACGTTCTACGCGGTGCGCGGGCACGGAGCCTGGGCCACCGGCGCCTGGGTCGGTGAACGCAGGCTGGCCTGCCGCCCCGCGCCGCCCCTGGACCAGGCCCTGGTCTCCACGGGCTTCAACTACGTCGCGAAGGTCCGCGCCCACCAGGCGGAGGTCGCCGGCCGACTGATCCCGCTGCTCCGCGACATCCGGCGCGGCGGCTCGGCCGCGGTCGACCTGTGCGACGTGGCCGCGGGACGCCTCGACGGCTACTACGAGCGCGGCCTGCACCCCTGGGACCTCGCGGCGGGCGACCTGATCGCCCGTGAGGCGGGCGCCCTCACCGGCGGCCGCCCCGGCGAGCGCCCGTCCAACGATCTGACGGTCGCGGCGACACCGGGCGTCTTCGAGCCGCTCCAGGAAGAGCTGGACCGGCTGGGTGCTTGGCACGACTGACCCATTGTCATACGTAGGGGCCCGCCGCATCGGATGCGGCGGGCCCCTTCGTATGGCAATGGGTACGGCGAACAGGCGCTAGGCCACCTGTACGCCATGCTCGGCAGCGAGGCGGTGCAGGTCGTCGAGCTCGGCCTGCTCCACCTCCGCGAGGAAGTCGTCGCCGTCCTCACGTGCCCGCGTGAGGTCCGTCTCCGTGGCCTTTATGCGCTGCAGCAGCCCTGCGGTGAATGCGTCCATGGTGCGCCCCCTCGTCGTGGGTCGAGTGTCGGTGGCACGGGGGTGTGCCCTCGGGAAGGGGCGATCACGTCTCTTGCCGTCTCGACGGATGCGGTGCGGGTGCCGCTCCACAAAAACGGTTCGTGGCGTGCCACTTGCAAAGAGTGATCGCGGGTGTAAGGCCGTCCTCCCCTGGGTTCCTGTCGCGGAAACCTCAACCTGCGGAGGGATCTCTTGATTCCCGTACAAGGGCCGTCAATCACGTCAGCCGTCACCTGGGCCTGCGGGCGGGCGGCCGGGCGCCTGTGGCCGTCTTACAGCCGGTTTACGGCCCAAAGGGGCAGGATGGAGACATCACCATGTGACCGGAACCTGTCGCTCATGCGGCAGGGCGGTCGGTGAGGCGGCCCTCTGCCCAGCGGGCTCATCAGGATTCAGCCCGCTCTCCGGGCTCACAGAAGGGACTGCGACGTGCGCGTACTCGTCGTCGAGGACGAGCAGCTGCTCGCCGATGCGGTGGCCACCGGACTGCGCCGCGAGGCCATGGCCGTGGACGTCGTGTACGACGGCGGCGCGGCCCTCGAACGCATCGGCGTCAACGACTACGACGTCGTCGTACTCGACCGTGACCTGCCCGTCGTGCACGGCGACGACGTCTGCCGGAAGATCGTCGAGCTCGGGATGCCCACGCGCGTCCTGATGCTCACCGCGTCCGGCGACGTCAGCGACCGCGTCGAGGGCCTGGAGCTGGGCGCCGACGACTATCTGCCCAAGCCCTTCGCGTTCACCGAGCTCACCGCGCGCGTACGCGCGCTGGGCCGGCGCACCACCGTCGCGCTGCCGCCCGTCCTCGAGCGGGCCGGCATCAAGCTCGACCCGAACCGCCGGGAAGTCTTCCGCGACGGCAACGAGATCCAGCTCGCGCCCAAGGAGTTCGCCGTTCTGGAGGTGCTGCTGCGCTCCGAGGGCGCGGTGGTCTCGGCCGAGCAGCTCCTGGAGAAGGCCTGGGACGAGAACACCGACCCGTTCACGAACGTGGTCCGCGTGACCGTCATGACCCTGCGCCGCAAGCTCGGCGAGCCCCCGGTGATCGTCACGGTCCCCGGCTCCGGCTACCGGATCTGATCCCTCCATGGCCGCCTCCCCGGCGCCTCCATCGGCGCCGCCCAAACCGACGTGGGACCCCCACAAGACCGAGCCGCCGTTCCCGTGGCTCCGTCCGACCATTCGCATAAGGCTCACCCTGCTGTACGGCGGGATGTTCCTGATCGCGGGGATCCTGCTGCTCTCGATCATCTACTTGCTGGCCGCGCAGGCCGTGCACGTGGGTAACGAGATGCCCTTCAAGATCATCAGCGGCGATGTGAAGATCGACTCAAGCGCCTGTCCGGCACTCGCGGACCGCAAGTTCCCCACCGTCGACACCTTCAACGACGCCGCGCGCATCTGCCTCGACCACCAGCGACAGAAGGCCCTCGACGACCTCCTCAGCCGCTCGCTGCTCGCCCTGCTCGGCCTCAGCGTCATCGCCTTCGGCTTCGGCTACGCGATGGCCGGACGCGTCCTGGCGCCGCTCGGCCGGATCACCCGTACCGCCCGTCAGGTGGCCGGCTCGGATCTCACCCGGCGGATCGAACTGGACGGTCCTGACGACGAGTTGAAGGAGCTCTCGGACACCTTCGACGAGATGCTCGACCGTCTGGAGCGCGCCTTCACGGCCCAGCAGCGGTTCGTCGCCAACGCCTCGCACGAGCTGCGCACGCCCCTGGCGATCAACCGCACGCTCCTCGAAGTGCATCTGTCGGACCCCGGCGCGCCCGCCGAGCTCCAGCAGCTCGGCAAGACGCTCCTGTCCACCAACAAGCGCAGCGAGGAGCTGGTGGAGGGCCTGCTGCTGCTCGCCCGCAGCGACAACCAGATCGTCGAACGCAAGCCCGTGGACCTGGCCGAGGTCGCCTCGCGCGCCCTTGACCAGGTACGTCCCGAGGCCGAGGAGAAGGGCGTCGAGATCCGCGGAGAGCGCGCTCTCGCCGTCGTCCAGGGCAACGGTGTGCTCCTGGAGCGCATCGCCCTCAACCTCGTCCAGAACGCCGTGCGGTACAACGTCCCCGAAGACGGCTGGGTGGAGGTCACCACGGAGGCCGTGCACGGACAGGCGGTGCTCGTGGTGTCCAATACGGGACCGGTGGTGCCGGCGTACGAGGTGGACAACCTCTTCGAGCCCTTCCGGCGTCTTCGTACGGAGAGGACCGGGAGCGACAAGGGTGTCGGACTGGGCCTCTCGATCGTTCAGTCGGTGGCGCGGGCCCACGGGGGCCGTATCATCGCCGAGCCGCGTGAGGGGGGTGGTCTCGTGATGCGAGTCACCCTGCCGATCTGAGATGCTGTCGCGGATCCGCCGCGAAGTTCGCTTTTAGCGGAATTTTCGGGACCTGAGCCCGAGGAGGCCGTGTGGAATCGATCACAGGGGCGAATTTTCGGCCATCTACTCTCCGTGATCGCCGTAGATGTCGGAAAGCCCGGAAAATCCAGGGTTTTCAGGGGTCTTGATCACGGGAAGTACACGGGGTGGCGCCCGTGGAGTGGAAAAAAGGGACCGTGTACGGTCCCCATCGCCATCCAAACGATCACCTCTTGGGAGGGGCGGTTGGGTGTCGATTGAGTAACAGACCTTGATGTGAGGCAAAATCTCCGCCTCGGGTCGGGCACAAGTCCGGCCTCTCACGCGTTACGTGCGCTGGAGACACCGCAGACACCCAGAGGGGGAGAGCGACATGGCAACGGATTACGACACCCCACGTAAGACCGATGACGACGTCGAGTCCGACAGCATCGAAGAGCTGAAGGCCCGGCGGAACGACAAGTCGACTTCATCGGTCGACGTCGACGAGTTCGAGGCCGCGGAAGGCCTGGAGCTGCCCGGCGCAGACCTCTCGAACGAGGAACTGGCCGTCCGGGTCATGCCCAAGCAGGCGGACGAGTTCACCTGCATGAGCTGCTTCCTGGTCCACCACCGCAGCCAGCTGGCCCGCGAGAAGAACGGCCAGCCCATCTGCCGCGACTGCGACTGAGGCGTGGGTCGGCCGTGACTGGCTCGACCCCGCCCCGGAAGCGACTTTTCCGGCTGCGGCATTCGAAGCAGTGGAAGGCGGACGGCTCGCAGACGTCCGCACCGCCGGAAGGCGCACGTGACGACGAGCGGGGCCACCCGGCCTCGCTCGAGGCCACGGAAGCCGAACAAGGGCCCGCAGCAGCGGGCACCGTCGCGCCCGTGACAGCGGGCACAGAGGTCTCCACGACGGACGGCGACGCCAGCGCCGTCGCTCCGTCGCGCAGGCTCGACAAGGTCAAACAGGGAGTACGCAAGGGCCAGGCGAGCGCCAAGGCCGGGATCGGCTATCTCGCCGACCGCATCATCGAGAACGCGCCGCGCGTTCCGGTACGTGATCTCGCCACGCTGCGGCGGCAGTTCCCGGGTCTCGGCCCCGAGCAGCTCGCCGACAAGCTGGTCGCCGGCGCGGCCAACGCCGCATCGACCGTCGGCGCGGGAGTCGGTGTCGCGGCGATGCTGCCGGTGCCGCCCGCGATGCCGGCCGAGATGGCCGCCGAGATCACCGGGGTGGCCGCGATCGAGCTGAAGCTCATCGCCGAACTGCACGAGGTGTACGGGCTGCGGCCGCCCGGTGCGCTCAAGTCCCGCTCCACCGCCTATCTGACCTCCTGGACGGAGGAGCGCGGCATCGACGTGAAGAAGCCGCAGACGATCAACGCGGCGCTCGGCGGGCAGGTGAAGCGCGAGCTGCGGCAGCAGATCATGAAGCGCATGGTGCGCAACCTGCCGAACCTGATGCCGTTCATGGTCGGCGCCGCCGTGGGTGCGGTGATGAACCGCCGCGACACGAAGAAGCTGGCGGAGAAGGTCCGTAAGGACCTGCGGGCACATCAGGTGCCCTGGGACACGCTGGACGCGTTGCCGCCCCTTGAGCGGCCCGTGAACCCGCTGGATCCACTGAATCCGCTGGCCGGGACCGACCGCAAAGAGCTCGGAACGTAAAGACCTCGAGGGCTGGGGCCTGCCGGACAGGCCCTGGAGTCCCGTCCGGCGCTAGCGCGTCAGAGCGTCGACCAGGCGCTCGGGCGTACGGGTCGACACGTACACGTAAGGAGTCGGGTCGGCCGGATCCGTGACCGGGATGCGTACTGCCCTCGGCACGTAGCTGCGCAGCAGCATGAAGGCGCGCGGGTCCGACTTGTGCATGCGCCAGGCGCGGGCCTCCTCCGGGTCGAGGATCTCCGGGGCGCCGAGCGCCGTGAGCGGGATCCGGGCCTGACCCGCCACCAGGGAGCCGGCCACGACGCGGACGCGGGCCGAGCCGTACGAGCTGACCAGGACCGACGCGAGGGCCGCGCCGCCGATCAGACCGCCGAGCATCGGGAGCGTGCCGAGCGGCAGCAGCATCAAGGCGCACGAGATGCCCACAAAGAAGGCGATCACCCACCAGGAGCGGGGAGCGGTGAGGCGTTCGTCGTACGTTTCGGTGGCTTGCTGCATGGGTCAAGCTTGGCATGGTGCTCAAGGCGCGAGGTTGCGCGGGTAAGGTCTCCGCCTGTGAGTGGACGAACACCATCGTTGACGCCCCCGGACGACGCCACGGCGCCGGTGCGGCACCCCGACGCACCGCCCGCCGGCGAACTGCTCGGTGCGCACTACGCGCACTGCTTCGGCTGCGGCGACGCACAGCCGCACGGACTGCAACTGCAGGCGCGGGCCGCCGAAGGCGTCGCGATCACCGCCGAGTTCACCGTCAAGCCCGAGCACCAGGGCGCTCCGGGCCTCGCGCACGGAGGTGTGCTCGCCACGGCGCTCGACGAGACGCTCGGCTCGCTGAACTGGCTGCTGCGCGCGATCGCGGTCACCGGAAGGCTCGAGACCGACTTCGTACGGCCGGTGCCCGTCGACACGGTGCTCTACCTGGAGGCCGAGGTCACCGCGGTGGCCGGACGCAAGATCTACTCCACGGCCGTGGGGCGGATCGGCGGACCCGAGGGTGAGATCGCGGTGCGGGCCGACGCGCTGTTCATCGAGGTGAAGGTCGACCACTTCATCGACAACGGACGGCCCGAGGAGATCAACGCCGCGATGAGCGATCCCGATCAGCGGCGGCGCGCACGTGCCTTCGAGGTGAACCCGTGAGCAACCCGCCCCTCGACGTGCGGATCCGGCGCATCGACCCCGAGGTCCCGCTGCCCGCGTACGCGATGCCGGGCGATGCCGGTGCGGACCTCCGTACGACTGAAGCCTGTGAACTCGCCCCCGGGGAGCGGACGGTACTGCCGACCGGTGTGGCTATCGCGCTCCCCGATGGGTACGCGGCCTTCGTGCACCCGCGCTCGGGGCTCGCCGCACGCTGCGGACTGGCTCTGGTGAATGCTCCGGGGACCGTGGATGCCGGGTACCGTGGGGAGATCAAGGTGATCGTGGTGAATCTCGATCCGCGCGAGACCGTGCGGTTCGAGCGCTTCGACCGGATCGCCCAACTTGTCGTCCAGCAGGTCGAGAAGGTCCGCTTCCACGAGGTGGCGGAGCTTCCCGGATCGGCGCGGGCCGAGGGGGGCTTCGGGTCCACGGGCGGCCATGCCGCGGTGGACGGCGACGCGGGCGGTACGGCCGCCGACAAGGGTGGGAATCGATACGCTTCGGTCGTATCCGACCGGGAAGGACAGTGACGTGTTCGGACGTCGTAAGAAGGACGCGGCCGAGGCTGCGACAGGCGAGACCGAGCAGGTCGAGGACTTGGACCCGCAGTCAGAGGCCTCGGCCGACGAGGAGGGCGCACCGGGACGGGTGAACCTGCCGCCGGCCCCGCGCCCCGACGGGCCCTGGGACGTCTCCGAGGTCACCAGGCCCGCCGAGGGCCGGGTCGATCTGGGCGGTCTGTTCGTGCCCGGTGTCGAGGGCATGGAGCTCCGCGTCGAGGTCGCCGGTGACGCCATCGTCGCGGCCACCGTGGTGCTCCAGGACAGCGCGGTTCAGCTGCAGGCCTTCGCCGCCCCCAAGAAGGAGGGCATCTGGGGCGAGGTCCGCGAGGAGATCGCCTCCGGCATCACCAAGCAGGGCGGTGTGATCGACGAGGTCGAGGGCCCGCTCGGCTGGGAGCTGCGCGCGCAGGTCCCGGTCCAGCTGCCGGACGGCACGGGCGGTGTCCAGGTCGTGCGCTTCATCGGCGTGGACGGGCCGCGCTGGTTCCTGCGCGGTGTCATCTCCGGCCAGGGCGCGGTGCAGCCGCAGGCCGCCGGGCTGCTCGAGCAGATCTTCCGCGACACCGTCGTGGTGCGCGGCGAGGGTCCGATGGCCCCGCGCGACCCGATCGTCCTGAAGCTGCCGGAGGACGCCCAGATGGTGCCCGAGGGCGTCAAGGAGGAGTCCCAGGCCGAGTCCCGCTTCTCCGGCGGCATGGGCCAGCTGCAGCGCGGACCGGAGATCACCGAGGTCCGCTGAGGTTTTTCGTTCTACGTGAGGGCCGCATCCTTCCTGGAAGGGTGCGGCCCTCACGCGTGGGTGGGGGCCGAAAGCCCGGTGGACGGAGGGTGCCGTTCCATGGTGCGGGTGGGCAAGGAGTGGCACGTGTGGGTGAGTTGAGGGGGCGCACGGCCATTGCGGGGCTCGTCGGCGTCAGCCCATACTGTGCCCTCGACACGGGGGTGATCAGTGCGGGGGAGCGGGCTCACGCCTGCCGTGGTGCGCCGAGGGCGACATCACGGCCTGGTTCTCGGCGCGGCCGGACTTGCCGTGCTGCTCGCCGCGACCGTACTGGCCGCCCTGGCGGCGCTGACCGAGCAGGCCGTCCTCGGTGCCGCGCGGCAGCGGCTCGCGGCGGACGAGGACGCGGTCGTCTCGGTGAGCGGGCCCTTCGCGCCCGGCAGCGCGCAGACGGACGAGCGGATCGGGGCCGCGGTCCGCGGAGCGCTGGCGCGGGCGTACGGGGACGTACCGCAGCGCACCTATGACGCCCTGCGCGTGCCGAAGAACCAGGCCACCGAGCTCTCGGTCGCCGATGCAGAAGGACAGATACGCGGCGACGTCACGCTGGCCCTCGTCTCCCTCGAGTCCGTACGCGAGCACGCCGAGGTCGTGAGCGGCAGGCTGCCCGGGGCGCGGTCCGGCGGCACGGCCGAAACGGCGCTGCCCGAGCCGCTCGCCGTGGAGCTCGGGGCCCGGCCGGGCGACACCCTCGCCGTACAGACGACGGGCGGTAAGCGGCTGCCGGTCGAGGTGACCGGGATCTACCGGCCCCGGCCGCAGTCCGCCGCGCTGTGGCGCAGCCTGACCGGCATGTTCGGCGGGACCGACACCCTGGCGGTCGTCCCGTCGGCCACGATCACGGGGACACCGCAGCTCGCCGGGGACAGTGTCCGGTCGTGGCTGGCCGTGCCGGACGCCGAGCGGTTCCGGCTCTCCGACATCGACGGCCTGAGCGGGCGGGCGGCCGCCTTCCGCAGCAGCGACCCCATGCTGTCGCTGTTCGGCGGAAAGGTGCCGCCCGAGGGACGTGAACTCCAGTTCTCCTCGCGGCTCGGGCCCGCCCTCGACCGGCTCGAGACACCGATCGCCGTATCGCGGGCCGGTCTCTACATCCCCGCGTCGCTGCTCGCCGCCCTGGCCCTGGCCGCCCTGATGCTCACCGCACGCCAACTGGCCGCACACCAGCGGGCGGAGCTCGCGCTGCTCGCCGCGCGCGGCGCGGGGACGTGGCGTCTCACCGCCGGGGCCGCGGCGCAGTGGGCGGTGCTCGCCGTGCCCGCAGGGATCGCCGCACCGTTCCTCGCCGGGCCGCTGCTCGCCCTGCTGCGGCGCACGGGCCTGGCGGAGGGCGAACTGCCCGGCTCCGCGCTGCTCGCCGCCGGCTGGACCGCCGCCGCGCTCGCGGTCCTCGTGCACGGCGTCGCCGTACTCGTGCCCGTCGTACGGTCCGTACGCGACCGGCAGGCCGTGAGCCGGCTGCGGTGGCGGCCCGCGCGGTTCGCCGCGGCGCAGCGGCTGGGAGCGGACGTGGTGCTCGCGGCGGTCGCCGTCCTCGGCTGGCTGCAGCTGCGCCAGTACCGTTCGCCGGTCAGCAGCGCCTCGACGGTCGACCCGGTCCTGGTCCTCGCCCCCGTGGTGATGACCGCCGCTGCCGCGCTGCTCGTGCTGCGGCTGCTGCCGCCCGCCGCCCGGCTGCTCGACCCGCTCGCACAGCGCGGCGCAGGCTTCGTACTGCCGCTCGGCGGCTGGCAGTTGGGGCGGCGCGCGGCCGGGCACGCCGGGCCCGCGCTCGTGGTGACGCTCGCGCTCGCCGTCGCCTCGCTGAGCTCGACCGCGCTGGTGATCCTGGACCGCGGGGACCAGGACCAGGCGGCCTTCCGGGTCGGCTCCGACCTGCGGATCGATCCGTCCGACCGGCTCGCCGGGGAGGAACGCAGTGCGGCGTACGAGGGGTTGCCCGGGGTGCGGGCCGTGACACCGGTGATCGAGGTGGACGCCTCGGTCGCCCAGGAGTCGGTGGGCGTCACCGCCGTACACACCGGGGCGGACGCGCTCCCCTCCCTGGACGCCGAGCACCGTGCGCGGCTGGGTGCGGGCATCCCCGAACACGGGCTGCGCCTGATCGGCGCCCCGAAAGAACTCTCCCTGCGGGTAAGCCTTGTCGCCGACGGACCCGGCATGGCCGACCCCGTACGGCTGTCGGCGTACTTCGCGGGCGGCGACGGCCGCGTGCACGCCGGAGAGGTCGAGCTGACGGAGGGCGCGGCGGCCCGTAAGGTGCGGCTTCCCGTGCCGGCCGGCGCCACCCGACTCGTGCAGCTCGGGCTCGCCATGCCGGACGAGACGGTACGGCGCACCTACCGGCTGGTGGTGGACGAGGTGCACGAGCTGGTCGAACCCGGGCGCTGGCGTGACCTGTTCACGCCCGCACCCGACCTGGAGGTGGCCGGCTGCCCCGACGCCGAACCGCGTGACCGTCCCGGCGACGCACCGGGGCCGGTGCTGTGCTCCACGGCTCTCGAGCGTCCGGGCTTGCTGATCGAAGCGGTCCTGCGGGGGCCCGACACCGAGCTCCCCTTCCCCGTGCGGGCGATCAGGCTCGCTGTCGAGGCACCCGAGGCGAAGCCTCCGCCCGCGCCCGCGCTGGCCGACGCCAGGATGCTCGCCTCCGGGATCGCCGACGTCGGTGACACCGTGACCGTACGGCAGCCGGCAGGCGGGAGCGCCCGGCTGAAGATCATCGGCACGATCGAAGCCGTGCCGGGCGACCTCAACCGGGACCAGCCGCGGCTCCTCGTCGACTCGCGGGCGCTCACCGCCCAGTTGGTGCTGAGCGGTGGCGCGCCCGGGGCCGAGAGCTTCTGGTGGGCCCGTACGGACGACGGTGGGGCGCAGGCGGCGGCCCGGGCGGTGCGCGCGGCGCCACGGCTCGGCAAGGCGCTCGATGTGCCCACCGCCCGCGCGGAGTTGGCGGCGGATCCACTGCGGCGCGGAGCCAAGGCCGCGCTCGCGCTGTGCCTGGCGCTCGCGCCGCCGTTCGCCGTCGTGGCGTTCACGCTGCACACCGCGCTGGCCGCGCGCTCCAGGAGCCGGGAGTTCGCCCTGCTCAGGGCGATCGGGGTACGCAAGCGTCAACTGGCCGCGTATCTCTGGACGGAACAGTTGGGCCTCGCCGCGGTGGCGGCCGTGCTCGGCACCGTCCTCGGTGCGGTACTGGCCTTGCTGATCATGCCGGTGGTGACGGTGGACGCGGGCGGGCGCCCGGTGTTCCCCGCGCTTGCCACGGAGGTTCCCTGGGGGCGGGTCCTGCTCACGGCGGGCGCCACGACCGTCCTGATCTGCGGCGTGGTCACGCTCGCCGCCCGCTATCTCGGACGGGTGGATCTGGCGCGGGTGTTGCGGGCGGGGGATGACGGATGAC
>NZ_JAAKZW010000208.1 GCF_011044995.1 Streptomyces mesophilus | reverse complement strand
GGGGCGGATGGGCGGTGGAGGGCGCTTCTGATCGAGGTTTGTGCGTACGGGAGGCCTCCCCGGCCTCCGTACGCGGTCCGGAACTCACGTACCCGTAAAGGAAGTTCACTGCGATGACGAAGCAGACCATCCTGGGCCGTGTCGCCCAGCTCGCGAAGGCCAACATCAACTCGCTGCTCGACCAGGCCGAGGATCCGGCCAAGATGCTCGACCAGCTGATCCGCGACTACACCAACAACATCCGTGAGGCGCAGGAGGCGGTGTCGACCACGATCGGCAATCTGCGGCTGCTCGAACAGGACCACAAGGAAGATGTGGACGCGGCCGGCGAGTGGGGCGGCAAGGCGCTCGCGGCCAGCAAGAAGGCCGACCAGCTGCGGTCCGCCGGTGACTCCGGCGGCGCGGACAAGTTCGACGCGCTCGCCAAGGTGGCGCTGCAGCGGCAGCTGCAGTCCGAGAAGGAGTCGAAGGACGCGGAGCCGACGATCGCGGCGCAGACCGAGGTGGTCGAGAAGCTGAAGTCGGGCCTGGACCAGATGCAGGTCAAGCTGAGCGAACTGCAGGCCAAGCGCGATCAGTTGGTGGCGCGCTCGAAGACGGCCGAGGCGCAGAACCAGATGATGGACGCGGCCCAGAACATCAATGTGCTCGATCCGACGAGTGAGTTGTCGCGGTTCGAGGAGAAGGTGCGGCGGGAGGAGGCGCGGGCGCTCGGTAAGCAGGAGCTGGCCGCCTCGTCGCTCGACGCGCAGTTCGAGCAGCTGGACTCGCTGGGCGATCAGGCGGAGATCGAGGCCCGGCTGGCGGCGATGAAGGCGACGTCCTGACCGGCTAGGAGTTCGGGACGTCGACCGGCTTCGGGCGTCGATCAGCTTCGGGCGTCGACCGGCTAGGAATCCGAGCGCAGCCCCAAGGCGCTGTGCTGGATCACCCCGGCCGCAGCATCGGCGGAGGGCGACTTCCGTTGCGTCAGCTCCACCAGCTTCGAGCGAAGATCGGTCGCCGGTTCGCCGAGCACGATGGCGCTGATCACCAGCTCGAGCATGACGCAGTCGAAGGCATCGTCCCTACCCCGGTAGCGGTCGGTGTCGCCTTCGACCACGGCCCTTGTGATCCGCCGTCCGCCGCCGTCGACCGGCGTGAAGGTCGCCTCGAAGACTCCGTGACCGGTCCAGCTCCGGTGTAGGAAGACCACCTCGCCCTCCGCGAAGACGTTCCACTTCTCGTCCATGCCCCGCGCCGCGTAGCCGAGCTGGATCCGCCCCCACTCCTCGTCCGACCAGATCCGCGGGGGCGGTTCCGGCAGCGGGCGGGGCGCCGCTATCGACTGGATGCGGCGGAACGTCGACCGGGTCACGCGGGCGTCAGCAGACATGGAGTGATCCTATGGATGAAGCCGAGCGGGACGGAACCAGGTCCCGGCCCCCGGTGATCAGAACATGCTCAACAGCGCGTCCACAGAAGGCTCCGACGGTGAGCCGCCGTCCGGGAGCGGCAGTTCGAACCACACCGTTTTGCCGCGCGGGGTGCGACGGGCGCCCCACGACGCGCTGAGCAGGCCGACGAGCTGGAGGCCGCGGCCGCCCTCGTCGGTGTCGCGGGCGCGGCGGCGGCGCGGCTGGACGAGGCCCGCGTCCCAGACCTCGCAGACCAGGGTGCGGTCGAGCAGGAGCCGGAGTCTGATCTCGCCCTCTCCGTACCGCAGGGCGTTGGTGACCAGCTCGCTGACCAGCAGCTCCGTGGTGTCCACGAGGGCTTCGAGGTCCCAGGAGGCGAGCTGGGCACGGGCCAGTTCGCGGGCGCGGCCCACCGAGCGTGCCTCGCGGGGCAGGGTCCAGTCGCCGACCGCCTCGCGGGGCAGGCCCTGGACGCGGGCCATGAGCAGGGCGATGTCGTCCTCGCCGTGGCGGGTGTCGAGGGTGTTGAGGACGTGGTCGCAGACGTCTTCCAGCGCACGGGACGGGTCCGTGATCGCGGAGCGGAAGGCGCGCAGGCCTTCGTCCAGGGGGTGTTCGCGGGATTCGACGAGTCCGTCCGTGTAGAGGGCGAGCAAGGCGCCCTCCGGGAGCTGGACTTCGACCTCCTCGAAGGGTTCGCCGCCGACGCCCAGCGGCATGCCCGGGGGTACGTCGAGCATCAGGGCCTCCTCGCCCGGCTCGACGAGCACGGGCGGCAGATGGCCGGCGTTGGCGAAGGTGACGCGGCGGGTGACCGGGTCGTACACCGCGTAGACACAGGTCGCGAGGTAGACCTCGGAGGGGTCGATGTCGCGGCCCTGGAGCGCGCGCCGGGTCGACTGGGGTGAGTGCGGGTGCTGGCCCCAGGGCGTGGGCGAGCCGAGGCCGCGGGCGATCTCGTCGAGGGCGGCGAGGACTTCGGCGGGTTCGAGGTCGAGCAGGGCCAAGGTGCGTACGGCGGTACGGAGTTCACCCATGGCGACCGCGGCGCGCAGCCCGCGGCCCATCACGTCGCCGACGACCAGGGCGGTGCGGTGGCCGGGCAGTTCGATCACGTCGAACCAGTCGCCGCCGACCTCGGTGGCGGCGTTGCCGGGCAGATAGCGGCAGGCGATGTCCAGGCCCGCGGCCTCGGGGTCGCCGGGCGGGAGCAGGGAGCGCTGGAGGATCAGGGCGCGTTCGTGCTCGCGGCGGTACAGGCGGGCGTTGTCGATACAGACCGCGGCGCGGGCGGCCAGCTCGACGGCCAGCGTGCGGTCGCGTTCCGAGAAGGGTTCGCTGCCCATCGTGCGCGAGAAGCGGACCAGGCCCACCACGGTGTCGTGCGCGACCATCGGCACGGCGAGCGTGGAGCGCACCATGCCGCCCTCGGTGCGCGGGATGGTGACCGGGCGTGCGGTGCGCAGGGCGTCCGCGCAGGGCGAGTTGAAGGAGTAGCGGTGCAGGGCGCCGACGGTGACGGGCTCGCCGCAGTCGTCGAGCGGGCCGTCGGAGACCGCGCTGGAGAAGGCGACGCGGCGCAGTTCGGCGCTGCCGTCGGCGAGTCCGGGCGGGGTCTCGTCGCCGTCGAGCAGACCTTGGTACAGGTCCACCGAGGCCAGGTCGCAGAAGACCGGGACGGTGACGTCGAGGAGTTCGCGTGCGGTGGTCTCCAGGTCGAGGGAGTTGCCGATCCGCGAGCCGGCCTCGTTCAGGAGCGCGAGATTACGGCGGGACTGGGCGGCCTCGCGGGCGGCCGCGTGGCGGCGGGTGACATCGGTGCCGAGGCCGGCCACGCCGATGGGACGGCCCGTACCGCTGTGCACGCGGTAGAGGTTGATGGACCAGTGGCGGCGGTCGTTGGAGCCGGGCGCGGGCCCGACGATCTGCATGTCCGTGACGGAGTCGCCGGTCTCCAGGACCCGCTTGAGCGCGGCGGCCATCCGGTCGGCCTCGCCGCGCGGCAGATAGTCGTGGACGGTGCGGCCGCGGTGGTCGTCGGCGTTGCCGCCGAAGACGGCGGCGAAGCGCTTGTTGGCGCGCTGCACGCGTAGATCGGTACCGAACAGCAGAAATCCGAAGGGTGACTGACCGAAAATCGCCTGCGAGGCGGCGAGGTCGGTCTCTATCCGGCGCAGCGCCCGGACGTCGACCACGATGCAGACCGCGCCCCGCTCGCCCTGCTCGGTCTCGGTCGGCATCACATAGACCTCGGCGACCCCGTCGAGCGAGCCGTCCTCGGCCATCCGGAAGGGGACGATGCCCGTCCACTCCTTGCCGTCGAGTATCTCGCCGACCCTGCGGTGGCCGACATCGCGGAGACCGGCCGGGACGAAGGCCTCGATGGGGTCCTTGCCCACGGCGTCGGCCGCGGCGACATGGAAGAGCTGCTCCGCGCGCAGCGACCACTGGTCGATCCGGCCGTCGGCGCCGAGCGAGAACGAGGCGACCTTGATGTAGTCGTAGATCGAACCGGGCGGGCTCGACTGCCACAGAATGTCCGCGGCACCCCGCACGAGCCCCCGCCCGTCGGGCTGCTCAGGCACCTCGGCTGGTATCTCGCTCACGCGACCGTCCCCTCCAGCTCGCCGTCATGGACCGGACCTCTCGACGGCTTGCCCGCAGTATCCAGCACTACGGCCGCACGCAACACTGCGTTCACAGCTCCCATGCGAGACAACCTTTTTCGGCCGCGCCGCAGGGAGATCGGCTCTAGTTCACCTTCTAACCATGCGGAGGCCGCCTCTAACCCCGGCCGGGCACCGGAAGCGTCAGCTCGAACCAGACGGTCTTGCCGGAATGTCCCTGTCTGGTACCCCAGCGCGTGGCCGAGCAGGCGACAAGCTGCAGGCCACGGCCTCCTTCGTCATCCAGCGTGGCATGCCGTGCGAGCGGCGGATCCGGAAGCGGATCGGAGACTTCGACTCGGAGTACGCCGGGTGCTTCGGCGGGGCGTACGAGGCGTACTCCGATGGGGCCCGAGGCGTACCGCAAAGAATTGGTCACGAGCTCGCTGACGAGCAGCACCGTGACGTCACCGAGCGTGCCGAGACCCCAGCGGACGAGCTGCTTGCGGACGACGGCCCGGGCGGTGCGCACAGCGGTCGGATCGGCGGGGAAGGTCCACTCGGCGCAGTCGCCTTCGGTCTCGATCACGCCGATCACTTCCCGGAGCGGGGACCCGGAACCTCTGTCCGGTTTCATGGGGTTAATCAGCACATACCCGATATCAAGGAGCGCCTACCGCTTACGTGAGCGCACTGTGGCACAAACGGCGTAGGGGGGTGCTTGCCAGCTGGGGTTTCGCTTCCCTCGAGCCCCCTTTACGGGGGTAGGGCGTGGGGCTTTACGGGTGCGGGCGGCGGGCCGCCTCCGCGACGGCGGGCCGGTCCTGGTCCAGCCAGTCCACCGCGTCCAGCTCGTCGACGCCGAGCCAGCGCAGGGCGTCATGGTCCTCGAGCGGGGCGGGCTCGCCGCTCAGGAGTTCGGCGGACCAGACCTGCAGGACGTATCCGGGGCGGCCGAGCGGCCACTCCCCCGGGATGCGCGCGACGGGCTCGGCCTCGACGCCGAGCTCCTCGCGCAGTTCGCGCACCAGCGCCTCCTCGGGGCGCTCGCCCGGCTCGACCTTGCCGCCCGGGAGCTCCCAGCGGCCGGCGAGCTCCGGCGGGGCGCTGCGCCGGGCCGCGAGCATGCGCCCCTCGTGCCACAGCGCGGCACCGACCACCACGATCCGTTCGTTCATGCGCCAGAGCCTACGGTTTCGGTGGTGCCGGACGGCCCGCCGGTCGGGTTGCTTCAGACGGTCCGCCGCTCCAGGTGCTCCACCCAGTAGAGCTGCTTGTGGCCGCGGGCCTCCAGACCGGCGACGACCTTCTCCGCTTCCGCCCTGGTGGCATACCTGCCGACGCGGTAGCGGTTGCCGTTGTCGTCCTGCCGTATGACATGCCAAGGGAGGGGAGGACTGCTGTCGTTCATCGTTCACCCGCCCTTCCGTTCGACGCGCGCCGCATCGCGCGTGGTGGGGAAACCGCACTACGCATATGCCCGAGCCTACGCCCGACCTTCACTCTGCGAAGCGGGTATGGCACAAAGAGGTAGCGAATCGGCCATCGCCAAGGGGGCGCATCCCCGTGAATGCGCCCCCTGTGTCCAAGTCGCCCTGGGGTCAGACCTGTTCAGCGGTGGTACGGACGGTCGGCAGCGGCATCAGGACCGGTCCGTCGGCCGGTGCCTTGCGGCAGACGTCGCCGCAGTCGGCGTCAAGGGAGCAGCAGAGCGAGCAGATGGGGCCGCTCTGGACCGGGCAGTCGGCGATGTCGGGCAGTTCGTAGGCGGTTTCGCAGACCGCGCAGTCGTGGGTGGCGGTCTCGTCCTCGATCACCACGTCCGGGCCGTTCACCGGGTTGGGGCGGGCCAGGTAGTACTTGCCCTTGGTGGCCCAGGCGATCAACGGGCAGAGGATCAGGGCGAGTCCGGCGGCGATGAAGGTCGAGAAGGCCTCCGCGTACTCGCCGAAGAGGCCGAAGAACGCCAGGATGGAGACGGTCGAGGCGATCGTCATGGCGCCGAAGCCGGCCGGGTTCACGGCGTACAGGTACGCGCGCTTGAACTCGATGTACTTGGGGCTCCAGCCCATCCGTTTGTTGATGACCAGGTCGGCGGCGACCGCGGTGATCCAGGCGATGCCGACGTTGGAGTAGAAGCCGAGCAGCTTGTTGAGCGCGGCGAACATGTTCATTTCCATCAGCGTCAGCGCGATGGCCAGGTTCAGGAAGATGTACCAGACCCGGCCCGGGTGCTTGTGCGTGATGCGGGAGAAGAAGTTCGACCAGCTCAGCGAGCCGCTGTAGGCGTTGGTGACGTTGATTTTGATCTGCGAGACGATCACGAAGACCGCGGCTGCCGGCAGGGCCACCGAGCCGAGCCAGGGCTTGAGCGCTTCGAGCTGGGGCGCGATGGGTTCGAGCGCGTGCGTCTTTCCTACGGCTTCCAAGGCGACGAACGCGAGGAAGGCGCCGCCGAGTTGCTTGGCCGCCCCGATGATCACCCAGCCGGGACCGGCCGCGAGAACGGCCAGATTCCATCGGCGCTTGTTCGCCTCGGTCTTCTTCGGCATGAAGCGCAAGTAGTCGGCCTGCTCGCCGATCTGGGCGATCAGCGAGAGCGCCACACCGGTGCCGAGGCCGAAGCCGATCCAGTCGAAGCCGGAGCCCGCACCCTCCGTACCGCCGAAGGAGCCGAACGCGCCCCAGGCGTCCGGGGCTTCGAAGGCGAGGATGATGAACGGCAGGATCATGCCGATGATCCAGATCGGCTGGGTCCAGGCCTGCACCTTGGCGAGTGCGCCCATGCCGCGGAAGACGATCGGGATGACGATCAGCGTGGTGACCAGGTAGCCGATCTCGACGGGGAGGCCGACGGCCTGATGCATGGCCTGGGCCATGATCGAACCTTCGAGCGCGAAGAAGATGAAGGTGAAGGACGCGTAGATGAGGGACGTCAGCGTCGAGCCGAAGTAGCCGAAGCCGGCGCCGCGGGTCACCAGGTCCATGTCCAGGCCGTACTTGGCGCAGGCCTTGGCGATCGGGATGCCGGTGATGAAGATGATCGTCGCCGCGGTGAGGATCGAGGCGGCGCCGCTCGTGAAGCCGTAGGTGAAGACGATCGAGGCGCCGATCGCGAAGTCCGCGAGATAGGCGATCCCGCCGAGCGCCGTGCCCGCGACCATCGACGGCGACCAGCGCCGGAACGAGTGCGGGGCATAGCGCAGCGAGTAGTCCTCGCGGCTCTCGTCCGCGGCGAGCTTGGCGTAACTCCGTTTCGGAGGCGGCGGGTTGACCTCTTCGGTGCGGGTGACCGTGTCCGTCATGCTGGCTCCTTCACGCTTTCACCGACCTGAGTGCGGGTTCGGTCGGTGAAAGTAGGAGCCGGACATGACGATCCGTAGCGGTATACCATTAACCCGGTGTTACGCGGCTGGGGCCGGGGTTAACTCGCGGTCACAGGCCGCGGACGACAGCGTCCGGGTATCGGTCAACTACGGCTTGACCTGGGTCACTTGACGGGCAAGTGGTATGCCACCCGGTAGCGGTCGGCCGGGATGACCACGTCCGCCGTCTCGACCGGACGGCCGGAGGCGTAGTACGTGCGCTCGATCACCACGACGACATGGCCGGGCACTCCGCCGAGCAGATGCAGCTCCTCCGCGAGGCCGGGGCGGGCGCCGACCTCCTCCGCGACGTTGTCCACGATCACCTCGATGGCCGCCATCCGTTCGACCACTCCGCAGCCGCCGAGCGGCCCCTCCTCGGGGAGCATCACCGGGGTGCGGCCGGTCACCGCGAGGGGCTCCCACGACGTGGAGAGCATCATCGCCTCGCCGGCGTCCCGGAAGACGTACGAGGTGCACATCACGCGGTCGCCGATGTCGATCGCGAGCCGCCGGGCGATGTCACCGTCCGCCAGGGCCTGTTCGCTGCGGGACTCCCAGGTGCCGCGCGCCCCCGCCTCGGCCTGCTCCTGCCGGAACGGCGAAAGCCCGCCTCGGTGCCGGTAGGCCGCGCGCGAGACCCGGCGCGGGACCGGACGCTCGCGCACATAGGTGCCCGACCCGGAGCGGCCCTCGACCAGACCCTCCGCCATCAGGACCTTGCGGGCCTCGAGGGCCACGGTGTCGGAGACCCCGTACTCCTCGCGGATGCGGGCCTGCGAAGGGAGCCGGGTGTGCGGCGGCAGCGTGCCGCTCACGATCTGCTTCCGGAGATCGTCCGCTACGCGCAGATACGCGGGCTGCTCACCGAACGTCACTGGCCACTCCCATCAGGTTGACAGACAGCAACAGCCTGGCAACCGTGGGTTGTTGACCGCAACCAAAGGCCAGGGAATCACTCGAAGTGATGACGATCATGGTCAACGGCTTGTGTACGGCGCGTCGTTGACCTAGTCCCTGCTATACCCCGGACCAGGGCCTGTCTTGTGCATCAGGCCCTGGACGTCGGCTGGATCAGGCCCTAGACGTCGGCTGGATCAGGCCCTAGACGTCCGCGCCCTCACCAGGGGCGGGCTCGGCGCCCGGGTCCGCGGGCTCCGTGCCGCCGGATGTGCCGCCGGAGCTGTCCTCGGGGGTGTCGCTGGGGGTGTCGCCGGGAGTGCCGCCCGCGTCGCGCAGCGAGCTGGTGAGCTTGCCGCCGTTCTCGTCCACGAAGACGCAGGTGACCTCGCGGTCGCCGACGTTCCAGCTCTCCTGAGTGGGGCTCATGTAGTCGGAGACGACGTTCTCGGCGAGGGCGTCCGCGTCCACGACGTAGTCGCCGAGCAGGGTCGCGCACCGCTCGTCGGCGAGGTCCTCGATCGTGCCCTGGCCCGGGAACGTGGAGTGCTCGAGCCGGAACGAGCCGTAGACCTCGCTGTCGTGCGGCCCTGCGCAGGGCACGATGTTGATCTCCTCGACGTACCCCTCCTCCGCGCCTGCGGGCACGTTGAAGCACTGCCCCTTCTCCGGCGTGAGGGACTGCTCCTGCTGTGCCTCCTTCATGCCGTCGTTGAAGCCGCCCCAGAACTCGGAGGCCGCGCCGCTGACGAAGAACAGGAGGGTGAGGAGCAGCGTCACCGAGTTGACCACGAGGCCCGAGATCGCGAGGCCCTTGCCGGACTGACCGGTCTTCTTGATCTGCCGCAGTGCGACGAGGCCGAAGACCAGGCCGAGCGGCAGGAAGCAGAGCACGCAGGTCACGAGGGCGGCGATGGCGAAGCCGCTGGTCCTGGGCGCGGCGGGGTAGGGCGCCCAGCCGTTGCCGTAGCCGGGGTACTGGCCGTAGGGCGGCTGACCGGGTTGCTGACCGTAGGGCTGGCCGGGCTGTTGGCCATAGGGCTGCTGACCGTACGGGGGCTGGCCATAGGGAGCCCGTTGGCCGTTGGGCGGCTGCTGACCGTAAGGCGGTGGCTGCGGGCTCTGCTGCGGCGGGCCATACGGGTTGTCCTGGGGCGGCGGGGGTATGGCCACGGGGTCCGGTCTCCTGTTGGGCTGTGTGCGCTGGCTGCTGCCGGAATCGTACGGCCATACGGGCGGACCCCGACGGGGCCCGTACCCCGGGGGTGCGGGGCCAACGGCCGCACCCGCACCCCCGTGCGTGGGACCCCCGCGCGGCGCACCCCGGAGCCGCGCGCCGGGCTTCCTAGGGTCGGCCGCGTGACCATCTCGCGCCTCAGCCGACTGTGCGCCGCCACCGCAGCCGTCGTCCTCACCGCCATGGCGCTGCCCGCCGCCGGAGCCACGGCCCGTCCCTGGCCGGCCGACCCCTCGGACCGTACGGCCCCCGGCGGAAGCTGCGCGCCGTCCGCCGGCTGGACGCCGAGCTCCACGGATCCGCTGAAAACCGGCCCCGCGCACGCCTACGTGGGCAACGGGCTGCTCGGGGTGCGGGTGCCGCCGCGCGGGCACGGGTACGCGGTGTCCGACAGCAGGACCGGGTGGCCGCTGTTCACGCCCCGGTACGACGGTGCGTTCGCGGCCGGTCTCTACGGGATCGACCAGGAGTCCGGACGCCAGGCCGTCGCCGCGCTCCCGAACTGGACGACGCTCGACTTCGTCGCGGGCTCGCAGGCGTACGGCGCCCAGGGCAGGACCTCCGCGTACCGGCAGACGCTCTTCCTGCGCTGCGGCTTCGTGCGGACCTCTCTCACCTGGACCGCCACCGACGGCCGCCGCACCGACCTCGTCTACGACGTGCTGACCGACCGCAACAACGCGCGCGGCGGCGCGGTGCGGCTGCGGATCACCCCGCACTGGAACGGCACCGCCACCGTCGTCGACCGGATCGACGGCCAGGGAGCACGGCGGCTCGCGCACGAGGGCGGTGGGCCGAGCGGGCGGGCCACCGTCGACGTGGCCTTCCGCGCGGACGGGACCGGGACGCGCGGGGCGCTGGCCTCGACGCTGCGGGCGCCCGGGCGCATCCAACCGGGCGGTGCGGCACAGAAGTTGAGCGTGGCGCAGGCCGCGAAGTTCCCCGTGCGGTCCGGGCAGACCTACGAGGCCGTGAAGTTCGTGGGCGTCGGCGGCGCGCGGACCACCGCGGCCTCCCGCAGGGCCGCGATCCAGACCTCCCAGCACGCCGCGCTGCGCGGCTGGCCCGCCCTGTTCTCCGCGCACACCGCGGCCTGGCGCGGGCTGTGGTCCTCACGGATCGAGGTGCCGGGGCGCGAGGATCTGCAGCTGTGGACGCGCTCGGCGCAGTACGGCCTGTACACGGCGCTGCGCCGCGGCGGCCGCGACAGTCTCTCGCCCGTCGGTCTGAGCAGCGACAACTACGCGGGCCTCGTCTTCTGGGACGCGGAGACCTGGATGTTCCCGCCGCTGCTCGCGACCCGGCCCGAACTCGCCCGCCCCGTACTGGACTACCGCTTCCACACCATGGACGGCGCCCGCGACAACGCCCGGCGGCTCGGCTTCAAGGGCCTGTTCTTCCCCTGGACGAGCGGGTCGGACGGCCACCTCTGGTCCGAGTGCCACAGCTGGCGCCCGCCGCACTGCCTCACGCAGGTCCATCTCCAGTCCGACATCGCCCTGGCGGCCTGGCAGTACTGGCTCGCGACCGGTGACCGGCGCTGGCTGGGCGAGCGCGGGGAGCCGCTGCTTCGCGGGATCGCGGAGTTCTGGGCCGACAAGGCCGTCCGCAATGACGACGGCTCGTACTCGATCCGCGATGTGGCCGGGCCCGACGAGTACAGCAACGGCGTCGACGACGCGGTCTTCACCAACGCGGGCGCGGCCACCACGCTGCGCCACGCCGCCGAGGCCGTCGAACTCCTCGGCGGGCGGCCCGATCCGGCCTGGCGGCGGATCGCGGACAGGCTGCGGATCCCGTACGACGCACGGCGGAAGATCTTCTGGCAGTACGAGGGGTTCCAGCGCCTGAAGGATCCGCGGATCAAGCAGGCTGACACCGTGCTGCTCATGTACCCGCTGGAGTGGCCGATGCCGAAGGGGGCCGCCGCCGCGACGCTCGACCACTACGCGGCGATCACGGACCCCGACGGACCGGCGATGACCGACTCGGTGCACGCGGTCGACGCGGCGGCGATCGGCGAGCCCGGCTGCTCCGCGTACACCTATCTGCAGCGCTCCATCCGGCCCTTCGTGCGCGGCCCGTTCGCGCTGTTCTCGGAGGCGCGCGGCGAGAAGGCCGGTGCGCACGATCCGCTCGCCGGCTCCCCCGCGCAGGACTTCCTGACAGGCAAGGGCGGCTTTCTCCAGGTGTTCACGCACGGTCTGACCGGGCTGCGGATGCGGCCGGACGCGGTGCACCTCGACCCGACGCTGCCGCCTCAACTCGCTTCAGGGGTAAGGCTGTACGGGCTTTCGTGGCGCGGGCGCACGTACGACGTGAACGTGGGGCCGCGCGAGACGACCGTGCGCCTGACGTCCGGTAAGCCCTTCACGGTCGAGTCGCCGCAGGGTTCCTTCCCGGTGACGGCCGACGAGCCGGCCGTCCTCAAGACCCGCCGCCCCGACCTGGCTCCGGGCGGCTCGCTCGCGCGCTGCCGGCCGGCCTCCGCGAGCTCGGAGGAGCCGGGTCTTTACGCGGCGGCCGCGGTGGACGGGAGCGCGGCGACGGCGTGGAAGCCGGAGCGGGCGGGGGCCTCGCTGAGCGTGGATCTGGGGCGGGTGCGGCCGGTGAAGTCCGTTTCGGCGGGCGGGAGTCACCGGGTGGAGACGTCGGTGGACGGGGAGCGGTGGGTGCCGTTTGCGCGGGGGACTTCGGTGCGGTGGGTGCGGATCGTGCAGACCGGAGCGGAGCCTGCGGCGGTGGCCGAGCTGAAGGTCGACTGACCGGCTGCGGACGGGCGGCCGGCCACCTGCGCACGGGCGGCTGACCGCCCCCGTCACTTGATCGACGTGTCCCCGAGCGTCTCGAGGAGCTTGCGCAGCTTGGCCGCGAGCTCCTCGCTGTCCTCGCGTCCGAAGTCCGCGAGGATGCGGGCCTCGTTGGCGAGGTGCTCCTTCATGAACGTGCGGGTCACCTCATGGCCGCGTTCCGTGAGACGGATCTTCACCGCGCGGCGGTCGCCCGTGTCGCGCACCCGCTCGACCAGGCCCTTGGCCTCCATACGGTCGATCCGATTGGTGATCGCACCGGAGGTCACCATGGCGGCCTTGCGGAAGGCGCCGGCGGTCAGCTCGTACGGGGGGCCCGAGCGCTGCAGCGTGGTGAGAATGTCGAACTCGCCCAGTTCCAGGCCGCGTTCGGCGGCGAAGGCCTTGATCTCCTTCTCCAGGATCCAGCCGAGGCGCTGCAGCCGGCCGATGACCTGGACCGGCCAGAGGTCGTCGGCCAGGTCGGGCCGCTCGGCCTCCCACTGGCCGATGATCGCGTCCACCGCGTCACCGCTCGCGTCGCTCACAGCACCTCCAGAGATATCTCAACGTTGAAACAGTTGACGCTGAACGATACCCGATGGTTTTATCTCAACGTTGAAATAATCAATGTTGAGGGGGAGCCATGGCCGTCCAGTCCGTCACTCCGGGCGCGGTGCGTGAAGCGGTGGCCGCACGTCAAGTCCCGGCGCTGCTCCTGGCTTTGCTCGCCGCGCCCATAGCCGCCGGTGCCAACGCACCGGTGCTGATCCTGCCGAGCACGGCCGGTTCACTGGGGGTGTCGACGGCCTCCGTGACCTGGATCGTCACGGCCTTCGCCTGGGCCATGGCGATCGGTACACCCCTGTTCGCGGGACTGCTGCGCCTGCGCGGGGTCCGTGCGGCGCTGCGTGTGAGTTCGGTGTTCGTGGTCGCGGGCAGCGCGCTGGTGGCGCTCGCCCCCTGGCTGCCCGCGCTGCTCGTGGGGCGGGCGGCGCAGGCGCTGGGCGGGGCCGGGTTCGTGGCGGTCGCGATGAGTCTGGCCGCGGGATCCGCCCGCCGGATGGGGGTGATCACCTCGGGGTTCGGTGTGCTCGGGGCGGCGGGGCCGCTGCTCGGCTCCCTGATCGGTGAGGCCGCCTCGTGGCGGGTCGCGCTGCTCCTCTCGGCGGTCTCCCTTGTGGCCGTGCCGATGGTGGCGCGGTACGCCAAGTCGGCTCCCGCGCCCGGGGGTTCCTTCGATGTACGGGGAGCGGGCGCCGTGGTCGCGCTCGCCACCGCGCTGGTGCTGATCCCGCAGACCGGTGCCGCGCTCCCCGTCCTGTTCGCCGCACTCGTCGCGGCCGGGCTGCTCGTGCTGCATGTGCGGCGGCGGCCCGAGGGCCTGGTGCCGGCCGCGGTGGTCCGCTCGCCCCGCTTCATCGGCGCCGCGCTGACCGCGCTCGCCGTCTCCACCTCGTACTTCACGCTGCTCTTCGCCCTGCCGCGGCTGATCGGGGACCGCGCCGGATGGGCCCCGAGCTCCATCGGTATCGGGCAGATGATCGCGCTGCTCGCCGGCTCTGCCCTGTCCTGGGGGATCGCCGCCGCGTCGGTGCGGATGAGCCGGCGGGCGGTGTACGGGGTGTTCCTGGTCCTTGGCGCGCTGGCGCCGCTCACCGCGGTGTACGCCGCGCGGGCGCCGCTGCTGCTCGTCGCCGCGACCGTGGCGGTGTTCACGGCGACCGGCAGCAACGCCGTCCTGTCGGTGTACGCGGGCAAGGCGGCGCCTGCCGCGCAACGGCCCTCCGCCATCGGCCTGTTCGTGCTCTGCTACCAGCTGGGCGGGGCGTTCGGGCCGGCGATCGCCGCCGTGCTCGTGCTCGGCTGAGGGCCCGCGGGGGCCCTTGGCCCCTGGCCGTCACCCGGCCCGGTCGGCAGACTGGGCCGGGTGACGACACCGATGCGCAAAGGCGCCAACATCCCGGTACCCGCCGCCTCCGTACGCGCGGTGCTCAGCTGGGCGGACCGGCCGGGCAGCCCCGACGCCGATGTCTCCGCACTGCTGCTCACCTCGGCCGGACGGGTGCGCGACGACCTCGACTTCATCTTCTACAACCAGCCCGAGCACGCCTCGGGCGCCGTGCGCTATCTGGGCACCGAACGGCAGCCGGGCGTGGTCGCCAACTCCGTCGAGGTGCAGCTGTCGCGGCTCGAGTCGGACATCGAACGGGTGGTGCTCACCGCATCGGCGGACGGCGGGACCTTCGGCCAGCTCGCCGGGCTCACGCTGCGGCTGCTCGACGCCGGTACGGGGGCGGAGCTCGCGCGGTTCGAGACCGAGGCGGGTAGCGAGACCGCGTTCATCGGGGGCGAGCTCTATCTGCGCGGCGGGCAGTGGAAGTTCCGGGCCGTGGGGCAGGGGTACGCCTCGGGGCTCGCCGGGCTTGCCACGGATTTCGGGATCAGCGTGGACGAGGAGGAGAGCGCGGCTTCGTCTCCGGGTGCGTCGCCTTCCGGCGCCCTGCCTTCCGGTGCCTCGCCTTCCGGTGCCGCCCCGTCCGCTCCGTCCGTGTCCTTTCCGTCCGCGCCGGTGGCTCCCCCGCCCGTGCCGCCGTCCGCACCTCCTGTCGCGCCGCCGGTGGCGCGACAGGAGG
>NZ_JAAKZW010000207.1 GCF_011044995.1 Streptomyces mesophilus | reverse complement strand
GGAAGAACGCCTGGAACGCCTTGTCGAGACGCCGCAAGGTGGCCTGCTGGGAGCTGAACGACCACCGGCCGTGCCGCTCGGGGTCGAAGGCGCGGATCTCCTTGAGCTGCGCGGACTGCTGCCCGTACTTGATGCTCGTCTTCGAGACGTGCCGGTAGGCGTCACGACGTTCCTGCAACGCGCCGTTGTAGAGGCCGCAGTGATCCCGCAGCATCGCGCCGAGCGCGACAGTCCGGCCCACGGTGGGCCGCATGAGGAATTTGTACGCACGCATCATCCGGCCCACCCCCCTTTCGGTCTGGCTCGTTGAGCATACGACGCTTGGTTTATGTCACCACGCTGGCAACCAACACCGACATCCGCCCGGGCCGTCACGTCATCTACAACCTCCACGTCCACTTGGTGTTCGTGACCAAGTACCGGCGCGAAGTCTTCAACGACGAGATGCTGACGCGCTGCGAAGAGATCATGCGCAGCGTCTGCAAGGACTTCGAGGCTGACCTCATCGAGTTCAACGGCGAGGAGGACCATGTACACCTGCTGGTGCACTACCCGCCTAAGGTCGCCCTCTCGAACCTGGTCAACTCCCTCAAGGGCGTCTCATCCCGATACCTGCGGGCGGAGTTCACCGGCCGCATCAACCGCACCACGATGCACGACCGGTTCTGGTCCGGCTCCTACTTCGCCGGATCCTGCGGCGGAGCACCGCTGGAGATCGTCAAGCAGTACATCGAGCAGCAAAAACGCCCATCGTAGGCTGCGGCTTAGAACAGTCCTGAGATCGGATTCCCTCCCCACCCAAAGGAGGGGATTCCCTCCGAAGATCAGGATGGACGCGAAGGCGCAGGGCGTGCACGAGAAGGTCATTGCCTACTGGGGCATCCAGGTGGGCGCCCAGGTGGTCTCCCGGCTCCTGGAGTCTGATGCACCGCTGACTCGTGCGCAGGTCAACGAATTGTGCGCGGACCTGATGGAGCCCGGCGAGGATGTTGTCGAGCGGCTTGCCAGAACGGGTTTCCTGCTGGAGCACAACGACCAGGGCGACGTCGTCTCGATGGCGCTGGGACCGAACCCCAACCGGAAGGCTCCGCCCCCACGCGGTCCATATGTCCGGCAGGCGCGTGTACGCCTGGTGCGCGGAGGACACCATGCTGTTCCCCATTGTGATGGGGCAGCAGCGGGCCGAAGTCATCGCGGTCTGCCCGGTGACGCGCAGGATCATCACGCTGACTGTGACACCCACTGGGGTGGAGGACCTTGACCCGCCTACCGCGCAGATGACGCTGGCCCCGATCCACGGCAGGGACATCCGCGAGGAGTTCTGCGACCGCGTGGTTTTCACTGCCGATGCCGCGGCGGCAGAGGCATTCATCGGGGACGATCAGGAGCTGGTCTACATGCCGGCACACGAGGGGTTCGGGGTCGCCAGGTCGCTGTCGGAGATGTTCTGACCCGCAATGTCGACTCGAGCCTTGGAGCTCTTGGACAAGTGCGGGCAGCGAGCCGATCACATAGAGCAGGAAGGCTGAGGCCCCGGGGGCCCCCAGCCTTCCTGTCGCCCCGCGCGGGTGGCTACTTGATCAGCGGACTGGCGGGGAGGTGACAGGACTGCCGAGGTCAGCCCCAGTTGTCGTGGCTGTCGTCCGCTTCGGACCGCTGCTCCTCATGCAGCTGCTCCTGATCCGGGCGCGCGGCCCGCTCGCGCTCGTCGTCCTGTCCGGACGGAGACGGACTTGCAGAGCCGGTCTGGCCGTCCTGCGCCGACCGCTCCTGCTCCCGGAAGTCCTGCTCGTCCGGCGCCGTGCGCTCGCTGTCACCGGGGCCGTTTCCATAGCGTTCTTGTCCCATGGCTGGACACACTCCAGAGGTGAGGTGCGTGGGGAAGGGCATGGGCGCAGGTCAGCCTGGGCGGATCCGACGGGAGACCAGACTGAGCAGCCTGTGCTCGCAGATTCGCTCATGTGGGAACCGCGCCCTGCCTATCAAGGCTGACACCCACCTCGCGCCACCGCATCCGCAGACGCGCTGGCGCGCGAGCCACCACGAGCTGCCGCTCAACGTCCGCACTTGGACATGCGCCTGCGGAACGACCCACGACCGGGACGTGAACGCAGCGAAGAACCTTCTGGCCGCCGGACGGGCGGTGTCGGCCTGCGGAGCAGGTGTAAGACCTCAACGGAGTTCTCCGGGCGGGCAATCGGCGATGAAACAGGAAGTCTCACGGCGCGAGCCGTAAGAATCTCCTCCCTTTAGGGAGGAGAGCGTCAAGACCTCCGCCTGAACCAGGGCCTGGCAGGCGTGCTCGGGTTGTCGGCGCCGATGTTGTCGCAACTGATGGCTCTGCAGGCGCTTGCCTCCAGGGTTGCCAAGGGCGACGGAGAGTAGGACGCACCAATGACAACCAAGCCCGTCACGCCTGCACACATGGTCATAGAACGGCCGCCTGCACTCCCACGCTCACTTGTGTGGCCACCTGCTGCAGTTCACCGGCCGGACGGAGGCTAGAATCTCTGCTCATGTCGAAGCCTGATCAACTGCTCGTTGACGTTGCCTCCTTGGTGGAGTCCGGGCACAGCAATCAGATGTCCGTGACCGTGGTCGCCGGTGGCGCTGTCATCACCGGCCGGCTGGCTCCCGAAGCGGTCTGGAGGAAACGGGTGTCAGAGGTCTTGGCGGACTCGGACCGCCTGAGCGCTTTCTCCGCCGTCTTCGCCTCGGCTACGGGCAAGGCGGAGTCGCCCACGTATTTGCATTTCCATGTGGCGCGGATTTTGCAGGGTGCAGTGGGGATTCCGGAGACCGGCGGGATGTATCGGGTGGCGATCGAGGACGTCAGTGCCTGGACGATGGGCGACTTCAGCTATGTCGAGCACTGAACGGGCTCGGGGCCACGCTGCGGTCAGCTGACCGCAGCGGCGCGGAGGACTGCGCAATCCTGCTGGACCGGGCTTGGGCCAGCAGGGCCTGAGATGCGGAGCCCGGTCAGCTCTGCGTCGCCAGATGGTCTTCGTCGGCGTGAAGGATGTCCAGCACTGGGCCAGTGACTCGACAACCAGGTCCGCACCAGCGGCACGCAGACGTTCCCGCTGGTGCGGATCTCCGCCGTAGCCGAGGAAGCTGACGCCGGCAGCCCGGGCAGCGAGAACATCGGCGGGAGTGTCTCCGATCATCAGGGCCTCGGCGGGGCGTACGCCAAGGGCGCTGAGCGCCCGCTGGAGACAGTCAGGATCGGGCTGCATCTGGTGGACGTTTTGGGTGTGGCCGTGAATGCCGCCGGCGAAACGGTGCTGTAGTTGCTGCTGCCGGAGGTAGCGCTCCACTGCTTGGGCGGAGTTGTTCGTCGTCACCGCCAGCCTCGCACCTGAGTCGGTCCGGACCTCGCGGAGCGACTCATCAACGGTTGGTGGGACACGGGCAGAGCCCCGGAGAGGGTTCACAGTTCCGGGGCTCTGCGTTATCGCGTAGCTCGTGTCAGAGGTAGGCGCAGGTACCACCGCTTCCCGTGGTGTTCTTGAAGTACCACCCCAGGTTGGTGCGGGTGTCCGTGCCGTAGCCGCCGTCCGTGCCGATCTTCTCTTGGCCCTGCGCGTAGATGAGTGCGGTCCTGGTCCTGTCGCCGAAGACTCCGTCTTCGGTAAGGCTCCGGCCATAGCACTTGTTGAGCGTGATTTGCAGCGCCTTGACGGCAGAGCTGTTCGCGCCCTTGTACATCTGGCAGTTGACGTTCCCGTTGTACGCCGGAAGCTTGGCCACGAGATGGCCGGCCCCGGACATAGCCTTGCTGGCCTGGTTGTTGCAGTAGCCCGCATAGGCGGCGGAGGCGGGCGTCGCGGTGGCCAGGCCGAGCCCGGCGCCGGACAGCGCGACGACCGTGGCAGAGATTCCCACCCTGGTATGCAGCGCGCGGAGCTTGGACATTTTCCCCTTCTACCTTCGCGTAAGTCGGCTGTGCTGGTCTGTACGGTCAGGTGTTGCCACGTGGTCAGAAGCAGCTCCAACGACCGTTGCCGCTGTACTGGTAGGCCCACTCGAGGTTGGTGCGGGTGTCCGTGCCGTAGCCGCCGTCCGTGCCGATCTTCTCTTGGCCCTGCGCGTAGATGAGTGCGGTCCTGGTCCTGTCGCCGAAGACTCCGTCTTCGGTAAGGCTCCGGCCGTAGCACCTGTTGAGCGTGATCTGCAGAGCCTTGACGCCGTTGTGGCTCGCGCCCTTGTACATCTGGCAGTTGACGTTCCCGTTGTAAGCAGGAAGCTTCGCGTGGAACCCGGAGTTGGAGATCTCATCGTCCACCCACCCGTTGCAGTAGCCCGCATAGGTGGCGGAGGCGGGCGTCGCGGTGGCCAGGCCAAGCCCGGCGCCGGACAGCGCGACGGCTGCGACGGAGATTCCCACCCTGGTGCGCAGCGCGCGGAGCTTCATCATGCTTCCCCCTGAAGAATGTGGCGCAGGCAGCCCTTGTGGAGCCTCATCACAGGTGAGCCTGGCGCACGAAGCATGTGGAGACCTTGCAGAAACCTGGAAGGCGCAGGCCACAGATCATGATCACTTGCCAGCCGTGGCGCCCACCACGACGGCGATCCTGATGCCGGCCAACGAGCCGACGACCGCCCAGGTTTCGAGTCTGTCGGTCACGGACCGGAAGGAGGGTGCCATCCACGATCCACCATCGGTCGGTGGCATCGGCCGGCCGGGCGGTCGGCTCGAGTGCAAGGAGCGGTCCCAGCCGCTGGATTGCTCGGCCCACTGTCGATGACGAGACGCCGAACAGTGGTCCGAGCTGCCGCATCGTCAGGTTGGCGCGGAAGTAGACCGCGACGATCAGGACGCGTGCGGCCCTGCAAGGGGCTGTCCCCGCCCCGCTCTCGGACCACTCGCAGCAGCCGACCGAACTGCTCAACCCGCGGTCCCGTGAACGTCTCCACCCACATACGTTTCAGCGCTCAAACCCCAGCCATGCACCGGAGGTGCCCAGATCAGAGCCTTGTGGAACACGCTTGAGGGGCAATGCTCAACGGACAGGAGGGGCCGACGACTTCGCAGGAACTGGTGCGTGGTCGATGACTAGTCGGGCTCTGTCAGGCGCTGCCGGGCCGGCGGGTGGTGGCGCATCAGGGGCGTAGAGGATGCGCTGCCGCCACTTCTGCGCCAACGGCTGCCATTTCGTCCGCGTTCCTCATTCCGCGGCCCTCTTCTCTGACGCTCCGGCGCGCTGCAGGAAACGCAGAAGAACGGTGTTCGCATAGCCGGATTTGAGAGATGGCGCAGGGCAACGAGGGGGATCTGAGGAGGATTTGAGGCTTCTCAAGAAGTCTGTTGCGCGGCGCACTCGTCTGACAGGATCCCCTTCGCGCGTTCACTTGACGTGCACACGTAGACACCTCTGTGCCCGTCAAGTGAACGCGCCTGGCCCATTGTTCATCTGGGAGGGGACCACATGTCGCGGGCAGCATGGAGCAAGGGGGGCAGCGCTTTAGCGCTGTCGGTGACGCTCCTGTTCACCACCGGCATCCAAGCCGGCGCAGAGGCAGACCGGTCAGCGGATGCACCAGCAGCGGGGGGCGCTGCAGCAGTCGAGGCATCCGGCCCCATCTTCAACAATCCGCTCGGCACCGAGGCCCAGCAGAAGGCAATACGCAGCAAGCTCCTGCAGTACATCACCACCAGCCCGAGCGGCGCGTCGATCAAGGTGGCGTTGTACCACTTCTGGGACGAGGAGGTCGCCCGGGCACTCGCCGACGCGCACAGTCAGCGAGGCGTCTCCGTCCAGCTCGTGCTGGACGAAACCACGGTCAGTGCCCGTCCGGCCGATCCCACCTACGGCATCCTCAAGACTGCTCTCGGCACAGACCGCGCTCAGAGTTCATTTGTCTCCCTGTGCCCTGCAGGGAAGTCCTGTCTGGGGCGGCCGGAGTTCGGCAAGTCCATCAACCACAACAAGTTCTGGCTCTTCTCCCAGGTAGACGGCGCGAGTGACGTGGTTGTGCAGACGTCTTCCAACATGTCGCAGTCGTCCTATCGTGCGTTCTGGAACGACGCATTCGTCGTCACCTCTAACACCGGCCTCTTCGGCGCCTACACCACGTACTTCAAAAAGCTCGTCGGCAAGGACTGGGCCAATTGGAAGTACACCAGTGCACCCTGGAGCCCGTACAAGGTCTACCTTTTTCCCTATTACCCGGGAACAGGCAACAGCACCGACACCATCTGGAACACCCTCGACAACGTCACGTGCAATTACACCGACACGAACGGAACCGCCCGGCACACCAAGATACGGGTCGGAATGTTCAAGCTGACCAGGCAGGGCGTGGCGGACAAGCTCATCGCCCTGAAGAAGTCCGGATGCAGCGTCGAGCTCGTCTATTCCGAGACCGACAGCGCAGACAGCTCCGCCACCGGCATCCCCGGCACGTGGGAGACACTGCATTCCGCCACCGGATTCTCTCCCGTCTGTTACTACGACGACCACGACGGCAATCCCGCCACCAGTCAACGCATCATGCACTCCAAGTACTTGCTGATCGACGGCAAGTACGACGGCGCGGTCAACAAGGTGGTCTGGACCGGGAGTCACAACTACACCGGCCCCGCCCTGCGCGAAAACGACGAGGCGCTCTTGAAGGTTGACGACTCCGCCGTCCATGACGCCTACGTCTCCAACTTCAACACCGTCAAGGCCGCGGCCTTCCCCGGCACCGACGACGACGTCGACGCCTGCAAGGGCGTCGTCACCCAGCCGGAATAGCCCTCAACTCACTCTGAAGAGAAACCATGCAGATCCGTAACCTTATCCGTTCATCGCTCGCATCATGCAGCATGCCCCGGTCCGTACCTGCGGCGGGAGGAACATGGTGCCGTCACGTCAGGGGGTAGGGCGTCGGAGGGGGTGACGTTGTCCGGCTGATGTGCGGGGTGTGGGCCGTTCGCGGGTCTCCTGCAGTGGGTGAGTTCCCCGTCAGGTCCTTGTGTTCACGTCTTGTGACCGTCTTCGTGATGGCGGTCGACGAAGGAGCGGGGGCGGCCATCCAACGGACGGGATGAACAGTTTCTGCAAAGCCAACTCTGCCGCGCTTATAGGCGTGTTGTGGGCCGCGTCGATGAAACTGGCGAACCCGTTCGCGGGCGGTTCACAATTCGTCCCCGCTGCCCCGAGCATCCAGATTTCACGCGGCCGGCGCCGCCCGAAAGCTCAAAAGCCTCACTTTCGCTTCCGCACACCACGAACGCCCGCCTCAAGCGGACCTTGGGCGGGCGTCGTGGAGTCGGGGCTCAGGCTGGAGTGATGTTCTCCGCCTGCGGGCCCTTCCGGCCCTGGGTGATGTCGAAGTTGACCTTCTGGCCCTCCTGGAGTTTACGGAATCCTGAGGAGTTGATGTTCGAGTAGTGGGCGACGACATCGGGGCCGCCGCCGTCCTGCTCGATGAAGCCGAAGCCCTTTTCCGCGTTGAACCACTTCACAGTGCCGGTAGCCATGTTGTTCTCCAAGAGCTCGCAACGCGATCTTGTTGTAGCACCCTGGTAGAACGTGACTGGTGTGACGATCCTGCCGTTGGTGGGGGAGTGAGCACTCGGCCGTGGATCGTGGGGAGGAATTGTCAAGAACTGTGGATTTGGGAGCCAGGAAGTGACGTGGTGTCTGTGGCGAGTAGTTCGGTGAGCCGCGGAACGGAGAAGGCAACCAGAGCCTGCACAGGGATGAGTCGGCAGCGGGCGTTGCCCACGATGACCTCCTGGATGCCGGCTTGCTCTTCGAACTCGCGGCCGAGGGTGGGGAAGTGCCGGCCGTTGTCGTTGCCGACATCGAGTGTTTCCACCCACACGCGCTCGCCGTTGATGGTGTAGGGGAAGCGGCGGAGCTTGAGGCGTGGGCTGGGGGTGAGGGTCTCGGCGTAGTGAAGGAAGGTGTTGCGGTCGTGGCCGACTCCGGCGAGCAAGATGTACCCGCCCAGGTCGTGTAGCCGTCCGAAGGGTGAGGTGGGGCCGAGGGCGAAGCCCAGCGTCTGGTGGCTGGTGATCTCGGTGGCTCGGTGGCCGATGGCTGTGACGGAGGCTTGGGGGTGCGTGCTGCGGACGCTTCCGGGCAGTGCGCGCACGGTATCGGGTATGGCGCCCATGCTGGTGGTGTCCAGGTTCGTGTGGAAGTCGGGCACAGAGGCCCGGCGCTTGGACACGTCGCTGGTGGGGACCCCGACATGGTCGGGATCGGGGTCGGTGACTTGCCACGTGAAGGTCGGGACGACCAGCGTCCCGGTGGGGCCGAGAACGCTGCGCAGGCTGTCGACCACGGTGGGCGCGCCTCCGTCGACCGGGCCGAGGCTGGACAGTGAGGAGTGCACGATCACGTCCATCCCCTCTTCGAGTCCGGCCTTGCGCCAGCCTTCCGCCAGGGTTGCGGGGGTGAGTGGACTGGTGGGCGTCGTGGTCGTGCGCATGTCGGGCTGCTTCCTCGGGCGATGGTGCGTCGCACGAACTTAACCGACCACCGGCACGCCCGCGGGCGTGATCTTCAGCACCACCGCCCGGATGCTGGTGGTCCTCAGGCGACGTGAGGCCGGGCTCGCTCGACGAGCTGGCCGCGCTCGAAGCGGGCTCCGGCGTGGACGAGGGCGTCGAGGTGGGGTGCGTTCACGGCCTGCCGTCGCTGCTGGGCGGACTCGACGAGGTTGAAGACCATGGCGAGCGCGGCGGCTGTGCTGCCGGCCCCCTTGGTGACCTTCGTCCGTAGGTGGACGGTGGCGAAGGTCGACAGGCTCCCCGACCGCATACCCGATGGCAGCGGTGATCCCGCCGGTGACGCCTTGCAGCAACCAGGGGGAGGCACCAGGGAGGGGGTGAGCGACAGCCAGAAGAAGACCGTCGCCACACAGGTGGCGAACAGATCGGGCCAACGGCGCACGAGACAGGTCTCGGCGGGCCGCCCCCAATAGGGCTGCGCAAGGAACCGCTTGCCCCAGTTTTTTACCTTCTGCTGTGTATTGCGCATGGGGCAGCTACAGGTGGTGGGTGTCACTTAGTGACATACTGTCGCTTGAGGACACCGCAGAGGGAGGGCGAAAAGCGCCATGGAGGCCCACAAGCGCAGCACCGGCGCGATGAGCGAGCAGCGGCGTGCCCGACTGCGGCTCGAGATCTCCCGGGAGGCGGCGCGCCTGTTCTGGGATAAAGGCGTCGCGGCGACCAGTGGTGATCAGATCGCCGCGGCAGTGGGCCTGTCGACGCGCACCATCTGGCGGCACTTCCGCAGCAAGGAGAGCTGCGCGGAGCCGATCGTCATGCAGGGCGTCGTCACCCTGCTGGGCGTGCTGCGCCGCTGGCCTCGCCGGCGTTCCCTCGAGGACCATCTGACCGCCGAACTGACCGGCATCAGGAACGGTGACACGACACCACCCGTCGACCTCGCGGACGAACTGCTTGCGATGAGGATGATCCGCCTCGCCGATACCGAGCCGGCCCTCCGTGCGGCCTGGCTGATGGCCTGCGACCAGGTGGAACGTGAGATGTGTGTGATCGTCGGCGAGCGACTGGGGCGCCCGGTCGACGATTTGGAGATACGGCTGTACGGAGCGTCGGCGGCGTCGGCGGTACGGGTTCTCGACGAGCACATCGGTGCCGTCGTCCTCGCCGCCGGCGAGGACTTCACAGAGTTCTCGGACGTGCCGGCCCTGGCCCGGCGCTACGCCGAAGCGATCCGCACAGCCACCGGCGGAGCCATCGGCGATCCCCTTGACGACCTCATCGGCTGAGGACGGCACCCGTCGCGAGTCCCGCCGCCCCACGAGGAGTACCCCCATGCGCGCCCCCGCCAAGAAAGCGCCGCGCCTCTCCGTCGAGGCGCTCTTCGACTCGCCCGCCCGCGTTCGCGCCTCGATCTCGCCGGACGGCACCCGGATCGCCTACCTGGCCCCCTGGCGGGACCGGCTCAACGTATGGGTGCAGAGCCTGGATTGCGGCGACGAGCCGCGCTGTGTGACGGCGGACGGCAACCGGAGCGTGCTCACGTACCACTGGAGCGGTGATCCGCGCTGGCTGCTGTACGAGCAGGACCGCGACGGCGACGAGCACTTCCACATCTACCGGGTCGACTTGGCGGACCCGGATGCCGAAGCCGTCGATCTCACCCCCTTCCCCGGTGTGATGGCCCTGGGTTTCCAGCCGATCCCCGCCCGTCCCGGCAAAGCCTTCCTGCATCTGAACCACAGGAGCCCCGCCGAATTCGACCTCTATGAACTCGACATCGCCACAGGGGAGTTGACGGTCCTCGCCCAAAACCCCGGGCAGCCCGCGGGCTGGATGTGCGCGCCCGACGGAAGCCTGTACGCCCAGTCGCTGACGGCCGACGGCGACATCGAGGTCGCGCGGTGGGACGCCCAGACACAGAAGACGGCCCCGGTCGCCACGTTCGACGGCACCGACTATCCGCTGTCCATCCACCCGTTCGAGCTCACCGCCGACGGCACCGGTGTATGGCTGGGCTCCAACCGGGACAGCGACCGGACCCGCCTCGTCCGGCTCGATCTGGAATCCGGTGCGGAGACCGAGGTCGACAGCCACCCCGCCTTCGACCTCGACACGCGCTGCGCCGTGTTCCCCACCCTGCCGTCGCCGCTCATCCGCAACGAGCACACCGGCGCCCTGCTCGGCGCGCGCTACCTCGGCGAGCGACAGGTGATCCACGCTCTCGACCCGCACTTCGCCGAGGTGCTGCGGCACTTGGAGCAGCTGTCGGACGGCGATCTCGGCGCCGTCTCCTGCGACGCGAGCGGGCAGCGCTGGGTGGCGGCCTTCGTCCACGACCGCGACCCGGGCGTCACCTACTTCTACGACCACGCCACCGGCGAGAGCCGACTGCTCCACCGGGCCTACCCGCACCTCGACCCCGGCGCCCTGGCCCCGATGACAACCGTCACGATCCCCGCACGCGACGGGCTGCGCCTGCCCGCGTACCTGACGCTGCCGGTCGGAGTCGAATCTACTGGGCTGCCCTTGGTCCTGCTCGTGCACGGTGGCCCGTGGCTCCGCGACAGCTGGGGCTTCAACCCGGCCGTCCAACTGCTCGCCAACCGCGGCTACGCGGTGCTGCAGGTCAACTTCCGCGGCTCGACCGGCTACGGCAAGGCGTTCCTCAAGGCCGGCATCGGCGAGCTGTCCGGCGCCATGCACGACGACCTCGTCGACGCCGTCGACTGGGCCGTCGCCGAGGGCTACGCGGACCGGGAGCGGGCGGCCATCTTCGGTGCCTCGTACGGGGGGTACGCCGCACTGGTCGGCGTCACCTTCACCCCCGACGTCTTCGCCGCCGCGATCGACGTCTGCGGCCCCTCCAACCTCGTGACCTACCTGGCAACCCTGCCCGAGTTTGCGCGGCCCGGCCTGCTGAACAACTGGTACCTCTACGCCGGTGATCCCAGCGACCCGGACCAGCAGGCAGACCTCCTCGCCCGCTCACCGATCAGCCGCGTGGACCGGATCCGCACCCCGCTGATGGTGGCCCAAGGCGCCAACGACATCCGCGTCGTCAAGGCCGAGTCCGACCAGATCGTCGACGCGCTGCGCGCCCGCGGCGTCGAGGTCGAGTACATGGTCAAGGACAACGAGGGCCACGGCTTCCTCAACCCGGACAACACCATCGACCTGTTCCGCGCAGCCGACCGCTTCCTCGCGCGGCACCTGGGCGGACGGCCACACACGCAGTAGCAGCCCCGGCCCACACAACAGAGCAGTGCATGCCGAACCGACCGCACTACCAGGGTGAGTTGATCACACGTCATGAGGGAACACGTACGCCCCGACAACCCGCAGACCGGCTCCCAGCAGCCGCACGACACCACTGCGCGGCACGCGAAACCGACACCGCTGGAACAGATGGGCGGATCGACGGGCCTGGTCTACACGATGCTGCCGGTCGTGGCCTTCGTGCTCGCCAACGCCTCCATGGGGCTGACGGCCGCCATCTGCACCGCCGTCGGTGTCGCACTGGCCATCACCGGGCTGCGCCTGGTGCGCAAGGAGCCGCTCCAGCCCGCGCTGTCCGGGCTGTTCGGCGTCGCGGTCGCCTCGTTCGTCGCCTGGAAAACCGGGTCGGCCAACGGATACTTCCTGCTGGGGATCTGGTCGAACCTCGTCCTCGGCGGGCTGTTCCTTCTCTCGATCTTCCTGCGCCGCCCGCTGGCCGGGATCGTCTGGGGCGCGCTCAAGGGCACCGGGACGGCCTGGCTCAAGGACAAGCCCTCACGGCACTACTACGACATCGCCACGCTCGTGCTGACAGCCGTCTTCGCCGCCCGGTTCGTCGTACAGCAATGGCTCTACGACCAGGACAGCACGGGCTGGCTGGCCTTCGCGAAGATCGCCATGGGCTACCCGCTGCTTGCCCTGGCCCTGCTGGTGGTCCTGTGGGCGGGCCGGCGCTCGCACCAGCGGCTCAGCGCCCTCGCCGCACAGCAGCCCGCCGGAACCGCCTGAACCGGCGCAACTTTCTGGCCGGTTCCGGCTTCGCCGCCTCCGCCTTCACCACCCTCGTCACCGGATGGCTCCTCACCCCTGCTGACGAGACCGCCGACCACAAGGGTGGAGGTCAGCTCTCCACGAAAGGCAGAGACGAGGCTCGCGGCATGAACCGGCCAGACGGTGCTGCCACCAGCCACTACAACGCCTTCTGAGTCGCCCAGCGCCGGTAGCTGTCATCTGGGCCGTTCGACACGCCGGCCTACGCAGCATCGCCCTCGGGCAGCAGTACGTACCTTCAGCACGTCAGCAAGGGGAACAAGGAACCATGCAGATCACTTGGGACCGCTGGGCCGTGCCCACGGTTGTCGGCACGGACGAGTTCGACGTCACTTACGGTGTGGGCTACGCCCAGGCGCAGACGAACGCGACCCTGGTGCTGGAGCTCTATGGCACTGCGCGCGGTGAGGCCGCGTCCCTGTGGGGACCGGATTTCCTTGACGAGGACACATTCACCGCCCGCCTTGGCCTCAAGGCCCAGACCGACTTGTGGGTTACCGCTCAGCGAGCCGACACCCTCGCAAGGATCGCCGCATTCTGCGACGGCTTCAACCAGGCATGCGCCGACTACCCCAGCCTCGGGGCCGGCCGCCGCGAGGTGCTGCCGGTTGAGCCGAGGGACGTGATCGCCCATGTGCTGCGGGTCTTTGTGCGCTTCGCCACCATGGACCCGGCCGGCCTGGCATTCGCCCCAGACGCCTTCGTCACCTCCGCAGGGTCCAACGGGTGGGCCGTCTCCGGCCAGAGGTCAACGACCGGTCACGCCCAGCTGATCATCAACCCGCATCTGGCGTGGCAGGGATACCACCGCTGGTTCGAGGTGAGCACCTCGCATCCAGGTCGCGACTTCCACGGGGCCATGCTGATCGGACTGCCCTGGCACAACCTCGGCTCGAGCCCGGCCATCGGGTGGGGACACACGGTCAACCCGATCCCTAATCTGACCGTCTACAACCTGCAGACCAGCGACAGCGACCACTACCACTTCGACGGCGAGATCCGCCCTCTTCAGACCATCGTGCATCGCATCGACGTCAGAGGCCAAGACACCGTCACGGTCCTTGAGCGGCGCAGCGTCCACGGCCCGATCGTGACCGCGCCCGACGGCATCGACGTAGCCGTGCGGGTCGCCGGCTCGCTGCATCACCCGGCGACATCAGCATTGGAAGGGTGGTGGCGGACGTCGATGGCTACCAGCGTCGAAGAGCTGTTGGCCACCCACGACGCCATGCCGCTGCCGATGTTCAACATGATCGCCGCCGATGCGCACGGCTCTATCGGAGCCCTGTACTGCGGCACTCCGCCGGTATTGGACGATGCCGTTTTCGAAGACACCCGGCGGCGCTTGCCCGGCGACGATCCACGGTGGCTGTGGCAGGCGGTGCACCCTGCATCCGACATGCCCCGCGTGATCAACCCTGCCAGTGGCTGGGTGCAGAACTGCAACGACGTCCCCTGGCTGTTCACGGATCCTCCCCTGGACCCGGCGCAGTATCCGAACGCGATCGCTCCCGATGTCTGGCAGGTTGACGACCTGCGCCCTTACGCCTCGCGCACCTGGCTCGCGCAGCAGCACAGCATCAGCCCTCAGGCGCTGCTCGACCTGAAGTACACCAAGCGCGCACTGCTCGCCGACCTCGCCCTGGACGACCTCTGCGTTGCGGCAGCCGCGTCGGAGGATCTGCGTCCCGCCGTCGACGTCCTTACCGCCTGGGACCGCCACTGCCACCACAACAGCGCCGGATACGTGCTCTTCCTCATGTGGGGTCTGCTGAACGTCGCCGGCCTGCCCCGCCACACGCTGCTCAAGAGGCCGGCTGAACCCGGCACCATGCCCGGCCCACTGCTCGATCCAGACAAGGCCGTTGAGACTCTGCGCGCGGCGGTCACCACACTGACCGCGCTGGGGGTGCCGCTGGACGCCTCCATCGGCCAGCTGTGCACCCTCGGCGAGGGCGCTGACGCGATCCCCGCCGACGGAGGATCAGGGGTGCTCGGTGTCCTCAAGTCCCTCGAGCTCCTGCCCCCGTCTGCGAACGACCACTTCAGGGTGCTGCTCGGCGACACCTACATCTCCCACGTCCAGTGGGGCGATGAGGGCACACGCCAGGTGAACAACCTGCTCGTCTACGGCAACACCACAGAGCCATCCGCACCATCGGCGACGCCCCAGTACCCGGTCTGGGCAGCAGACACCCTCAGGCCTTAGAGGTCGTTTTCATCTCTGATGGGGCGTTATCTCCAACTTTGCGTCTACCGATGGTCTGGTGCTGGCGCGTCTGCAGGGTGGGCTGCGGCCGGAGAGACGGATGGTGTGGTGTCTGGGGCGGGTGGCTGCTTACGCCTGTCTCATTCCAGGACGCCCCGTTCTGATCCGTGCTCCCACGGGCCAGAACGCACGCCTGGGCGCACGCCTCGTTCGGCGGTATGTCCGGGTCATGACCGAACGTCGCGCGT
>NZ_JAAKZW010000206.1 GCF_011044995.1 Streptomyces mesophilus | reverse complement strand
CGGTTGAACTGCTCCGGGCTCAACCCGACGAACGGCTCGATCCATTTCGGATCATCTGCTGAGATCACCCCACCCATGACCGGACAACGCCCCAGGAGCCACACCGGTTACGGGACAACCTCTAGGCACGCCAGCTGCCGTCGGCGGCGGAGGCAGGTGCCGCGGTTGCCAGGCTGAGTCCGATTGTGGCGGTGATGGTGGCTGTGGTTCCTGCGAGCAGCCGTGCAAAGCGCATGTGGTTGCCTTCTGGGTCTTTTCTGGGGGGGGTCCGCGGGGTCGGTGCGTGAACTGGTACCAGACGGGCGACCGTGGCGGCTGAAGGACCACCAGTAAAAGGTCGTGTCGCTCCCGGGGCCGGCCAGGGCATGCACGTGGAGCTTGCAGGCACAGTTTTGCGGGCTGACCCTGCACAGACATTGCACAAACCTTGAACCTGGACGTGGGCCTGGGTACAGGACGGGCGCCCCTGGCCGCCTTCTACTCGGCAGTACCCCCATCTCGCCGGAGTCCTCGGTGGTGGGCGCGCTCATGGGGTGCTCTGGTCGGCCGTTCAGGCCGCAGGCGGCCAGCACCGTCAGCGGGCTCGCAGGGCCGTGCCGTCGGCGCGAGAGCCCGTCACGGTCTGCTGCGTCACCGCGGGCGCCCCATACAGGCCGATGGTGTTGGCCTCCCAGGCGACAGCGGCATGAACAGGCGCACAGAGATGTCGATGCAGATCAGGACCTCGTGCCGTCTGCCCATGCCCAGATATCTGCGGCGCCACGACGGACAGCTTCTTCCGGATCCCGGGCAAGCTTCCCGCAGGCCGCTGCGACGTCCGGCACACTGCCCGTTCCCGCGAGAGCGTCATGCACCCCGGTCTGCAGCCAATCGGCCTGGTTGTCGTCAGCCTCGGCAACCGCAAGAGCGACAAGCCTTATGGCAGCCACCGTCCCCACCCGGGTCAATGCCTCTGCCGTCTGTCGGGTCACCGCCGTGTCCTCAACGTCCAGCAGCAGCCCCACCAGCGCCTCCGCAACCTCAGAGACATCAGCAGAGGAAGCAAGAGCCTGCCCGGCGCAAACGCGTTGCGCCGATGAAGGAGACGACGCCGCAGTCAAGGCTGCCTTCAACGCACTCGTCATCTCCGGCATGACCAGACAGTCTCACGCTCCACAGAGAAGATCGAACCTCAGGCCGAGGCCACCCAAACGCTTGACGAAGAACATAGAGGCCCCGGGTTCGTAGCTGGCCAGTGCCGACGACCAACTCACCCGCGAACCCCGTCGTTGCTCCCATCCAGCGCAACCTCTCGCACAGTTGAGACAGTTTCCGACTGCAGGCGGAGGGTGCGTGCCGGTCAGGAGGCGGGTTAGCGAATCTGTACGGTGGCGCAGGTGAACGTCGTGTCCTGGAGCAGTGCGGGCGTGATGGCGATGCCGGTCAGGTGCTCGGCCAGAGCGAAGCCTGCCGGCGAGGACACATCCATTTCCGGGTCGTTGTCGAAGTGGAAGCCGATCCGGTGCATGACGTCGAGGAGTTCATCGGGTGCGGCGCCCCAGCGGTCCTCCAGGAACATGGGGTCAAAGCACAGACGCAAGACCTGGTCCTGTGCCCACAGGAAGGTGCCGACACCGTTGATGTTGACGAAGTGCGAGACCCAGCACGTCCCTGCGGAGGCTGGCAGCACTCGTTCTTCGGTGACGCCCAGATAACCGTTGGGCTCGATCAGCAGCGTCCAAGTGCCCACAGGCGTCATGGCGACCAGCTGTCGGTCCCCTCCCTCCAGGTCGTACTGGGCGAAGGCGGCGTCGACGACTGCGGCTATGCCGCGCAGTGGTATCTCCGGTCGCCCTTCGAGCCGAGACGTCAGCTCGGCAGGCGACAGGCCCCGTACCAAGGTGAAGCAGTACGCCTCTGCGATGTCTGGAAAGTCGTCCTCGAACCACCTGTAATCCGCTGCTGTCCTCGTCATGACGCCCATCCTCGCCGCTGCGTCTGACAGCGGCGGTGACCCGTTCGCCGACGGGGCGAGCAACCATCTCCGGGCAGATGGGCTGGTCGGCTTCAACGGCCCGATAGGCGGCATCCCCCTGGCCTGGCGGGCGGGGGCAACGGGAACGCGGCGGTGGTCGGGCCGACCGCCGCAGGTAGAGAGTCGTGGTCGTGCCCGCGGTCGGGCCGACCACTGCCGATACCGAATCGTCGTCGGGCCGACCACGGACCCGACCACCACAGACACCAGAGCGCCCCCGTGCCCAGTAACAGCCACCGCACACCAGGGCTGAATGCGCACCCAGTGCGCAGGCACACAAACACCAATACGCACCCGGTGCGCAGCGGGTACACAGACAGCGGTGCGCAGCGCTGCGCAGACACATACACCCAGTGCGCACCGATCCTGTCCAGTGCGCATCCAGTCAGCGGGCGATGCGCATCAAGTGCCGGCAGCTCGGGAGCGACACGCAACAAGCGGCACTCCTGCGAAGCCGGCCTCCCGGCGCTGCACACCGATGGCGGCTCCGCTGTCGCTACGTCAGGAGATCGGGCGCGAGGCCTGCGCGTCGGGTGCAGTCGCTGCAGCGGGCTCGGCCGAGCCAGCCGACGATCGGATGGTCCTGCGAGCAGGAGGTGCGCCAGGGCTGCCCAGCCGGGGCGGCGAACCGGTAAACGGCGCGCGGCAAAAGCAGGCCGGCTATCGCTCCCTACGCGGCGGCGGTGAGACTATGGGGCGCGTTAGCGCCCGAAGATCATCGTCCCCACAACCGCTGCCACCAGCACCGCAAAGCCCACCACACATCCGATGGCCGATGTCCGCTCTGACCTCTGCCGACGCTCTGGGTCTTCAGCCATATCTCCCCCTGCCCGGCCTGCCACGGAACGGCCGCCGAGCTCCATCCCGCCGAACCCTAGCGGATCGCGGTCAGGCCCACCCAGGCCTCAAGAGCGAGCAGCGGCGAACACCCGGCCACGGCCCGGATATCCTCACCTCCTCACACGTGCGGGGCCACGAACTCCCTGAGCCCCTCCAAGGCCAGCGGCCCCTGCCATACGGCCACCACTTCCTTCTGCTCGATCAGGAGGAATGTCGGAGCGGAGGTGACATCGAATCGCCGCGTCGGCTCCGGGCAGCGCGTCATGTCGACCTTCACGGCCGTCAGACGATCCCCGTACTCCTCGACCAGCTCACGCACAAGACCGTCCATCTGCCGGCATACCTCCACGGCCTTGGGCCAGGTCCCGCAGAAGAAGGCAAGCACCGGTCCTGCCGACTTGGCGAGGATGAAATCAAACTCCGCGCCCTCCATCGGCTGGTGAATACGGCTCGCCATCAACACTCCTTCACAGATCAGCTATACGGCACCCCTCATCATCGCCGACCCTCACGACACCACGTGCCAACGCACCACACGCTCAAGGAGTGGAGACGTCACCGCCGCAAGGCAGCCGCGGACGGTTCCGGCTCAAGAGTGCCCGCCCCGGCCGCTGACTCCGCCCGGAGATCAGGCGCGGAAGCGGGAGCGCCAGGTGCCGCCGCCGGTTTTCTGCTGGGGCACGGCCTGATCCTGCTCCTGCTCCTGGTGCTCGCGTTGGGGTTGGGGTTGGGGTTGCTCGGGTTGGGGTTGCTCGGCGTGGTGTTCGGTGGTGAGGGCTTGCTGCTTGCCGGCGTCGCACAGGCGGGGGTGGGTATCGCGGGCGCCCCATGCGGCGGGCTCGATGGCCTTCGCGCGCGGCACCTACCGCACACCCCGACCGCACCCAAGCAGCCCAGTCCCCGCCGGCCAGCCCGGCCGCCAAAGGGCAATCCGGGTCCCGGACCCGATGCTCTCCTACCCCCACCGACACCACACCCAAGTACAGGAAGAGAGAAGAGGGTCGTGACAGAGCGGTGCGCAGCGATTCCTGCCAAGCTGCCTGCGGGTCTACCGGCCGGCCGGATACCGGGCACCAAAGTAGGTTCCACAGTGACATCACGAGGACACACCACAAAAGACCGCGACAGCGTGCGCAGTACAGACCAACCCCCGACCGATCCCCGGACCACCTCCGGTCGGGCCCCAGGCCCTGACCGAAGCCAAGCCCTGGGCCGGAGCGTGCCGGGCCAGGGGCCGGAGCGTGGCAACTCCCCGGCCACAGACCGCACTCACAGGGCAGCAATCGAGGAAACAGCACGCAAGAACCCCCTGTGGGCCCGCAGTCTGACGACGGCCGGTAGCAGTCGAGGTCAGACGTGTACGCGGCGGTGGTCGGGCCGACCATCGCAGGTAAGGAGTCGTGGTCGGGCCGACCACCAAGAACACCACTGCGCACCCGTGCGCAGGAGCAGCCACAGCACAGCGGGGATGCATGCACACCCAGTACGCAGGTGCATAAGCACCCGATGCGCACCGAGCCTGTCCAGCGCGCATCCACTCGGTGGGCGGTGCGCATCAATGGCCGACTGCACGGGAGTGACGCGCATCGCAGTGCGCTGCCACATAGCCGACCTCCCGGCTGCTGGCTTCACCGATGAGTCATGGCCCCACTTAGCGACGAGTTCTGGCCCCACTTGTCGATCTTCAAGGCGGGAAGCAGGGACGAGAGTTGGCCCCACCCGAAGCCACTCCGGTGCCTCCCTCGCGCTGGTCTGACGTGAGAGTCTTGGCCGCTGGAGAAGGGGTGGCAGCATGGCGGAGACGGCAGACAGAGATCGCCGGAAGGTCCTGGAGGCGTTGGAGCCGGGCCAGGTCTGCAAAGGGGTGGTGTCGTCCATCGAGGGGTTCGGCGCGTTCGTCGATATCGGCGGCTTCGACGGACTGGTGAACGTGGCCGAGTTGTCCTGGGCTCACGTCGACGCGGTGTCGGACGTCGTGGAGGTCGGACAGGAGGTCGCCATCGTGGTCCTGGGTGTCGACATGGAGCGGGAACAGGCTTCCCTCTCGCTGAAGGCGCTTTGTCCGGATCCGCTGGAGGAGTTCGCTCGTGGCCAGTTCGGTCGGGTGATTCCGGGCCGCGTGGAGAGAGTCGTGAGGATCGGAGCGTTCGTCATGCTCCACGAGAATTTCGCGGGACTGGTACCGATCCATGAGCTCGCAGCACGCGACGCGGATGAGCCTGAGAGCGTCTTGCAGCACGGTGATGAGGTCATGGTCGAAGTCGTCGACATCAACCTGTATAGGCGCCGCATCCTGCTGTCCCTCCGCTCCTGAAGGGTGGTCGGTGCGCGGCGGGTGATCGATATGAACCCGCAGGTCATGCCGTGCACGTCGAGTTCCGCTTCGCCCGCATGAAGACCTACAAGATCCTGCGTGACTGCGACCGACGCGGCGGCGGTGGTCGGACCGACCGCCTCCGGTAAGGAATCGTGGTCGGCCCGACCACGAACCCCGACCGCAAGGACAAGAAGTCGTGGTCGGGCCGACCATAAAAACTCCACTGCACACCCGCGCGCAGGAGCGGCCACAGCAGAGATGCCTGCGCACCCCGTACGCAGCTACACAAACACCAATGCGCACTGACGCGCAGACCCCGGTGGTTTCGTAGGTGAGAGTGGACAGCGTTTATCGAAAGTTCAATGAGAAGTAGCAACGTTTCGGGTGCCTGTTCCCGAAATCGGAGCGGCATCCAGCGTGCGGAATGGCTCAGTCTGTGACGGCCACCATGGCAATCGACACCAGGATCCCTGGCCGGTCGACACCCAGTTTGCTCACGCAGCGCGGTGGCCGCACGTCGGGGAAGAACTCGTCGAAGACCTCGATGATGCCGTCGGCGTCTTCGGGTCGCATGAGCAAGGTGTGGACCATGACGGCGTTGCTCAGTTCGGCGCCACCGGCGCGCAGGATCGCCTGGCAGTTGAGCAACGATTGGCGGGTCTGCTCCTGGATCGTGGGTCCTGCGAGCTCACCGGTCGCCACATCGACTCCGACTGTTCCAGCAACGTAGATCGTGTCGCCAACCTTGGCTGCCTGGCTGTAGCTGGGGTACTCCGGCGCCTCGGGGGTGGAGATGATTTCTCGGGGCATCGCATGGGCTCCTGTCTGGAAGGCTTCTGCTCGCCGCGTACAGATCGACCTTGGACTTCGGTGGCGCCATCGCACCCTTATCCCGCAGGGCGCCCTCAGGCTCCCACCGCAAGACCCCCGGTGTTGCCATAACCCAGATACATCGCCCTCCGGCGAAACCGGGCGTTCCCCGCTCTGAGCGACAAGTGGTGTCAGCTCCCACGTACAAACCCACACCGGTGCGCAGCGGATGCGCAGACACCGGTGCACAGCCGGTGCACAGGTACCGGTGCGCGCTGATGCGCAGGCACCGGTGCGCAGGCACTTGCACCCACTGCGCATCTACTCGGTGAGCGCTGCGCATCAACGGCCGGCGGCCCGGCAATCGACCAACACCAGACCCTCGTACCACCCGAAGTTGCCGACATCTGCTACCCCAATGCGTGAACAAAGACCAGAAGAAGCAACGTGCAGGACCCCGTTGAGCACGGTCTGACGGCAGCCGGCCGCAGACGGGCGCGGCGGACGGGAACGCGGCGGTGGTCAGGCCGACCACCGCAGGCAAGCAGACACGGTCGAGTCCGTGGTCGGCCCGACCACCAAAGGCGCCGCTGCGCACCCGCTGCACAGTGACAGCCACAGGACACCGGGGATGCCTGCGCACCAGGTGCACAGACACATGCACCCGGTGCGCACCGAGCCTGTCCAGTGGGCAACGACTCGGTGGGCATACGGCCACTCCCCCACCGTCGTAGGCTGAACACCGATGATTGAGACGATCGTGTTCGACATCGGCGAAACCCTCACACGGGACGACCGCTACTGGAACCGCTGGGCCGACTGGCTCGGCGCCCCCCGCTACACCCTCGCCGCCCTCGTCGGCGCCGTCACCGCGCAGGGCCGCGACAACGCCGACGCCCTGGGCCTGCTCCGCCCCGGCATCGACGTGAAGGCGGAGTACGCGGCCCGCGAGGCGGCCGGCATGGGCGAGGTGCTCGACGAGGACGACCTGTACGAGGACGTACGGCCCGCCCTCGGTGGACTGCGTAAGCTCGGCGTCCGCGTCATCATCGCCGGCAATCAGACTCCGCGCGTCGGCGAGATCCTCCGCTCGATGAATCTGCCCGCAGATCTGATCGTGACGTCGGGTGAGTGGGGGTGCGCGAAGCCGTCGCCGGAGTTCTTCGCCCGGGTCCTCGACGCGTCCGGCGCTGCGCCGCACGAGACGGTGTACGTCGGTGACCATCCGGCGAACGACCTCTACCCGGCAAAGGCGGCGGGCCTACGCGTGGCGGTGCTGCGACGCGGCCCGTGGGGGCATCTGTGGGCCGACGATCCCGACGTCTGGGCGGCCGCGGATTGGCGCATCGACAGCCTCACCGAGCTGACGGCTTTCATCGCCGACTGACCTCAACGCGCCAACCCCACCTGCACGTTGACGGATGGGGCCGTTCGCGTACTGCGCACGTTTGCGCGCGGGTACGGTGCGCAGTGGCTGCACCGAACGGAGCTCAGTATGCCCGCGAACCCAGGGCGCGACGTAGGAGCCCGCATCGCCACCATCCGCCGCGCCCGCCGCATGACCCAAGACGACCTCGCACGCGCAGCGTTCGTGTCACCCAGCCACGTCCGCAAGATCGAGCAGGGCAGCCGGCACCCGAGCGACGACACACTCGACGCGCTCGCCGAAGCCCTCGCCATCGACCCCGCCCACCTTCTTGCCGCAAGCGGACGCGTCGACAACCGCGTCCGCGACGCACTCCCCCACCTGTCCGCAGCCATCGCCGCATACGACGTCCCCGACGACGGACCCGTCCGCCCCCTCGTTGACCTCCGCGCCGAAGTAGCGAAGGCCACCACGTGGCGACTCGCAGCCCAGTACATGAAGATCGCCCGGCATCTGCCCGACCTTCTTGCCGAGTTGGCCCGGGCCATACAGGCACACCCCGAAGCGGCGCCCCTCATGACCGCGGCCCTGCGAACCGCGGACGCCGCCGCCTACAAGTTCGGCTCGCACGACCTGTCCGCCCGCATGGTCGAGTTGATGCGCTGGTCCTCGTCACAGACTGACGACCCGCTACTACACGCCACCGTCGCGTACGTACGCACGCAGACGTTCTTCGCAGCCCACGCCTTCCGGCCCGGATTACGCGCCCTCGAGCAGGCGTTGGATCGCGCGCCCGCACCAATCGGGGCGCCGGCCACCGCCGCCCGCGGAGCGCTCCACATGCGGGCCGCGGTCATCGCCGGCCGGGCCGGAGACGACGCCGCGGCACACGCGCACCTCGCGGAAGCGGGCCGGTTCGGCGACCAGGTCCCCGAGGACGTGTACCAGGGGACGGCGTTCGGGCCGGACACGGTACGCATCCATAAGGTCTCGGTGGCAGTCAGCCTGGGCAGTGACCACGCGACGAGCGCCCTCGACGTCGCCCGCGAATGGAAGCCGCCCGCCGATCTGCCCGCGGAACGCCGTTCTGGGTTCTACATCGAGCTCGCCCGCGCCCAACTGTGGGCAGGGCTCGCGGATGACGCCTTCGAGTCGTTGGAGGTGGCGCGCCGGATCGCTCCGCAGCACACTCGCGAACACCCGTGGGCCCGCGAAGACGCCGCCGCCCTGCGCCGGTTGAAGCGCGCCGACGCCGAGACTTTGACCAGCTTCGCCCAGTGGATCGGCGCCGTCTGAACCTCAAGCCTCGTTCGAGCGATACGAGGTGACACAAGGTGTGTCACTTGTTGCCCATTTTCTGAGCCACCATCTGCCTCACCACACAAACCGGCAGATGGGAACGGGGACATGGCAACGGCACCACCCGACACGGCACCGGTCATAGATCGTCCCGTCAGCATCGCTCGCCTGCACGGGGAAGCGTGCTGGTTCTGCGGCAACGTCACCAAGGATCTCCTCCCAGCGGGGAGCATCACGCTCCTCGGCGGCACGTGCTGGCCCATCGTGACCTGCGGATGCTCCCCGGCGGCGGTGACCAAGTGACCACTACCAGAGGACAGCTGGAGTGGCTGCCCGAGCCCGGAACGTTCTGGCACGTCGAGGCCAGCCTCCACTTCGACGCGGTGCTGATCTCCCGACACTTGGGCCTGAAGGTGATCGAGCACCTCGGCGACAGGTGCGGCGCAATCATCTGCGACGCGTGGTCGCGGATGCTGTTCTTCCTTACCCCACCTGATTCGACCATGGGTTGGGACGAGCGGGAGACGAACGCCTGCGGCCCGTCAACGTTCGTGGCTGTACCGCCTCTTGGCGCCCCGGAGCATCTCCTTCACTGGGCCCGAGAGCCCGACGAGGAACGACTGTTCACGGAGGCTGAGGCGCTGCGGCGCGCAATCCGCCAGACGATCGCGGTCACCCTCGGTCCCAGGACGGAGCACTTCGGATGAGCGGCCAGGCGATCGTGCGCCTCGCCACCTGGACCATCGGCCCCGACCGTACCCCCGGCGCCTCCAGGCCAATACGGCACGTCGAATGCACCACGTGCGATGACCAGTCGCCTGCCGTGTCCGTCATCGACCAGGCCACCACCGACGAGTGGGCCACCCGACATGCCGGGGCGACAGGGCACACCGGATACCGCGAGACCGTGACGGCGTTCCTGCGCGTCACTACCGCGCCCGGCCACCTGCTCCACAAGGAGACCTCGACATGAACGACGTACTCCCCAACCAGCGGGTACACAAGGCCGACCGCGGCGAGGGCACCGTCCTCTACGGCCTGCGCCAAGGAAAGTTCCGAGTGCGGTTCGACAGCGGCGCCGAGGAAGTCGTCCACCAAGACCACCTCGAGCCCGCGCCCGCCCGGCCACGCATGGGCCAGGCCCACTAGACCCCCGCTGCTGCAGGTGGCGCCGATCCCGACGGTGCGACGGCGGCAGCGAGCCTTTCACAACGGGCTCAAGGGACTGCCCGATACGAATGCGTCATCCGACGCTCTGAGCTGGTCAGAGCCGGCCAGCGCGGCGGCATCGGCCGTAGCCGAGTAGGACCCCTCGTCGAGCACGGCGCGGAGCCGTAAGGGGGCTGCGTCCTCAACGTACGACTCGCCTGCCGAGAGCCGGCTGATGCGGCACCGAGCTCCTGCCGCCTGGCCCACACCGAAGCGCAGGCCGAGGTCGGCTGAGGAACCGCTGCCTCCGTCAGATCGAAGCTGCCGCACAGCGTGAATTCCCCGGCGTGGACACGAGGCAGGGATCCAGCGGACATATCGGCTGCTCACCGGCAGATGTGTGATCACCTTTGGTGGTGACGGATAGTCCACGGGTGAAAGGGCGCTGGCTGGCGCTGGGGATCCTGGTCCTCGGTGTGCTGCTGGTGACGGTCGATGCGACGGTGCTGGGTTTGGCGGCGCCCTTCCTCGCCGAGGATCTTGAGGCGTCCGGTACGCAGCTGGTGTGGATCGGCGACATCTATCCGCTGGTTATGGCCGGTCTGCTGGTGTCGATGGGCAGTCTCAGCGACCGGATCGGCCGCAAGAAGCTGCTGCTCGTCGGCGCGTCCCTGTTCGGGCTGGTCTCGCTCCTGAACGCGTATGCCACCAGTGCGGAGATGATGATCGCGGCGCGGGCGCTGCTGGGGGTGGCCGGGGCGACGCTGATGCCGCTCACCCTGGGGCTGCTGCGGAATATCTTCCACGACCCGCGCGAGCGCAGCTTGGCGCTGGGCGTGTGGGGAGCCGCCGCCTCTGCGGGCAACGCCGCAGGCCCTTTGGTAGGCGGTCTGCTCCTGGAGCACTTCTGGTGGGGCTCGGTCTTTTTGATCAACCTGCCGGTGACGGCCGTCCTGGTGATCGTCGGCAGCAAGGTGCTGCCCGAGTCCCGGGACCCGAACCCGGGTCCGTGGGATCTGCTCAGTGTGGCGGTGTCCTTGATCGGCATCATCTGCGTGGTGTACGCCGTGAAGGAGCAGTTGGTGTACGGGTACGGGCCGCACGTCGCGGTCGCGGCGGTGGTGGGTGTCGTGTGCTTGGGCTGGTTCGCCCGCCGGCAGTACACGCTCGCCTCGCCGCTGCTGGACCTGCGGCTGTTTCGCGAACGCGGCGTCCTGGGGTCTGTGCTGGCGAACGGGCTGGCAACCATGGGGCTGGCCGGACTGCTGTTCTTCCTCCCCCAGTTCCTGCAACTGGTGCAGATGCGCTCGCCGTTGAACGCCGGCTTCATGGCCCTGCCAGCCGCTATCGGCACCATCGTCACCGGACTGCTCGCGGGCCGTATCGCCCGCCGCATCCCGGTACGCGCCGCCGTGGGCGGGGGGCTGGCCATGGTCGGGCTCGCCCTTGCTGCCTGCACCTTCCTGCACGCCGGCACACCCACCGCGTGGCTGTGCCTGGCCCTGTTCTGCGCCGGGGCCGGCGGCGGGCTGGCCTTCACCGTGACCGCAGACGTCATCCTCACCGCGGCGCCCAAGGAGCAGGCGAGCGCGGCCGCAGCCGTGTCCGAGACCGCTTTCACGCTCGGCGAGGCACTGGGCATCGCCCTGTTCGGATCCGTCGTCACCGCCATCTACCTGGACTTCACGATGCCCGCCGGTATCCCGGCCGACGCCGCAGCCGCCGCCCGCGACTCCCTCGGCGGAGCCGTCGAAGCAGCCATACGACTGCCTCACGGGCAGGCGCAAGCCCTCCTCACGGCGGCGCAGGACGCCTTCACCCACGGCTTCGAAACCGCGGCCGCACTCGCGGCAGCCGTACTGTTCGCCACCGCAGCCACAATCTGGTTCATGCTGCGCGGGCAACGGCTCGAAGACGCCACCGAATGCCATCGAGATTGAGCATGCGGAAAGGCTCTCAATGGCTCTGGGCATCGGCCTGCGCAGCAACGCCCGACAACTGGTTCTCGGCGCGAGGAGTTCAGTCCGTCTTGCGCGGTCCGCAGCGGCCGGTATCCCTCACAGAGCGGTCCGCCCGCCGCGTCGAGGACTTCCGTGACCAGCGAGGTGAGGCCCTCCGGTGCCCCGCTCAGGGCGGCTTGTACCGTCTCGTCCAGGCGCGCGGCCAGGTCCGGCGCGACGGGTTCCAGGCGCCGGGCCAGCCACTTGCCACTGCTGACCCAGGTGCCGTGGGTCAGCAGTGCCAGTTCGCCACTGCGCCGGACGAGTTCGGCCACGATGAACAGCCGCGCCGCTCCCCCGCATCCGTGCAGGCGGTGAAGTCGTCGAGTAGGTCGGTGAGCGCGTACCGGGCGTCTTCGAGCGCCGTGTCGGTGACGGGGGCGGGCGCACCTACCTGGACTGCACTGTCCCAGGGCCGCTCGGAAGGCTCGCACCTGAGTCGGGAGCCGCCTGCGGTGTCGACGCCTGCGGGTCGGTTAGAGGCCGGGGCTCACTACGCTGTTCGTGCACCACCCGGCGCCCTCGAGGGGAAACCTCGTGCACGGGCACGGGCACGGGGTCGCTATCGGTACCCGCCTCCGCCGAGGTACGGGGTCCGGCGTGCTGCCCACTCGAGCGAGGACTGAGTTCGGCGTCGATGCAGCTCTTCTGCACCGACGGATTCGCCGACGGGCCCGTGTCGCGTGGCGGGAACAACTGATGCTTGAGGGCTCCGACGTCACCTCCCGTGATCTGGTGCGTCGCGAGGCAGAATGTGTCGCGGAGCCCAGAGCGCTCATTGTCAGGAAGCGGCGCCATCATCTTGATGCTCTCCTGGATCACGGTGAGGTGCGGCGTCAGGGCCTTCCTCACCACGCCCGCGATCTCCGTGAGTGGAGAGTCTGGTGCCGCGACCTTGAAGGCGCCATGCGCCATTGCCGCGAGGGCTCCTACGACGTGGAAGCCGATCAACACCTGCACCACGCCGGCGGCGAGCGTCAACAGGGCGTCGAACAGCGAGGGTGGAGCGGCCAGGCCCGCGCAGTCGAGGTTCGACGCGGGTGGAGTACTGACGCCGGGCTGCGGGGTAGTCCGCGAGTCGGGCGCGGCGTGCTGCGCGGTGGTCTTCACAGCAGATGCGGGAGGTTCCGGAGTCACTAGCTCGGCAAGCAGCCGAAGTTGGACCAAGAGGTGCTGCTGGTAGGGCGTCAACGCGAGCTGAGGACCGGTCCAGGGCTCATTCGGCTGCGCCAGGAGCAAGGCCCCCGCGGCAAGCATCTGCTCCTCCGCCTGCTCGTCTTCGCTCTCCTCGACTACCTCCGACTCCGGCAACAGCCATTGCAGAGCCCAGATTTCGCAGAGCACATGCCAGACCGCCCACTCCTGGCTCGTAAGCGTGCGCTCCGAAGACCATCGTCCGCTCTTGTCTTCCCACACAAGCAGTGCCCGCCACTTCTGTACCGACATGCCAGCCATGTCCGTTACTTCGAGAGTGAGACCGCTGTACGTAGTTGGCCAGACACCAGCGCAAGAATGGCTCATGACTTCATCACGGGGGCCACCCCAGGACCAGGGCGCACCGTCGGGCTCACCGAGCGGCTCGGCCTGAAGCTGCGCACCAACCGGCATGATCGCGATCGCGCGACCGAGCCGGCACCGCTCAGTGAGCGGTCCGGCTCTTCGCCTTCCCCAACACGGTGTTGTGCGCTCAAGAGAGCGACGACCGCCTGCGGGGAGGGGGGACCTTCCGCAGCAGCTCCCACAGCGGCCGCGAGCCGGCAGCCCACGTGCCGAGCAGCGCACGGTCCACCAAGTGGATCCGCTGCGCCGAAGCGAACGGCGGCGCCTTCTTCGAGAACCGGCCGTTGGTCACCAGCACGACCACGTCCGCCTTGTGCACCGGCCGCGCGGTGCCGTTGAGGACCTGCAGATCCGGCGTGCCGACCGCAGAGCCGGCCAGCCCGGCACGGCGGTGCTTGCACTGGATCACCCAGCGTCGACCGTACGGGTCGGTGGCCTTCACGTCCGCGCCGTTGTCGTTCGCACCGCCCACCCGCACCGCGTCCGGGCAGCCGTCGCGGCGCATCAGATCCCGTATCGCGAACTCGAACTCCCGGTGGTGCAAGGCATCGAGCTGCGCCAGCCCGTAGCGCAGCGCGCGGGCCTGGGCCTGCTCCCAGTGGGCCCGCTGCACACGCTGGAACAGCCATAACCCGCCCCCGCCCGCGCCGAGCACGGCGAGGACCAGCAGCACCCACCAGTGGGCGAGCAGCCAATGCAGCAGTGCCACCGCCAGTGACAGCCCGAAGAACGCCGCGATGCCGTAGACCCACAGGAGGTCTTGGTGCCTCTGCCGCCTCGAGCGGCGCCGGCGGCTCACCCGCGGTTCCACGGAATCGGATACGACACCGTCGACTTCGGCAACGGCCGCTTCTGGTCGGCGTCCTGGAACTTGACCGGGTACTGCCCCGTGTTGCCCGGACGCGGGTTCTGCGTGGTCCCTCCGTCGGATGATCCGGCCGCAGTGGAGCCGACGAACACCACGGCCACGATCCCCAGGAAGATGGCCATCTCCCGGTGTGCCCCCCACCCCCAGCGGTTGTGCTCGCGCACCTTCACTCCGGCCCGTATGTGCTCCCTGACTTTCGGCATGCCGTCCCCCTGGTCGTCTGCGTCTCCCCGCGCAACTGGTCATGCTGGCAGGCGCCACTGACAACGAGTCAGGGACGCTACACCCGCAGTGATCAGCGAGGGGAGGGCGATACAGGTCAAAACCCCTTTGCCTCCGGCGGGCCACCCTGCGGACGGCCCAGGGAAAGTGATCTTGCTGCGGGTCGTGGAGGGGTGAGGGGCAGGGGTGCTGTGCGGCCCCTTCGTTGAACTACGCCGGAGGCAACCACGGAGCCCCGGCAACCGCCAGGCCAAGCCGCCTTCGGCGATCGCGCACACGGACGCCGACCGTCATGAGAGCGCCATCCTCAAGGCGGGCAGGATCTTGGCCAAGGTAACAGTGGGAGCGGGCGACGTGGTCGACGTCTAAGTGGTGGACGACGTCCCTGCAGGCGCCTGAACTTGCATGATTGAGCGGGCGGTACCAATCGGAACCGCCCGCTGCGCGTGAGGCCTAGGCCGTGTCTGACAAACGATCTTGGGTGGGTTCGCGCAGCCAGAGGATCAGTGCGGCGAGATGGACTCCGGCCTTGTAGCGGGTGGCGAGTTTGTCGAAACGGGTGGCGATCGCGCGGAACTG
>NZ_JAAKZW010000205.1 GCF_011044995.1 Streptomyces mesophilus | reverse complement strand
CCCCTCCCCCGCCACTCGAAGGACCCTCATGCCGCCCGCCAAGCCCCGCATCCTCTATGTCACCGACCTCGCCTACCCGGCCCGCGGGCGGCGCTACTGCGACGAGGACATCGCGCTGACGGCGCGGCTGCGCGAGGACTTCGACCTCGCGCTGTGCCATCCGCTGGACGCCACCGCCCTGGTGGAAGGCTTCGACGCGGTCGTCGTCCGCAACAGCGGACCGGTGCTCAACCACCTCGCCGAGCGCGAGGCGTTCGTGCACGCCACCCTCATGAACGGCGTCCACGTCTACAACACCCCTGACGGCCGGGGCGACATGGCCGGCAAGGACTACCTCGTCGACCTCACCGGTGAGGGCATGCCGGTGATCTTCACCGTCGACCGGGCCGAGGACGTCCGTCTGCTCCCGGCCGCGGAGGCCTACATCGTCAAGCCGAGGCTGGGCGCCGACTCGCTGGGGCTGCGCACGGTCGCCCCCGACGAGCTCGCGACGCTCCCGTACGAGGAGGGGATCCTGGTCCAGCCGAAGATCCCGTTCCGCTACGAGGTGTCCTTCTACTTCATCGACGACCTCTTCCAGTACGCCCTGTACGCCCCCGACCCGGAGCGGCGCTGGGAACTCGTGCCGTACGAACCCACCGCCGCCGACCTGGTGTTCGCCCGGAGCTTCATCGCGTGGAACACCCTGACCTCCGGCATCCAGCGCGTCGACGCCTGCCGCGCGCCCGACGGTGCGCTGCTCCTCGTGGAGCTGGAGGACCTCAATCCGTACCTCTCGCTCGACCGGGTCGACGAGGCCGCACGGGAACGGTTCGCGACGACGATGGCCGAGTCGGTCCGGGGGCTGCTCCGGGAGTACGGCGCGCACTGAACCCGACCGTCCGGCCCCCCGGTCCGCCGCCTCCGCGCGCTCAGCTCCCCGCCGCCCAGGGCGGCGTCTTGAAGGTGCCGCCTTCGTACGCGGGGAGCTTGATGGTGCTGCCGTAGCGGGCGAGCTGGGCCCAGGGGCGGTTGAGGCCGTTGCTGCCGAAGGCGCGTGCGCGGTCGACCATGGCGAGGTCGAGGGTGTCGACGAGGAGTTCCTCCCCGCCCCCGGCCTGCTGCCGGACCGTGCCGTCGGGGTCGACGAGGACGCCGGCGCCGACACCCGCGGGGTCGGCGGCGTTCACGTTGACGACGAAGACCTGGTTGGTCCAGGCGTTGGCCCGGGCCATGACGAGCTCCATCTCCCGGTCCCGGGTGGTGGTCAGCGTCGGCTGGACGATGACTTCCGCACCCAGCCAGGCCAGTTGCCGGGCGGTCTCGGGGAAGGAGCCGTCGTAGCAGATGGCGAGACCGACCCGGGTGACGCCGGGGATGTCGAAGACCACGAAGTGGTCGCCGGGTGCGGTGCTCTCGTACGGCTGCCAGGGGAAGACCTTGCGGTACGTGGCGGCGATCTCGCCGGCGGGTGAGACCGCGAGGGCGGTGTTGGCGAGGGTGCCGTCGTCGCGGCGCTCGTAGAGGCTGCCGGGCACCAGCCACAGACCGGTCTCGGCGGCCAGCGCGCAGATGCGGTCGGTCAGCGGCCCGGGCACCGTGACGGCCGCCCGGTCGGCCCAGCCGTCGGCGGACTGAAGGAGCGGGGCCTCCGCGGCGAGCATCAGCTCGGGGACGACCACGAGTTGGACGTGCGGGAAGAGGTCCCGTACGGCGCGGACACGCTCCGCGTAGCGGGCCCAGGTGGCTTCGGTGTCGTGGGCGACCGGTGCGGTCTGCAGTGCGGCGACGGTGAGGGTGCGAGCGGACATGCAGTGATCAGTCCTCGGTGACGGTGAGCTGGGTGACGGTGGTGCGCCCGTCGCGGAAGAAGCGGCCGAAGCGCGGGCGGACGGCGGCGGCGACGAGCGCCCCGACGGCGATCGACCCCACGCCGAGCAGGAAGACACCGCCTACGCCGCCGACGGAGGTGTGGCCGTAGGCCGGGTCGTACATGTCGTACGCGGCGCGGCCGAACGCGGCGAGCATGAGCAGCGCGCCGGTGACCGGCAGCACGCCCTTGAGCAGCAGGTCCCTGGGCGAGTCGCGCAGCTGACGGCGGAAATGCCAGGCGCACGCGAGGCCCGTGACCGCGTAGTAGACGGCGATCAGCAGGCCGAGGGACAGGACCGCGTCGCCCAGGAAGTCGGCCGAGAGCGCGGTGAGGGCGGCGAGGACCAGGGCGGCGCCGGCCGCCCAGCACAGCGTGCCGACACCGGGAGTGCGGAAGCGGGGGTGCAGCCGGGCCAGGGCCGGCGGCAGCGCGCCGTGCGCGGCCATCGACAGCGAACTGCGGGGGCTGGCGACCAGGCAGGTGAGCAGCGCGGCCGACGCGGAGAGGCAGACGGCGAGTTCGAGGCCCTTGGCGGCCGCGGAGCCGAGGACCGGCGGGCCGAGGGTGGACAGGATGTCGGCGGCGTTGTCCGCGTTGCCGAGGCCGAGCCCCTGGTCGCCGGTACCGGCGAAGGAGAGCGCCGCGTACGCGGTGAACAGGTAGGTGCCGAGCAGGACGAACGTGGAGAGCACCGCGGCACGGCCGGGGGTGCGGGTGCTCTCGGTGGACTCCTCGTTCGTGGTGATCAGGGCGTCCCAGCCCCAGTAGATGAAGAGGCAGAGCACCACCGCCTCGGCCATCGACCCCAAGTCGTCGAAGGCGAAGGGGTTGAGCCAGGACAGCGAGGCGCTCGCGGCACCGTCCTCGGCCAGGGCCACGGCTCCGAAGCAGAGCAGCGCGGCCAGTTGCAGCCCGAGCATGACGTATTGGGCGCCGGCCGCGAGGCGGATGCCCCGGTACGCGAGCGCCGCGGCCAGCGCGATGAGCAGCACCGCGGTGAGCGTGACGGCCGCGGGCCGGGCGGCCAGGTCGTCCAGGCCGAGGAAGGCGAGCAGATAGGTGGCGCCGACCTGGGAGAGCGCCGCCATGGCGATCAGGGTGGCGGTCTGCGGCACCCACCCGCCCGCGATCCAGCCCGTCCAGGGGCCGAAGGCGCGGGTGGTCCAGACGAAGGTGGTGCCGCAGTCCGGCATGTCGCGGTTGAGCTCACGGAACGCGAACGCCGTCAGGAGGATCGGCACGAAGCCGAGCAGCAGCGCGGCCGGTGCCAGGTCGCCGACGACGAGCGTCACAAAGCCGAGCGTGACGGCGATGCTGTAGGCCGGCGCCACCGAGGACAGCCCGAGCGCCATGGAGGCCGCGAGGCCCACGGAGCCGCGGCGCAGCCCCTTGCCCGTCACGGCCGGCGGACCGTGCTCGGCGTCTGTCTGCGGGGCAGTGCTCATGAAGGCCTCCCGGTCACCGGTTATTTAAACGGCGATTTAACGAACAGCGCCGGTGCCTAGTCAAGGGATTGAGCGGTATCTTTTACGCGGCGTTCAGTGATCCATCGAGGCGGAGGGTGCACAGGTGGGACGGCGCAAGGATCAGCAGGCCCGGCGCACGGAGCTGGCCGCAGCGGCCGAGCGGGCCCTGCTGAGCCGGGGGCTCGAGGGGCTGCGGCTGCGCGATGTCGCGGACGAGGCGGGGATGACACCGGCCGCGGTGCTCTACTACTACGACGGCGGCCTCGACCAGCTGATGCACGAGACGTTCCAGCAGGCCATCGAGCGGTTCTGCAGTGAACGCGAGCGCACGGCCGAGGAGTTCGAGGACGCGCGCGACCGGATGCGCTCCTGCATCACCTCGGGGGTGGCCATCGGCTCCGACGACCGGCTGCCCCGGCTGCTCTTCGAGTACTGGCCGCGCAGCCTGCGCGACCCGCGCGCCGCGGCCCTCGACAGCACGCTGACAGAACGTCAGATCGCCGTATACCACAGCATTCTGGTCCTCGGCCGGGAGCAGGGGCATTTCAAGCCCGTCACACCGCCGAGGGTCGTCGCGGCCTGCCTGGTCGCGATGGAGGACGGCTTCCAGATGGAGATCCTCGCCGGGCGCCGTACCCACGCGGAGGTCATCTCGGCCCTGCGCGCCTATGTGCACGCGGTCACCGGCTGCGATCTGGACGCGAACGGGCCCGGGGTCGGGTGACCTCGGGCCCGGGTGCTCTGCCTCTCAAGTCTGTCCGGAGGCTGGCGAGTTGTACGCGGCGGCCGTCAGACCGCCGCTTGAACAGAGCAGCCGTCAGGCCGTAGCCGCCCGGAACACCGCCTCGCCCAGGCGCAGGTTCTCCGGCGCGGCACCGCCCGGGAACGCCCACAGCCGCCGCGCATACGCATAGGTGAGCCCGGTCGACGGGTCCGCCCAGGCCTCCGCGCCCGCGGCGCCGCAGTGGCCGAAGGCATCTGCGCCCAGGTACGGGTAGCGGACCTGCTGCGCCTCGAAGCCGACGAGGAAGTGCCGGTCCTCGCCCGTGACGACATCGGCGCCGGCCGTCCCGGTCCCGGTGAACTGCGCGAGCGTCTCCGGCTTGAGGAGCGCGGGCCCGCCGTCGAGCCCGGTCAGCGCGGCCGCGTACATGCCGGCCACGCCCCGCGCGTTGCCGATGCCGCCGGCCGACGTGGGGCCCTTGGCACGCACCAGGGGCGAGTTGCCGTAGACCGTGATGTCGGGCGTGCCGTCGATGTTGAACGCGGTCCGCAGCGCCTGCGGCGGCACCGACTCGCGCAGCTCGGCGGCCTGTTCCGGGGTCGGACGCATCGGCAGCACATCACGCGTACGGGCCGCGTCCTTCTCGGGCAAACCCAGGTAGAAGTCCAGACCGTACGGAGCCCGCAGCCGCTCCTCGTAGATCTCCTGCACCGTGCGCCCGGTGGCGCGGCGCACCACTTCGCCGACCAGCGCACCGATCACCAGCGCGTGATAGCCGTACGCCGTGCCGGGCCGCCACAGCGGACGCTGCCCGGCGAGACGGGCGGCGAGCGCCTGCTCGTCGGCGAGCTCCTCGACGCTCGCGCCGCCCGGGACGCCGATCACTCCGGAGCGGTGCTGGAGCAGTCCGCGCAGGGTGAGCGCACCCTTGCCCTCGGCGGCGAACTCCGGCCAGTAGTGGGCCACTTCGCGGTCCAGGTCGAGCACACCGTCCTGGACGAGCAGCGCGGTGACCAGATAGGCCGCGCCCTTGGTCACCGAGTACAGCGGCGCGAGCTCGTCCCCGGTCTCCCCCGCGTCCGTCGCGGCCCACAGGTCGACCACGCGCCGGCCGCCGTGGTGGACGACGAGCTGGGCGCCGGTGTCGGCGGGCTCACGTGCCACGACGGCGGCGAACTCCTCCCGTACGCCCTCGAATCCCGCCGCGACCTCGCCCGCCACATGGGCCCGAGCCGTGTCCGCCATGTCTCCCCCTCGCTTCGTCCGCTTCGATTCGTACGGAGTCAACTGGGCGGATGGCCTGGACATTCCCCTTCCCCTCACTCACCAGGCGCCGGCAACTTGCGCGCGGCACCCGTCCTCTCGCAGGCGAGAGTCCTCTCGTACGCGGGAGTCCTCTCGTACGCGAGTGCCAGGACTCCCTGTAACCCCGGGGAACCCCCGCACGCCTCACGCCCCGTCCCTACACTCCTGCACCATGCCGACACCGATACCCCAGCCGTCCCCGGACGCCCTCATGGTGCGGACCACCAACAGCGCGGGCCTCGCCGTGCCGATCGCGCTGGTGGTGATCGCCGTGGGGCTGCTCGGCGTGACGGGTGCGGTGAGCGTGATCGTGGGCGAGCAGCGCAGGCCGCCGCCCGCCGCGGGCTATGTGGGCGTGGTCCTGATGCTCGGCTTCGTCGCGCTCGGCGTGCTCGCGCTGATCGCCACGTACAAGGGGCGCAACGCCCGTGCACTCTTCGACGGGAACGGCTTCTGGTGGGACAACGGCACGGCGCGCGCGTTGATCCCGTGGGACGGCCTGACCGGTGTGGCCGTGCACTGGAGCCGCCTCGGCCGCGGCACCAAGCTGTACTCCCTGGAGCTGTACCCGCAGGGCCCGGTCGACCGGGACGATCCGGTCCTATGGCCGCTCGTACGCGATACGGATCCGCCCGGGCCCGATCTGCCGCGGGTGCACTACCAGTTGCCGTTCCGGGCGGGGGCGCGCGATGCGGTGATGGCGGGGCTCCGCCGGCATGCGCCCGCGCTGTGGCTCGGTGAGCTCCGCCGGCCCGCGGGGCACATCGGGCGCCCTGACCGGCGGGGGCACAGGACGCGGAACCGGTCAGCCGGCTGAGGGCCACCGTCAGGGCAGCAGACGGGCGGCCCTGGCCCGCAGATAGCGCCTCTCGGGCCGACTCAGCGTTCCTTCGGCGGCAGCTCCGTAGGCGGCCCGCGCGCCGTCCGGGTCACCGGACTTCTCCAGCAGGTGCCCCCGTACCGCAAAGAAGCGGTAATGCGACCCCAACACCTCTTCCAGGGCTTCGAGTTCACCGAGCCCGGCCTCGGGCCCGCGCACCATCGCCACCGCGACCACCCGCCCCAGCTGGGCCATCGGCTCGGGCGCCTGGCGGACGAGCAGGTCGTACAGGGCGAGGATCTGCGGCCAGTCCGTGTCCTCGGCCCGCTCCGCCTCGTCGTGCAACGCGGCGATGGCGGCCTGGAGTTGGTACGGCCCCGCGGGGCCCTGCGCGAGCGCCTCCTCGACCAGCTTCAGCCCCTCGTCGACGGCCGCGCGATCCCACAGCTCACGGTCCTGCTCGTCCAGCGGGATCAGTTCGCCGTGCGGTCCGCTGCGCGCCGGGGCGCGGGCGTCGGTGAGCAGCATCAGCGCGAGCAGACCGGTGACGGCCCCCTCGACGGGCAGCAGTTTGCGGACGGCACGCGTGAGACGGATGGCCTCGCGGGCCAGGTCGGCGCGGTGCAGCGCGGTGCCGGAGGTCGCCGTATAGCCCTCGTTGAAGATGAGATAGAGGATCTTCAGGACGGCGGCAAGACGCTGGTCACGGTCCTGCGGACCGGGCTGGCGGAACGGCACTCCTCGTATCGTCTTCTTCGCCCGGCTGATCCGCTGCGCCATCGTCGCCTCGGGCAGCAGATGCGCCCGCGCGATCTCGGCGGTGGTCAGACCGCCGACCGCGCGCAGGGTGAGCGCGATCTGCGCGGCGGGCGTCAACTCCGGGTGGCAGCACAGGAAGAGCAGGGTGAGCGTGTCGTCCTCGGACGGCGCCCGCGACTCACCGGGCGGCGGCGCGGTCCAGGAGTCGGCCGGCGCGAGCCGCGCGGCCTCCTCCTCGCGCCGGGCCCGCGCCTGCTCGCTGCGCAGCCGGTCGGTGAGCCGGCGCGAGGCGACCCGGATCAGCCAGCCGCGCGGATTGTTGGGCGTGCCCTCGTCGGGCCACTGCCCGGCCGCCGCGAGCAGCGCCTCCTGTACGGCGTCCTCGGCGAGGTCGAAGTGCCCGTACCGCCGCACGAGCGCGCCGAGGACCTGCGGCGCGTTGGTGCGCAGCAGGTCCTCGACTCCGTACTCCCGACTCACGCATCACCTTGGGCTTGGGGTTCGAGTATCCCGGGGTTTCCGGGGACTCCTATACGTCGCCCCCGGCACCCGAGTCGATCGGCCGAATGATCACCGGATAGAAGGGCGCACCCTCAGGCTGCGGACATTCGGTGATCCGCTCGGCGATCGCGGTGACCCGCTCGACCGACTCGCAGTCGAGGATCCAGAAGCCCGCGAGCAGCTCCTTCGTCTCGCTGTACGGCCCGTCGGTGACGACCACCTTGCCGTCGGCGCCGCGGAAGACGGAACGCTCCTGCGCGGGCGAGGTCAGACCCTGCCCGTCGACCATCTCCCCCGACTCCGCGAGGTCGTTGTTGAGATCGGTCATGAACGCGTACATGGCCTGCAGATCCTTCTCGCTCCAGGCCGGACTGTGCTCGTTCGCCTGCCCGCTCATGGCGTCGTAGTCGGCCTTCGAGCCCTGCACCATCACGAGGTACTTCATGAGAGTCACTCCTAGTTCCCGGCCACCCTGTCCCGGGCGGCTTGCACAGGAGACGTCGGAGCGGGCGGGTGCCTCTCGACAGCCCGCCCGCATCTTTTTCAAGATTCTTCTTCTACGTGTGGTTCTCGGGCTCGGCGGCGGGCCCGGCCTCGACCTCCGCTTCGGCCGTGTCGACACCGGCCGAGCAGCGAGGGTTGTGACAGGGACCGGCCGAGTAACTGGGCACATAGGCGCCGAGCACCTTGCGGGGCTTGACGACCGTATCCACCGGCTGCTTGCAGACCGGACACTCGTCGCCGTCGCGATGCGCGCCGATGCGGCCCGTATCGCCGAGAGCGCGAGCTGCGGCCGTGCGCTCATCTCGTCTGGCCATGGTTCCAAGGTATTCCTGGGCCAGGGGTACGGCCAGAGGCCGCGGTCCGCGCGCGTCGACTCGCACAAATATTCGAACACGTGGTGGAATCGGAACCGTGACAGGACACCTCTTCCCCGATGACCTTCTGCAGGCCCAGATCGACTGGTACGCGGCGTGCCGACGCCTGGCGACCGCGTCCGGCAAGGACTACACGGTGCTGCGCCGCCGTCTGATCACACTGTCCCGGCAGATCGCCGCCCACCCGTACTGGGCCACGCCCAGGGGCGCCTCGCCGGCCGCCCGTATGGCGCTGAAGCAGGCCGCGTGGGACACGGCGACGTAAGGGCCGGGGAACCCCAAGATCCGCCCGGACGTTGACGGAACGGAAACCGCACCACGAGACAGGAGAAACACCATGGCAGGGTTCCTGGACCGAGCCAAAGAGCAGGCGCAGCGTGGTCTCACTCAGGGCAAGCAGAAGATCGACGAGGTGCAGGGCCAGCGCGCGGGCGCGGACCTCCTGAAGAAGCTCGGCGCCGCTTACTACGCGGAGCGGCAGGGCACCGGCAGCCCCCAGGCCACGCAGCAGGCGCTGCAGGCGGTCGAGGCGCACGTCGCGGCGAACGGTGACGCGTTCCTGCGCAGCTGACCCCCGCGCACACCGACGGCCCGACGTGCCCGCACACCGACGGCCCACCACGCCCGCATAGTGACCGATTCGGCTCGCTCGGGTCTCGAACAAGTCGCCTTCGCAAGGGAGTTCCGGTACAAGCGTGCGCTACGAGGCGGCGCGCAACCGGGCGCTTTCGCCGTATGCAAGCCATACGAAACGGAGGCGGCATGGCCCCACCCATGTCCGCGAGCAGACTGCTGGACGCCCTGCGGGACGAAGGACTCACCGTCGTCGAGGTCGGTGACTGGCGTCACCACAACCGCAATCACAAGGGCCCCTGGGGCCCGGTGCACGGAGTGATGATCCATCACACCGTCACCAAGGGCAGCGAGCGCACCGTCCGCATCTGCCGCGACGGATACGCCTCGCTGCCCGGCCCGCTGTGCCACGGCGTGATCACCAAGGACGGCAAGGTCCACCTGGTGGGCCACGGCCGCGCCAACCACGCGGGCCTCGGTGACGACGACGTCCTGCGCGCCGTCATCGCCGAGAAGGGACTGCCGCCGGACAATGAGGCGAACACGGACGGAAACCGCCACTTCTACGGTTTCGAGTGCGAGAATCTCGGCAACGGCGAAGACCCCTGGCCCGCCGCCCAGTTGGAGGCGATCGAGCGGGCCGCGGCGGCGATCTGCCGCCACCACGGCTGGACGGCCCGCTCGGTGATCGGCCATCTCGAATGGCAGCCGGGCAAGGTCGACCCGCGCGGCTTCACGATGCGTGCGATGCGCGCCCGTATCGCTGAACGGCTGAAATAGCCTCTGCGACCAGGGGCGACGTCTTGTGTGTGAGGTATCCCGGGGTTTCCGGGACCTCCTATTCGTCGCTCCCGGCGGTCGGCCCCCGACGTCCGAGTCCACACGTCGGGGGCCGACCGGCCTCCCGGGTCCAGGCCCGGACCCAGGCCCCCGAGCCGACCCCTCCCGCACACCTGACAATGAACACGTGACCGCCACCGACCTCGCCGCCCTGCAGCCCCGGCTCCCCTCCCCGCTGCAACCGCTGGCCGACGAGCGCTTCACACGCCGTGGCGTCACCCTGCTGCTCAAGCGCGACGACCTCATCCACGAGGCACTGCCCGGCAACAAGTGGCGCAAGCTCGCGCTCAACCTCCGCGCCGCCCGCGGACGCCCGCTGCTCACCTTCGGCGGCGCCTACTCCAACCACTTGCGCGCCGTCGCCGCCGCGGGCCGCCTCCTCGGTTTCCCCACCGTCGGTGTCGTACGGGGCGACGAGCTCGCGGGCCGTCCGCTCAACCCGTCCCTGGCGCAGTGCGCGGCCGACGGTATGCGTCTGGTGTTCATCGACAGATCGACGTACCGGCAGAAACACCATCCGGGTACCGTCGCCCGCATCCTGGCCGAGGCCCGGGCGCAGGACAGCTACGTCATCCCCGAGGGCGGCTCCAACTCCCTCGCCGTACAAGGCTGTACGGATCTCGGACACGAGCTGCGCGACGAGGCCGGCGTCGTGGCGATCGCCTGCGGCACGGGCGGCACCCTCGCCGGACTCGCCGCCGGACTCGCCCCCGGCCAGGAGGCCGTCGGCATTCCCGTCCTCAAGGGCGGGTTCCTCACGGCGGAGATACGCCGTCTGCAGACGGAGACCTTCGGCGCCCCGACCGCCAACTGGCGCCTCGACGACCGCTTCCACGCCGGCGGCTACGCCCGTACGACACCGGCACTCGACGCGTTCGCCGACGACTTCGAGCAGCGCCACGCACTGCCCCTGGAACGTCTCTATGTCGCCAAACTGCTCCTCGGGCTCACCACCCTCACGGAGGAGGGCGCCTTCCCGCCCGGCACCCGCCTCGCCGCGGTGATCACCGGCCGCCCCGGCCCGGAGGCCGTCGACCGCTCCTCGCGGTAGGCCGCGGGCTCCCGGGCGCCGTCGGCTACTCCTCGCGGTAGGCCGCCGCCTCCTCCAGATCCAGCCTGCGCAGCAGCGTCCGCAGCATCTCGTCGTCGATCCGCCGCTGGTCCCGCAGCCGCACGAAGACCTCACGCTCGGCCTCGATCATCTCGCCCGCGAGCCGCCGGTACGTGTCGTCGGCGCTCTCCCCGGTCACGGCGTTGACCGTGCCCAGGCGCTCCCACACCGCGTTGCGCCGCCGCTCCAGAACGGCCCGCAGCCGGTCGGCCAGCGCGTCCGGCAGGGCGTTGCGCTCGTCGGCGAGGAGGGTGTCGAGCCGTTCCTGCGCGGCCCGTGAGGCCTCGCTCTGGGCCTGCGCCTCCGCCAGCGTCTCGGCCCGGGCGTCGCGCCCCGGCACCTTCAGGACCTTGATCAGACCGGGCAGGCTGAGCCCCTGCACGACCAGGGTGCCGATCACCGTCGTAAAGGTCAGGAAGAGCACGAGATTGCGCGCGGGGAAGGGCGAGCCGTCGTCCAGGACATGCGGAATCGAGAACGCGATGGCGAGCGACACCACCCCGCGCATCCCGGCCCAGCCCACGATCAGCGGCCCGGTCCATCCGGGGTCCGGCTCCCGCTCGCGGATCCGGGTGGACAGCCACCGCGGGATGTACGTCGCCGGGTACACCCAGACGAACCGGGCGACGACCACGATCACGAACAGAGCCACCGCGTACCAGGCGGCGGTCAGCCCCTCGTACTCCCCCAATTCCTTCAGGACCACCGGCAGTTGCAGCCCGATCAGTGCGAAGACGGCGGACTCGAGGATGAACGCGACCATCTTCCAGACGGCCGCCTCCTGGAGCCTGGTCGCGAAGTCGACCTGCCACGAGCGATGCCCGAGATAGAGCGCCACGACGACCACGGCGAGCACTCCGGACGCGTGCACCTCCTCGGCCGCCGCGTAGGCCACGAAGGGGATCAGCAGGGAGAGGGTGTTCTGCAGCAGCGCCTCGCTGAGGCACTTGCGCAGCCAGTGCAGCGGCACCATCAGGATCAGGCCGACCCCCACACCGCCGAGCGCCGCGAGCGCGAACTCCCCGATACCGCCCGCCCAGCTGGCCCCTTCGCCGACCGCCGCGGCGAGCGCCACCTTGTACGCGGTGATCGCGGTGGCGTCGTTCACCAGGGACTCGCCCTGCAGGATCGTGGTGATCCGCGAGGGCAGCCCCACCCGCCGCGCGATCGCGGTCGCCGCCACCGCGTCCGGCGGCGCGATCACCGCACCGAGCACGAGCGCGGCGGTGAGCGGCAGGTCCGGCACGATCAGATAGATCGCGTAGCCGACGACGAGGGTCGCGAACAGCACGTACCCCACGGAAAGCAGCACCACGGGACGCCAGTTGGCCCGCAGGTCGAGATACGAGCTCTCCACCCCGGCGGTGTACAGGAGCGGCGGCAGAAGCAGCGGCAGGACGATGTGCGGATCCAGTTCGTACGCGGGCACGCCCGGCAGATACGACACGACGAGGCCGACCGCGACCAGGAGCAGGGGCGCGGGCACCGGAGTGCGGCGCGCGACGCCGGCGATCGCCGCGCTGCCCGCGACCAGCATCAGCAGTGGCAAGACATCCATGATGATCCCCGCGCCCGTCCATGATCGTGAGCCGTAGCCCTGACCTGCGTCGTAAGCTGCAATCATGAACGAGTGCACGCACGTTGAGCTGCTGCCCCACCCGGAGCCGCCGGCGCTGAGCGAGACCTGCCTCGAATGCGAGGCCGCCGGCAGCCACCCGGTGCAGCTGCGGCTCTGTCTGACCTGCGGGCATGTGGGCTGCTGCGACTCGTCACCGTTCCAGCACGGCACCCAGCACTTCAAGGACACCGGACACGCGGTGATGCGCACCTTCGAGCCCGGCGAGAGCTGGCGCTGGTGCTTCGCGGACGGTGCGATCGTGTGACGCCCGCAGGCGTACGCGGGGCGCGGCCGCAGGGGTTCGACCGCGCGACGCGTGGGTACGTCAACCCGGCGCACTCTGTTGGCAATTGGGCCCGCAGACCCCTAGCCACTGTCCGTACGCATAGGCTTACTATGAGTGACACCAACGGGCCCCCAAGCGTAAGGGCCCCCGGGACAGGGAGCCTCGGAGCGCGATAGCGTCACCGCTGGACCTTGCGGCGCGTTACCCGTGCGACGCTGCGTATGGCCCGCCGCCCGTCGGCGGGCCGAGAGCCCGAAGGCGCAGGCCGCCGAGGAAGACCGAAGGCGCCTGCACCCTCGGCCCGACATGTTCGACCACCTTGGAGGTGAGGGTGTCCCAGATCGCAGGCGAGCCCGCGGCCCAGGACTTCGTCGAAGTCCGGCTTCCGGCTGCCGGTGCCTACCTGTCCGTGCTGCGCACCGCCACAGCAGGACTCGCGGCCCGATTGGACTTCACCCTCGACGAGATCGAGGACTTGCGGATCGCGGTCGACGAAGCCTGCGCGATCCTGCTCCAGCAGGCCGTGCCCGGTTCGGTCCTCAGCTGCGTCTTCCGTCTGGTCGACGACTCCCTCGAGGTCACGGTCTCGGCCCCCACCACGGACGGACGGGCCCCCGCGAGGGACACCTTCGCCTGGACGGTGCTCTCCGCGCTCGCGGGCAAGGTCGAATCCACGGTGGACGACGACAAGAACGTCTCCATCAGCCTGCACAAACAGCGCGGCGCGGGACCCGGGCCGGCGTGAGGGACGGGGACGGGCCGGTGCGAGGCGATGAGCGTGGCGCATGGGGTCTGCCATCCGATGGCAGCGAATCCGGCGCGGCCACCGGCGGCAGGCCCGGTCCTGCGGGGATCCAGGACGCCGACGAGCTCCCGGGAATTCCCGAACAGCAGGCCCGGCCGCATCCGGACACGGAGGACGCTCCGAACGCGGAGCAGCAGGTGGCACGGAGCGACAGGGGCGAGCGCGGCGCGCTCTTCGGCCAGGCCGGGCGCGGGCCGGGGACACCTCCCGGCGGCAGCCGGGGGAGGGCGGGACACATGACTGGGCATCAGCACGATCCGCAGGACCGCAGCGGCGCGAAGGCGCTCTTCGTCGAACTGCGCAAACTTCCCGCGGACAGCCCGGAGTACGCGGAGCTGCGCAACCGCCTCGTCCGTCAGCACCTCCCGCTGGTCGAGCACCTGGCGCGGCGCTTCCGCAACCGCGGCGAGCCGCTCGACGACCTCACCCAGGTCGCGACGATCGGCCTGATCAAGTCGGTCGACCGCTTCGACCCCGAACGCGGCGTCGAGTTCTCGACGTATGCGACACCGACCGTGGTCGGCGAGATCAAGCGCCACTTCCGCGACAAGGGCTGGGCGGTCCGCGTGCCGCGCCGCCTGCAGGAGCTGCGCCTCGCCCTGACGACCGCGACGGCGGAGCTGTCCCAGCAGCACGGGCGCTCCCCCACGGTCCACGAACTGGCCGAGCGGCTCGGCATCTCCGAGGAAGAGGTCCTGGAGGGCCTGGAGTCGGCGAACGCGTACTCCACCCTCTCCCTGGACGTCCCCGACACGGACGACGAGTCCCCCGCGGTCGCGGACACCCTGGGCGCGGAGGACGAGGCGCTCGAGGGCGTCGAGTACCGCGAATCCCTGAAGCCCCTCCTGGAGGACCTCCCCCCGCGGGAGAAGCGCATCCTCCTCCTCCGCTTCTTCGGCAACATGACCCAGTCCCAGATCGCCCAGGAGGTCGGCATCTCCCAAATGCACGTCTCCCGCCTCCTGGCCCGCACACTGGCCCAGCTGCGGGAACGCTTGCTGGTGGAGGAGTAGGGGGCACGGGGCCCCGCCGCTCCAGGGGCCCTGAGGCTTGGTGCGGGGCACCCGCCCGGGCCGGAAGCGTGGCGTGCGGGCGGGACCACCCGGTCCGGGCGTCCGGAGGGCCTGAGCACCTTGGCCGGAAGCGTGGCGGTACGGAGCGTCTGGGCGGGCGTCCGGAGGGCCTGAGCACCTTGGCCGGAAGCGTGGCGGTACGGAGCGCTTGGGCGGGCGCCCGAAGGGCCCGAGCACCTCGACCGGGAGCCCGCAGGGACACAGCAGCTGGTCCCGCAGTCTGAGAGAGCGGAGCCCCGTAACCCCTCTCTGACCGCAATTGGCGAACGGAAGCCCGACGGCGAAGCAGCCGACCGAGCCGCCGCACGAGGTCCGCGCAACCACCCACGCACCCCAGCCACTCTGCATACGTCTTTGATCTTTGGCTTTGGTCTTTGGTCTTGGGCTTTGACCTCTCCCGACAAAGGGACCTATCGTCCACCCCCAACCCACCCAAACCGGACACCCCGCAGCACAAACGGTCCCCCAATGCCCACAGGC
>NZ_JAAKZW010000204.1 GCF_011044995.1 Streptomyces mesophilus | reverse complement strand
GTCGGTCATGGTTGCTCCTCGGCCGGGTGGGCGCTGTTGTCGTAGAGGAGACCCCGGCCGGATACCGAACTCATCGCGCGGCCCGAGTGATCCGGATCACTCAAGGATCGCCAAGGAATCGCTCACGGATCACCGACGGCTCAGATCACCGGCGGCCGCCCCAGCCGCGTCATCCGCCACACCGTCCGCCACCGCATCGGCCGCCGCGCCCCGCACGGAGTGCGCAGGCCCTCGGCGAAGCCGGCCGCCCAGGCGCGCAGCCCGCCGAGCGCGGTGGCGCGGCCGGAGCCGAGGAGGCCCGGGGCCGTACGGGCCAGGGTGAGCAGGGTCCACGTACCGAGGTAGACGGGAACGAGGGGGAGCGGAAGGCGGCGGCGCGCGAGCCAGACCCGGTTGCGGGCGGTCATACGGAAGTAGACCGCGTGCCGGGCCGGTGAGGTCTTGGGGTGCTGGAGCAGCAACTCCGGCTCGTACAGCACCTTCCAGCCCGCGTCGAGTGCCCGCCAGGCCAGGTCGGTCTCCTCGTGGGTGAAGAAGAAGTCGGCGGGCCAGTCACCGATCTCGGCGAGCATCGGCATCGAGAACGCGTGCCCGCCGCCGAGGAAGGAGGTGACGAGTCCGCGTTTCATCGGGTCGCCCGCCCGCAGGCGCGGTACGTGGCGGCGCTGGGTCTCGCCGTGCTCGTCGGCGATCCGGAAGCCGACCACGCCGAGCCGGGTGTCGGCGGCGTACAGATCGCGGATCTTGCGGAACACATCGGCCTCGGTGAGCAGCCCGTCGTCGTCCAGCTCGATCACCACATCGACGTCGTCGAACTCCCGAAGGCGGGCGAGCGCGACATTGCGGCCGCCGGGGCAGCCCAAATTCTCCTCGGTCTCGATGACCGTCAACTCGCCGGGCAGATCCGGGAACGCACCGAGCCGCGCACCGTTGCCGACGATGACGATCCGGGCCGGCGCGACATCCTGCTTGGCCACCGAGGCGAGCAGGGCGTCGACCTCGCGGGGCCGGTTTCCCATGGTCACGATGGCGACGGCCAGGCGGGGCTCGCTCACGGGTGCTCCTGAAATTCCGGGGACGCCGGCGGGGTGGGGGCGGCGTGCTGCGGCGATGGTAGCCGTTCAGGATAAGTACGCCTGCGAGGCGGATGGCGTTCACCTGCCGTGCGGTCTTCGCGAGGCGGACAACGTTCACCTGCCGTGCGGTCCTTGCCTTCGTGTGCAGTTCAAGTCCTAGCGTCCGCCGCATGACAACCATGACTGCACGAGAACTCGGCGGCATCACCGTCAGCGCCCTCGGCCTCGGCTGCTGGGCCGTCGGCGGCGAGTGGTGGGACACCGCGGGGCAGCCGCTCGGCTGGGGCAAGGTGGACGACGAGGAGTCCGTACGGGCCGTGCGTCGCGCCCTCGACCTGGGCATCACGTTCTTCGACACCGCCGATGCCTACGGCGCGGGACACAGCGAGCGCGTCCTCGGCAAAGCCCTCGGCAAGAGGCGCGACGAGGCCGTCATCGCCACCAAGTGGGGCAACGTCTTCGACGAGGAGACCCGCACCCTCATCGGCGGCGACGACTCACCCGCGTATCAGCGCCAAGCCCTCACCGCTTCCCTGCGCAGGCTCGGCACCGACCGGATCGACCTCTATCAGCTGCACCTCTCCGACGCGGATCCCGAGCGGGCGGCCCGACTGCGCGAGCAGTGCGAGGAGTTCATACGGGAGGGGCTGATCCGCTCGTACGCGTGGAGCACCGACGATCCCGTACGGGCGCGCGTCTTCGCCCAGGGTGAGGGGTGTGTCGCCGTGCAGCACCGGTGCAACGTGCTCCAGGACGCTCCCGAACTGCTCGCCCTGTGCGAGGAGTTGGAGCTCGCGTCGGTCAATCGCAGCCCCTTGGCGATGGGGCTGCTCACCGGCAAGTACGCGGACGGGTCCGCCCCCGGTGCCGGTGACATCCGCAGCGCGCCGCCCGAGTGGCTGCCCGGGTTCTCGCAGGGCGGGGCGCCGGACAAGGCGTGGCTGGAACGGGTCGACGCCGTGCGCGAGATCCTCACCGGCGGCGGCCGCACCCTCGCCCAGGGCGCGCTCGGCTGGCTGTGGGCCCGCAGCCCGCGCACGATTCCGATCCCCGGCTTCCGCACGGTCGCCCAGGTCGAACAGAACGCGGGCGCCCTCGCGTACGGTCCGCTGACTGGCGAGCAGCTCAGGGAGGTGGAGGAAATCCTTGCGCGCACGAAGGATTGACGACCCGTCAGGAATATGAGTACCTCTACTTATGTCGGCGCCCCGATATAAGTGGCCCCGGCAACCAGGGACTTGAACCAGGGACTCGACGGTGGCCCGGCAGGGCACCGCCATGTCAGCCGGGAGGGGGCACAGTGGCGCGCCGTACCCAGGAGCAGCGCAAGACCGAGACCAGGGCCCGGCTGATCGACGCCGCCGCGGAGCTGTTCGCCCGCAAGGGGTTCCACGCCGTGTCCGCGGAGGCGGTGGCGGATGCCGCGGACCGGACGACGGGCGCGCTCTACAGCCACTTCGGCGGCAAGGAAGGGCTGCTGCTCGCGCTGCTCGAAGTGTGGAAGCAGCGGACCGTCGAACGGCTCACCGCGGAGATCCACCAACTGCCCGACCCCGCACCGCACTTCGCCGCGATGTGGGAGGCGATCACCGCGCCCGCCGAGGACCGCGGCGAGGCCTGGCTGCTGCTCGAGATCGAACTGTGGCAGCACGGCGCCCGCGACCCGGTCCTCGGCCCCCTGCTGGCCCGCCGCTACGCGGAGATCCGCGGCCAGCTCGGCGAAGGCCTCGCCGACTGGGCTGAAGCGACCGGAACCGAGCTGCCCTACACGCCGGACGAGGCCGGGGCGCTGGTGCTCGGTGCCCTGCTCGGCTGCGCGCTTCAGCACCGGCTCGAACCCGAGGCCGTACCGGAAGACCTCGTGGTCCAGGCGCTGAGCGCCCTGCTCGGACTGCGGACCCCGGCGGCACAAGACAGGCCCTAGGCCCTGACCGCAAGACCCCCCCCGAAGGAGGCTCGGCCATGACGGCACCCGCGCTGAACGAGGTCAATCTGCTCGAGGACACGTGGGCCCGCGAGGTCCCGCATGCGCAGTTCAAGCTGCTGCGCCGCGAGGACCCGGTCCACTGGCATGAACTCCCGGACGGTGAGGGCTTCTACGCGATCACCAAGCACGAGGACATCATCAAGCTGAGCCGTGACCCCGAGCTGTGGTCGGTCGAGAAGGGCTCCTTCTTCATACGCGACCAGACGGACCAGTCCCTGGAGAACCTCGCGCTCACCCTCGTCGGCATGGACCCGCCGAAGCACAGCCGGTTCCGCAAGCTGGTCAACGCCGCCTTCGCGCCGCGGATGATCCGTAAGCTCACCGAGGACATCAAGCGCCGGGCGGACCTGCTCGCGGAGAAGATCGAGCCGGGTGCCGAGCTGGAGTTCGTGGAGACCATCGCCTCGCGGCTGCCGCTCGAGGTCATCTGCGAAATGATGGGGATTCCGCCGGAGGACGAGGACCACATCATCGACTGGTCCAACCGCATGGTCGGCTTCCAGGACCCCGACTTCCGTACCACCCCGGAGGACGGGACGGTTGCGGCCGCCGAGATCTATCTGCGCTGCAACCAGCTGGCCGAGGAGCGGCAGAGCGATCCGCGCGACGACATCGTGAGCGCGCTCGTGCACGGTGAGGTGGACGGCGAGAAGCTCACCACGCATGAGATCAACATGTTCTTCGTGACGCTGATCGTGGCCGGCAACGAGACCACCCGCAATCTGCTCTCCGGGGCGCTCCTGGAGATCGCCCAGAACGACGCGCTGCGCGAGGACCTGGCCCGCAACGTCGAGGACGACGCGCTGTGGCGGTCGGCGACCGAGGAGTTCCTGCGCTGGAACGGCTCGATCCACAACTTCCGCCGTACGGCGACGCGGGACACCGAGGTGCGCGGGGTGAAGATCAGGGAAGGCCAGAAGGCCGTCCTCTTCTACACCTCAGGCAACCGGGACGAGGACATCTTCGAGAACCCGGACGTCTTCGACCCGCGCCGCGCGCCGAACGACCACGTCACGTTCGGCGGCGGCGGACCGCACTTCTGTCTCGGCTCGGGCCTGGCCCGCACGGAGATCAACGCGCAGCTCCGGGCGATCCTGCGCCGCTGCCCGAACGTCGAACTGACGGGTGAGCACCGGCGGATGCGCTCGGACTTCATCAACGGCATCAAGCACCTGCCGGTGCGCTTCAGCTGAGCCGCGGTCGGCTGTCTCAGTCGATCGGCACGGCGGTTCCGGCGACGCGTACGCGCGGGTCGCCGGCCCGCAGGGTCACGGTCAGCCGGGAGGGCCGCCCCATGTCCTCGCCCTGGTGGAGGGTCAGCACCGACTCCTCCTTCACCAGGGCGAGTTCGCGTGCGTACGCCCCGAAGGCGACGGCGGCGGCGCCCGTCGCCGCGTCCTCGACCACACCGCCGATGGGGAACGGGTCGCGTACGTGGAAGAGGGTCTCGCCCGCGCGGTGCACCAGCTGGACGGTGGTGAGGCCGAGGCGCTCCATCAGGGCCTTCAGACGCTCGAAGTCGTAGCTCAGGTCGGCGAGGCGCTCGCGGGTGGCCGCGGAGACGATCAGGTGGTTGTTGCCCGCGAAGGCGATACGGGGCGGCAGCGCGGGGTCCAGGTCGCCGGCCGGCCAGCCGAGCGCGGCCAGGGCCTCGGTGAGGTCGGCCTCGTCGACGTCCTTGATGTGCGGCTCGACGCTGGTGAGGGTGGCGCGGATCTCTCCGTCGACCTCTTCGGTGCTGACGGGGATCTCGCCCGCGGGCGTCTTGAACACGTAGTCCCCGGGACCGCCCCGGTGCTGGGCCAGGGCGACGGCGGTGGCGACGGTGGCGTGACCGCAGAAGGCGACCTCGGCCTTCGGCGAGAAGAAGCGCAGGGTGTGGTCGGGGTAGAGGAACGCGCTCTCGCTGTAGCCGAGGCCGGCGGCGATCGCGAGCATCTCGGCGTCGGTGAGGCCGGTCGCGTCGAGGACGACGCCGGCGGGGTTGCCTCCGGCGGGGTCCTTGGAGAATGCGGTGTAGCGCAGGATGTCGGCGTGGGCGTTGAGGCTCATGTCGGTGGCCAACCTGCGGGCCGGAGCTTTTCTTCCCCACCCCGCTCGCCCCGCCCCTTCCCGAAACCGGGGGCCAGGGGGGCGGAGACCTAACCCCGCCCGATATACGGCATGTTCGTCGCCATCACCGTCGCGAACTGCACATTCGCCTCCAGCGGGAGCTCCGCCATGAAGCGGACCTGACGCGCCACGTCGGCGACATCCATCACCGGCTCCGCCGCCAGCGACCCGTCCGCCTGCAGCGTGCCCGTCTGCATCCGCTGCGTCATGTCCGTCGCCGCGTTGCCGATGTCGATCTGCGACGCGGCGATCCGGTACGGACGGCCGTCCAGGGAGAGCGACTTCGTGAGACCGGTCATCGCGTGCTTCGTCGTCGTGTACGCCACCGACATCGGCCGCGGCACATGTGCCGAGATCGACCCGTTGTTGATGATCCGTCCGCCTTGCGGCGACTGCGACTTGAACTGGCGGAACGCCGCCTGCGCGCACAGGAACGCGCCGTTGAGGTTCGTGTCCACCACATGACGCCACGCGTCGTACGACAGCTCGTCCAGCGGGACGCCGCCGGGACCGAACGTACCGGCGTTGTTGAAGAGCAGATCGAGCCGGCCGTGGCGCTCGGCCGCCGAGGCGAACAGTGCGGCGACATCGGACGGTTCGGACACGTTCGTCCGTACGCACACCGCATCCGCCGACCCGGCCAGCGCCGCCGTCTCCTCGAGGGTCTCCACCCGCCGCCCGGCCAGTGCCAGGGACCAGCCGGAAGCCGCCAGCTCAAGGGCCACCGCGCGGCCGATCCCGGAACCCGCGCCGGTCACCACCGCAATCTTCGTCTGCGTCATGGCCCCGCACCTTACGTCCCTCGCGGCGCACAGCGCTCATCCGTCCGCCATCTGATTGTTCTGTACGCGACAGCCCCCGGTCGTCCCCCGGCACTCCAATTCCCCTGACACACATCAGCCAGGGGAGGACGCGGATGACTTCCGCCGCACAGCAGCCCGCAGGGCAGCCCGCACAGCAGTCCGCACGGCAGCCCACCCAGCAGTCCCGGCACAGTCCCGAACTGCGCGCCGCCGCACGGCACTTGGGCCGCCGACGCTTTCTGACCGTCACGGGCGCCGCCGCCGCGCTCGCCTTCGCCACCAACCTGCCGGGCGGCGGAGTCGCGCACGCCGCCGAACTGGACGCGGCGAAGATCACCGAGAACCCGTTCACGCTCGGGGTCGCCTCCGGCGATCCGCTGCCCGGCTCCGTACTCCTGTGGACGAGACTCGCCCCGAAGCCGTACGCCGCGGACGGCGGGCTGCCCGCCGAGCGGGTCTCCGTGGAGTGGCAGATCGCCCACGACGCGCGCTTCCGCCGCATAGCCCGGCGCGGCACCACGACCGCGCACCCCGAGTTCAACCACTCCGTCCATGTCGAGGTCGATCACCTCGGCGAGGACCGGGTCTACTACTACCGCTTCCGCGTGGGCAGTTGGATCAGCCCCACCGGCCGCACCCGCACCGCCCCCGGCCGCGGCGCCAAGCTGTCCGACCTCAGGATCGCCGCCGTGTCCTGCCAGGCGTACCACGACGGCTACTGGACCGCGTACAAGCATCTGGCCGAGGAAGACATCGATGTCGTCTTCCACCTCGGCGACTATCTCTACGAGTACGCGGTCACCGCGGCCGGCGGGAACCGCAACTACACCGACCGTGTGCTGCCCGCCCACTACAACCGCGAGACGGTCACGCTCGAGGACTACCGGATGCGGTACGGCCTCTACAAGTCGGACCCCGACCTGATGGCCGCGCACGCCGCGCACCCCTTCGTCGTCACCTGGGACGACCACGAGACCGAGAACAACTACGCGGGCGACGAGCCCGAGAACAACGTCCCGCCCGAGGAGTTCCTCCTTCGCCGGGCCGCCGCCTACCGCGCGTACTGGGAGAACCAGCCGCTGCGCAGGCCCCAGCAGCCCGCGGGCCCCGACATGCAGCTCTACCGCCGTCTGCACTTCGGCCGGCACGCCCAGTTCGACATCCTCGACACCCGCCAGTACCGCACCAACCAGGCGTACGGCGACGGCTGGCGGACCCCGGGACCCGAGTCCGACGACCCGGCCCGCACCCTCACCGGCGAGAGCCAGGAACGCTGGCTGATCGACGGCTGGAGGGCATCCCGCGCCCGCTGGAACATCGTCCCCCAGCAGGTCGTCTTCGCCCGCCGCAACCACCCCACGGCGGGCAACACCACCGTCTCCATGGACTCCTGGGACGGCTACGCGGCCTCCCGTTCCCGGGTGCTCGCGGGCGTGGAGTCCTCCGGCATCGAGAACTTCATGGTCCTGACCGGTGACGTGCACGTCTCCTACGCGCTCGACATCCACCGCGACCCCGCCGACCCGTCCACCCCCGTCGCCGGTACGGAGATCGTCACCACCTCGATCTCCAGCGGCAAGGACGGCCTCGCCCGGCCCGCCAACTGGGCGGACTACCTGGCCCGCAACCCGCATCTGAAGCACTACGACGGACAGCGCGGGTACGTCACGGTCGAGCTGGCCGCCGACCACGCGCGCGCCGACTTCAAGACCGTGCCGTACATCCTTCGGCCCGGAGCCCCGATCACCACGGCGGCCTCCTTCGTGACGGAGTCCGGCAACCCGGGGCTACGGCCCGCCTGATGACGCTTGCGCACCTTTCGTGTCCCCGGGCGGCAGGCGTCGCCCGGGGATGCGACTGGTGCCGAACGCCTGTTTCATGACACGGTTTCTCCACGTCCAGGAGACGTTCAAGGAGTCGGACCGGTCAGGGAAGGGGCAGAGCGCTGAGAGGACCACGTCTGCGCCAAGGCTCCGCCGAGCGGGCCGGTCTCGACCCCGCCGAGATCGAGCGCCTCGTCGCCGAAGTCGCCGCCCTGCCCGGTACCTGGTGTGCGGGAGCGGTGCTCGCCGTGGGGCGCGGGCCCGTCCTCGTCGTCGAGGAGGCCTTCGGCTGGGCGGTCGCCCATCGCGCGTACGGCGACGAGCTTCCCGCGTACCGCAAAGTGCCGATGCACACGGGGACGCCCTTCGACCTGGCCTCGCTCACCAAACTGTTCACGACGGTGGCGGCCGTGCAGCAGATGGAGCGCGGACGGCTCGGGCTCGACGCGCGGGTCGCGTCCTATCTCCCCGAGTTCACCGGGGCGGCGCGGCACGGCATCACCGTGCGCCAGCTCCTCACGCACACCTCGGGCCTGCGGCCCGAACTCCCGCTGTACGACTGCGAGTCCGACGCCGAGCGCCTCGACCTGCTCCGTACCGAGGAACCGAGCGCGGACCCCGGCACGTATGTCTACTCCGATCTCAACATGCTGCTCGTCCAGCACGTCCTGGAACGCATCACCGGCGAACGCCTCGACCGGCTGATCCGCGACGGCATCACCCGCCCGCTCGGCATGACCCAGACCGGCTTCGGGCCGTGCGCGTTCGCCGCCGCGACCGAGGACCAGCGCAGGCCCTGGGCCAAGGCCGACCGCGGGATGGTGCGCGGCACGGTGCACGACGAGAACGCCTTCGCGCTCGGGGGAGTGGCCGGGCACGCCGGTCTCTTCTCCACGGCCGGCGATCTCGCCGTCTTCTGCCGCGCCCTGCTGGGCGGCGGGGGATACGGGACCGCGCGGATACTCGGACCGGACTACGTGGACCTGATGCTGACGCCGCCCGGGCTCGGCTTCCGGCTCGACCAGCCGTGGTTCATGGGCGAGTTGGCCGGCCGGGGCGCGGCCGGGCACACCGGGTTCACGGGTACGTCCCTGGTGATCGACCCGGCCACGGACACATTCGTGGTGCTGCTCGCCAACACGGTCCATCCGCGCCGCCCGGGCAAACCGTCCAGCGAACCGCGGGCGGCGGCGGGCACACGGGTGGCGCGGGCCGTGCGCTGACGGCCGGCCGTTGAGCGGGCTGACGGTCAGCCCTTCTTCGCGTACCCCAGCAGGTGATGGACGTCCCGGCTGTCGGTCCAGCGGAAGATCCCGACCTCGCCGAGGTCGTGCACCGGAAGCCGCGACGCCCCGGAGAACGCCTCAGGATCGGGTACGGCGATCCGCACGGACACCGGCGTACCGCCCCCGTCCCAGGCGTCCTCGGCCGAACGCGCACCGGTCGCCCCGTAGGCGAGACCGCTGTCCGTGACGGTGGCGAGCGTCAGCGGCTTGCTGCCGCCCTCGGGCGCGAAGCAGTGCCCGGTGCCCTCCTGCAGATCGAAGGCGAGATGGCCCGCGATCAGATAGCGGCCGTCGGGAGAGGGAGTGGCCGGAGGGTAACGCCCGGGCCGCAGCGCCGGTTTGTGGCACTCGGTGGAGGCGAGCACCTTGCCGGTCATGCCGTCGTGCACGGCCCAGATCTCCTGCTCGCCCTGCGCCGCCTTCTTCTTGTCCGGCTTCTTGTCCCACCGTGCCAGGACATGATCCGCGGATACGGAGACGGCGATCCCGCGCACGGCGCCCTTCGGCGCGGCTTTGCGCCCGTGCCAGGCCCCGCGCACCCAGAACTCGCCGTCCCCGTTGACCAGCGGACCCTTGCCGGTCACGCCGATCACCTCGGTCAGACGGCGGCAGTTCTTGCAGCCCTTGGGGTACTTCAGGTCACTCGCCTTGTACGTCACCGTCCGCGCCGTCGCCGGATCCACGACCGCGGCCGCATCCGTGCCCACGCCCACCACGAGCCCGGGCCCCGAGGCGCTCACCGAGGGCGACTTCGGCCAGGGCAGCTCGATGCGCTGCCGGGTGCCGGCACTCGCGGCGTACACGTCGAAGGAGATCACCCGGTCCGCCTCGCTGAGCGGATCGTCGCCGAAGGTCCCGTACGACCAGGTCGCGAAGTACTCGCGGCCGTCCTTGGTGACGACGGCGAGGCGGGGCACGGCGCCGGCTTCGTCGGAGAGCGGGCGCCAGGCCTCACTCGTCCAGGCGGTCTTCCCGGTCCGCGCGTCCACCGTCCGCAGCCGGAAGCGGTTCCCGTCGGCGCGCTGGAGATACGCGAGCAGCTTCGCGTTCGGCGCGAGCGCGTACTCCTCGGAGACGCCCGCCAGCTCCCAGCCCTGCCCGGTGTCGTACGCGGCGGGCACCGCCAGCTGGGTCGCCGGGCCCTGGCTCGTCCTGGCCGGTTTCTTCGGCGGACCGTCGTCCCCTTTGTCCTCTTTATTCCCGCCGCAGGTCGCCAGGAGCAGCAGCAGGGCCAGGACCACCACGCCCACCACGATCCCGGTGCGCACGATCTTGTCTCCCACTGGTCCCCCCGGGGCGTGACAGTCTGCGTCCGCCGGTCCGCCCGTCAGGGCCGCCGGCGATCACGGGCAGCGTAGCAACGGACGCAGGTGCCACAGGAGTTGAGCGCTGTCACTGTCCGGATGCAGTCGGGTGCCCGGACCGTCACAGGCGCGGGCCCCCGCACCCGGCGGCCCGGCCCGCCTACAATCCCGACGTGAACGCCCCCCTGACCCCCGCCGACCTCCTGCGCACCGCCCTCGCAGGCCTGCTCGACGGACTGCCGCCCAAGCAGGCCGCGCAGGCCGTCGAGCGGCTGATCGCCAATTACCGCGGCCTTACCCCCACCGACGCCCCGATCCTGCGCGACCGCTCGGACGTCGCCGCGTACGCCGCGTACCGGATGCCGGCCACCTTCGAGGCGGTACGGGGCGCACTCGGCGCACTCGCCGACGCGGCCCCCGACTGGACGCCCGCCCGCCACACCGACATCGGCGGCGGCACCGGCGCCGCCACCTGGGCGGTGAGCGCGACCTGGCCCGAGCCGCGGCCGGTCACCGTGCTCGACTGGGCCGAGCCCGCCCTCGCACTCGGCCGTGAACTCGCGGGCGCCAACCCCCTGTTGAGCGCCGCGGACTGGCGCAAGGCCCGGATCGGCCAGGCGCTCACGCTCGACGAGACCGATCTCGTCACCCTCTCGTACGTGCTCGGGGAGCTCACCGCCGAGGACCGCACGGCGGTCGTCGCCGCGGCCGCCGGCGCCGCACAGGCCGTGGTCGTCATCGAGCCCGGCACGCCCGACGGGTACACCCGGATCATCGAGGCCCGCGACGCCCTCGTCGCGGCCGGTTTCACGATCGCCGCCCCCTGCCCGCACAGCTCCGCCTGCCCCATCGAGCCCGGCCGCGACTGGTGCCACTTCTCGGCGCGCGTCAGCCGCTCCTCGCTGCACCGGAAGGTGAAGGGCGGCTCGCTCGCGTACGAGGACGAGAAGTTCGGCTATGTGGCGGCGGTGCGCTTCCCGGCGGAGCCGGCGACGGCACGTGTGGTGCGCAAGCCGCAGATCCGCAAGGGGCAGGTGCTGCTCGACCTGTGCGTCCGGGACGAGGCCCTCACCAGGGAGACGGTCACCAAGCGGCACGGCCCGCTCTACAAGGCGGCCCGCGATGCGGAGTGGGGCGACGAGTGGCCGCCCCACACCTCGTAGGAGTCAAGGCCTGAACTGGCTCGGCGGCGCTAGGGACGCAGCTCCTGGGTGCAGCACTTCACGCTGCCGCCGCCCTTGAGCAGCTCACCGAGATCCATCCCGATCGGCTCGTAGCCGCGCTCGCGCAATGGCTCGAAGAGGCCCACCGCGCCCTGCGGGAGCAGGACATGGCGTCCGTCGCTGACGGCGTTCATGCCCAGCGCGACCGCGTCGGCCTCGCTCGCGATCAGGGCGTCCGGGAAGAGCCGGCGCAGTACGGCCCGGCTGCCCGGCGAGAAGGCGCCCGGGTAGTACATGACGTCGTCGGCCGCGTCGTCGAGCACCGCGAGCGCGGTGTCGAGGTGGTAGTAGCGCGGGTCGACGAGATCGAGGCCGATCACCGGGCGGCCGAAGAACTCCTGGGCCTCGCCGTGCGAGAGCGGGCTGGCGCGGAAGCCCCGGCCGGCCAGGATCCAGGACGAGGTGACGGCGAAGTCGCCCTCGCCCTCGTTGATGTGCGTGGGTTCGGTGACGTCGGTGAAGCCGTGGGCGCGGAACCAGGCGAGGTGCTCGGCGGCTTCCTCGGCCCGTTCCGCATGGGCGAACTGGGCGCCCAGGACGCGGCCGTCGATCACGGTGGCGCCGTTCGCGGAGAACACCATGTCGGGGAGGCCGGCGTGGGGAGTGAGCTCCTCGACGGTGTGGCCGAGGGCGCGGTAGCGGTCCCGAAGCAGCTCCCACTGGGCGAGGGCGAGCGGGACGTCGACGGGCTTGTGCGGGTCCATCCAGGGGTTGATGGAGTACGTGACCTTGAAGTGCTCGGGTGGGCACATCAGATAGCGCCGGGGTCGGGCGCTGCGAGGCACAGGACGCAAAGAGGGCTCCTCTACATCGGCGGGGCCAAGGAGTGGCCGTGTTGCCCATGGTCCGATGCGAGGGGCCCGTTGGCGCGGTGGCGAACGGGTTGTTTTTCCGCCTCCAGGCCCCTTCCGCCGGCGCGCGACCGCGGCTCCGCCGCCCCTCCGGTTTCGGCGAGACGATACGTATCGCCTCATGGCGCTGCTACATTCGACGCATGGCCACGAAGACCCCTGCCGAAGCCCCCGCCTCGAAGGCGGCCCCCGATGCCAAGCGCCGCAGTGAGCGTTCGCGGCGGGCGATCTATGAAGCCGCTCTCGCGCTGGTCACCGAGGTCGGATACGGCAAGGTGACCATCGAGGGGATCGCCGCCCGGGCGGGTGTCGGTAAGCAGACGATCTATCGCTGGTGGTCCTCCAAGGCGGAGGTGCTGCTCGAGGCCTTCATCGATCTGGGGGAGCAGGCGGCCGAGGCGGCGGGCGGCGGTGAAGCGTTCGCCTCGCTCCCGGACACCGGCGATGTCGCGGCCGACCTCAAGGGCGTGCTGCGCGCCACCGTCGACGAACTCCTCGACCGGAAGTACGACGCCCCGTACCGCGCGCTGGCGGCGGAAGGCGTGGTGAACCGTGAGCTGAGCGAGAAGTTCGTGCAGCAGCTCCTCGAGCCCGGCCTGAAGCTGTATGTCGCGCGCATCGAGGCCGCCCAGGCGGCCGGACAGATCCGCGAGGACCTCGACCCGCGGATCGCGATGGAGTTCTTCGTCTCCCCGCTGGCCCAGCGCTGGCTGCAGGGCACGGGCCCGCTGACCCATGAGTACACGGACAAGATCGTGGACTACGCGCTGCACGGACTCGCGCCGCGTTAGCCCTCGGTGAGGGGTTGCGCCCGGACCGGGCCCTTCACGGGCGTACGGGAGAGCAGGCCGGGCGCGTCCGTGATCACGCCGTCGCAGCCGAGGCGCAGCACGCGGTCACGCTGGTGCGGGGTGTTCACCGTGTGGGCCCAGACCCTGGGGATGCCCGAGCGCACCGCGCGCTGAAGGTCCTCGTCGCGCGCCCGGTAGTCGACGTCCAGCACATCCACGTACGGCTTGAAGCGCGTGAAGCGGTCGTTACGCATCTGCTTGGCCGAGCGCCACAGCTGGGAGACCAGGCCGAGGCGGTGGGCGCGCTCGGCCACGGCGGGCTTGTTGGAGTTGACGAAGACCGAACGGGTCAGGCCCCGCGCGTGCACCATCCTCGCCAGCGACTTGAGGCTGTCGGCGTCCTTCGCCTCCAGCATCAGGACGACCTTTCCGCCGAACCGGTCGAGGACCTCCGCGATCGTCGGCGGCCGCTCGGGCTGCCACGTGGCGCGCAGGGCCGAGTCGGGGCGGATGCGGACCTGCCGCCACTGCTTCATCGTCAGGGCGCGCACGGGTCCGGTGTGGTCGGTCGTACGGTTCAGCGTCGCGTCGTGCATCGCCACAAGCGTGCCGTCGCGCAGCATCCGCGAGTCCACGTCGAGCACCTGCGCCGTACCGCGCTCGTACGCGGCGACCAGGCCCGACATGCTGTTCTCCGGCACTTCGAGGGAGCCGCCGCGATGCGCCGTATAGACGACCGGGGGCAGGGCGTCGACGGTCAGCGGCGGGCGGCCCGCGGGGGCGGCCGCGGGCGCGGGGGCCGGGGTCAGGCCCGAGACGGCGAGTGCGGTGACGGCGGTGAGCGTGACCGGTGCGGCGAGGGTGACCATGCCGACACGGTAGGACCATAAATCCGGACTTGCCCGGCATTGACACCCGGGTGCCGTCCTGGCCTGCGGGGCCCCGGAAACGGGGGTGCGGCCACCCGGGGCGCGCGATGGTGGCACCATGGACGGCACGGGGCGAGGGGAATGTGAGGTTAGGGGATAGATGGGCGAGGAGTACGGCCGCCGTTCCGGCGGACAGAGCAGGTTCTCCCAGTGGCTGCGCACGCGACGCCCCAAGGACACGGGTGACGGCGGCCGCGAAGCCCTGCTCGTCTCGGCCGCCGAGGCGGGTCTGCCGCTGGCGCCCGCCGCGCACCCCGCCGGCTACCGCTGCTCCTGCGACCGCGTCGGCTGTCCCACGCCCGCGCGGCACCCGGTCTCCTTCGCCTGGCAGACGCAGTCCACGACGGACACGTCACAGATCGAGCGCTGGGCCCGGCATCAGCCCGAGGCCAACTTCATCACCGCGACCGGCATGGTCCACGACGTGCTCGACGTCCCCGTCTCCGCCGGGCGCGCGGCGCTCGCCCGGCTCCTCGACGCCGAGGTGGCCGTCGGTCCCGTGGCCGAGTCCGGCGACGGCCGGATGCTCTTCTTCACGGCGACGCGCGGTACGCCCGAGGACGAGGACGAGTGGTGGCCGTGCGAGCTGGACTGCCACCCCGAGACGATGGACGAGCACCCGGGGCTGCGGTGGCACTGCCGCGGGTCGTACGTGCTGGTCCCGCCGGCGCGGTTGCCCGGTGACCTCGGGGTCGAGTGGGTCCGGGGACTCGAACATCCGCTGCCGGATCCGCTGACGTTGCTTGAGACGTTGACCGACGAGTGCGCCCGGGTCGCGGGTGACTCGCCGGATCCGGCGGAGGCGTGGCCTTCGCGGCGGTGAGTGCTTTTTCGCTCCCCGGGACCCCCTTTGTCCTCAATCGCCGGACGGGCTAAATCTTTTAGCCCGTCCGGCGATTGAGGACATCCGAACGAAGTTCGGATGCGGGGTCTGGGGCGAAGCC
>NZ_JAAKZW010000203.1 GCF_011044995.1 Streptomyces mesophilus | reverse complement strand
TTCCTGGGGGGCGCGGGTAATCGGGTCATCCGGTCGGGTCACTCCCCCGGCTGCGGAGGGGCTGTTCGCGGTCCTGGGCGGGGTCCTGCGAAGGGTCCGCCGCCTCGGCGAGCCCGATGCCCCGCTGGAACGCGGCCATCAGACCCGGGTCGTGGCCGACCACATGCCCGTTGTCGGGGCGGGTGGGCGGCTCTTCGCGCAGCTGGGGGGCGATGTGCTCCTGGGCGCGGCGCTTGGGCAGCTGTGGGCGGCCCATGGTGCCGCGCACCGCGCTGTGCACGGGCGCGGGTGAACTGTGGTGCTCGGTGGCGGCGGCGCGGTCCTCGGGCCGGATGCCGGGGACGGCTTCGGACGGGGTGGCCCGCTCCTCGTGGGTGGCACGCACGGGGAGCGGGGAACCACCGTTCAGGCGGCTGCCGTTGCCGGTCACCGGGAGTCCGGCGGAGGTGGGCTGGTACGGGCTGTCGTCGCGCTGCGGCTGTTCGGGTACGTGGCTCAGCGACGGGGCCGGCGCGGTGTGCGGCGCGAGGGCGGGCGTCTCGGCGGTCCGGCTCATGGGCTGAGGAACCGGCTGGGGCAGCGGCTGCGGTGCGGGCCGCGCGGTGGATCCGGTGTGCTGCGCGGTGGACCCCGGGTGCTGTGCGCTGGTGAGCTGGGCGGGCTCGCCGGCTCCGGTGCTCTGCACGCGCGGCTGTTCACCGGTCTGCCCTGACTGCTGCGGTGCCTGGGAGCCGAGCAGACCCTGCGGCAGCACGATGACGGCCTGGATGCCGCCGTAGATGTTCGACTGCAGCCGTACGGCGACACCGTGCCGCCGGGCGAGGGCGGAGACCACGAACAGGCCGATCCGGCCGTCGGAGAGCAGGCTGGCGACGTTGACCTGGTCGGGGTCGGAGAGCAGGGTGTTCATCTTGTTCTGCTCGGTGACCGGCATGCCCAGGCCGCGGTCCTCGACCTCCACCGCGATCCCCGCGGTGACATGGCTGGCGCGCAGCAGCACCTGGGTGTGCGGGGCGGAGAACACCGTGGCGTTCTCGACGAGTTCGGCGAGCAGGTGGATGACGTCGGCGACGGCGTGGCCGCGCAGGGTGCCCTCGATCGGGGGCACCAGCTTGACGCGTGAGTACTGCTCGACCTCCGCGATCGCGGAGCGCAGCACCTCGGTCATGGTGACCGGGTTGGACCACTGGCGCCGGGAGATGGCGCCGCCGAGGACGGCGAGGTTCTCGGCGTGCCTGCGGATACGGGTGGCGAGGTGGTCGACGTGGAAGAGGCCCTTGAGCAGCTCGGGGTCCTCGACCTCGTTCTCCAGCTCGTCGAGCAGCTGGATCTCGCGGTGCACCAGGGACTGCAGACGCCGGGCGAGGTTGACGAAGACCTCGACCTTCTGTTCGCTGCCCGCGTGGCTGGAGAGCTGGGAGGCCTGGACGACGGAGGCGATGGCCATGTCGTGGGCGCGGCCCAACTCCTCGGCCAGCTGCTCGAATTCGTCGGGGTCCTGGCTGGGCCGTCCGGGCGCCTTGCGCGGCGGCGGTCCTTCGCCGCGGCGCAGCCGCTCCACCAGCTGACGGAGATCGGCCTGGCTGCGGGCGCTGGTCTTGCGCAGGGAGATCAGCCGGTCCCGTGCGGTCCTGGCCGAACGCTCGGCGGCGATGGCCGCCGCGGCGATGCCGGCCAGGGCGACTAAGCCGGCCCCGGCGAGCACGACCCAGAGCTCCATGCCGGGGCTTGCCTCGGTCGAGCGCAGGGTGAACAGGACGGCGGCCGCGCCGCACAGGGACACCGCGACGGCGGGCAGCACCGCGATGCGCAGCATCTGTCGGCGTATATGCGTCTCGGGCATACCGGATCGCGCGGTCCGGTCGGCGCGGCTCGGCTGCCTGCCGTGTCGCCCGCCCTCACGGCGATCTGCGCGTGCGGCCGGTTCGCGGAGATTCGACATCAGCGTCCTCGGGTGGAATTCGCTCGGGTTCGGTGCGAGGTGTGGAGCGGAGGGTCGTACGAATGGCGTGGGGTCCCCAGCCGTGGACGGCCGGCGGATCTGTGCGATGTGGCAGCACCGCACGCCGGTCCGTCCGGACGCTGGCTTGCGTCCGGTGCGTAGATCGGCGGACACACACGGTAGTCGTGAACGCATCCTGTGCGCGGGCCAGTTGGCAAAGTCGAGCGAAGCTCGCCGAGCTCTGCTATATGCGTTCGGACTGGTGAACGAAGGTGTACCCGGGGTCTTCGCCCCCGTATCCGGAACCTCACGCGCCACACCCTCTCATCCCCCGGTGAACTCCCCCCAGGCGACCTCCCCTTGACCGTCGCAGCAGCGTCCGTCGCGTGCGGTGACCGCCAGGGTGCCGCTCCCGCGCAGCCGTCCGGAACCGTCCGGCCGCACGGTGAGGAATCGGCTGGAGAAGTGCGCACCGCCGCCCACCGCGAGCCGTCCGTCCCGGGTCGGTTCGACGCCGAGCAGGCGCAGATAGGCGAGGAGCGGCTGGGCGTGACTGTGCTGGTTGGCCACCGGCCAGGCCTGCATCGCGACGCCGAGGTCGGGCAGCACCCAGGTCTGGCCCGGGCGTTCGGACTCGGGCGGCAGATAGGCGTCGGGGCCGGACAGCGTGCCCTCCCACAGGCCGGGGTAGGCCTCGGTGTGCGCGGAGAGGGACATCCGCCGCCATTCGTCCCAGGCGAGAGCGGGGTCGATCCGGGCCGCGGCCCAGATGAGCGTCGCGTTGATGGCGTACCAGTGGCCGCCCATGCCGTCGGTCTTCGGCGGCCAGTGAAGACGCGCCCCGAGCGGCGAGTCCTTCCGCAGCAACTCGTCGATGGTGGACAGGAGTTGACGCGCCTGCTCGTCGGTGGCGGCGCCGCACAGGATCGCCCAGGGCTGCCCTTCGAGCCACAAGGAGTCCTCGCCCACCTGTGCGCCGCCGGGTCCGAGCGCGCGACGGAACCAGCGCCCGTTCCACTCCCCCGCCACGCGCACGCGCAACTCCTCGCCGTAGGCCCGCGCCTCGGCCGCGGTCGCCAGGTCCCCGAGCCGCTGCGCGAGCCCGGCGTAGACGGGCAGCACCCATGCGGCCATGGCCGAGTTGAGCACGGATTCCCCGTGGTCGATCATCGTCTGCCGGTCGATGCCGGCCTCGTCGAGCGCGAGGTCGTTCCAGTCGGCGTTGAGGATGCGCACATGGCCGTGTGCGCCGGTCCCGACGATGTCCTTGAACCAGCGGAACTGCCGCCGCAGATGCTCCCACAGCGGCACCTGCTCCGCCTTGTGCACGGGATGGAACGGTGCGGGCTCCGCGAACGCGGCCAGGTCCCCGGTCGCCGCCGCGTATTCGGCGGCCAGCCACAGCGTCCACAGGTTCTGGTCGGAGGGCTGGAAGAGATCGGTACGCGGCTGCTTCATGTTGTCGAGCGCGTACGGGAGTTCGCCTTCGGGGCTTGCCCAGGCGCAGGTGTTCCGCAGGATCGACAGGGCGAGATCGGGCTCGGTGTGGACGAGCGGGAGCGCGTGCTGAAGCGGGTCGCGTGCGGCGCCGTTGAAACCGTGGCGGTACGAGTAGGCCGAGCCCTGGTCGAGGGTGTGCCCGCCGAGGACGCCGTCCGCACAGGCTCCGCCCGTCAGCAGGGCCGCATGCCAGGGGATCTCGCGGGCGGCCTGCGGGGCCTGGTCCGCGGCGGCTTCGGGGAGGCGGCGGCGCAGGAGCTCGGGGTCGGCGGACGGGGACGGGCACGGGGGCAGGGCACTGTGGTCACCGGACGCGACCGCGAGCCCGAACCGGAAGTTCACCGACTCCCGCTCCCCCGGCCCGAGTTCGAGCGGCACCTCCACCCGGAGCAGCCCTTGCGCCCCCTCGGCCGCGACGCCGGGCCCTTCGAGCCTGAGCGGCTCGCCGCCTTCGTACGCGGGCCGCTGGGTACGCGCCCCGATCTCCAGGTAGTCGAGGACCCGCTGCCGTACGTCCCATTCCTCGCTCAGCGTCCAACGCACGCTCTCGGCACGGCGGTTGGTGACGGTGACCTGGACCTGGACGAACGGCTCCTCACCCTCGGGCACCGTCACGGTCCGTTGCAGGGCGAGGTCCCCGGACTCGGCGGCGACACACAGATACGTGGGCCCGAACACGATCCGCGGATCGTGCCCCTCCGCGCGCGCCGACGTCAGGAGCACCGACTCCCCGTCGTACACCTGACTGACCCCCGTGCCCTGCGGTTCGGGTTCGGTGAGCCAGCGCAGATCCTTGTGCTCGTCCCAGAGTCCGCACCGGCCGTCCGTGTCGGCCACGAGGGTGAGCCTGCGGTTGCCGAGGTGCACCCAGCGGCGGCGAGTCGGCGGGTCGATGACGCGGTTCCAGGCGGGTGGCGGCGGTCCGGTGCGCAGGGCGAACGCGGGCAGTCCCGAGTCGTCGATCCAGCGTCCGTATCCGCTCATGGCATCCCTTCGCCGCCCGATCGGTCCGTCGGGCGCATCGTGCCACACTGATCGCATGAGCAAGCCGACGACGGTGGACGAGTACCTGGAAGACTTCGCAGGTCCTGGCCGTGAGCTCCTCGATCAGGTGTGTGCGCTGGCCCGCGCGGCCGTGCCGGACGCGACCGGGGCGATCAAGTGGGGCCATCCCGCCTGGGTCCACCCCTCGGGGACGATCCTGTTCGCGCTGAGCGGCCACAAGCAGCACGCGAACGTGGTCTTCACGCCCAGCACCCGGGAAGCCTTCGACGCGGAGCTCACCCCGTTCGAGACGGGCAAGGGCTCGGTCAAGCTCCCGTACGGGGAGCCGGTGCCGGCCGAGCTGCTGGGCCGGATGATGGCGTACCGGGTGCGTGAGCATGAGGTGGACGGCGTCAAGTGGATGTGAGCGCCTGTCCGGTGCCTGAGGCCTGATCCACAGGACAGGCCCTAGCGGTGCTTGAACCACTGCATGGCCGGCAGCGGGCGGTCCCCGTATCCGAACAGCGCCTGGTTCTCCCAGGCGTTCCCGGTGGACGGATCGGCCGGATCCCAGCCGTTGCCCGCGACCGCCGTCCAGGTGGCGTCCCACCAGAAGACGCCGAGTCCGCGGCCCCCGGGTACGGCCTCGACGACATTGAGCACGTCACGGAACCAGGCGGACTGCCCGGCCTCTGTCGCCGGATACCCGGGGACCAGCTCGTCGCTTCGGTCGATCACGTTCTCCCAGCCGTCATCGCTGTCGAGCCGGAAGGGGTACGCGGTCTCGGCGACGTACAGCGGCTTCTTGTACCGCGACGCCAGGTCGTCGAGGTTGGCCTGGAGGTCGGACAGGTCGCCGTGCCAGTAGCCGTAGAAGGAGAGGCCGATGACGTCGAAGGGCACGCCCTGCGCGACGGCGTTGTCGAACCACCAGCGGTAGAGCGCGTTGTCGCCGCCGTGCGCGAGGTGCAGCGCGACGAGCGTGGTCGGCGAGACGGCTTTCGCGGCCTGCGCACCGGACTTCAACAGGCCTGCGGTCTGTGACCAGTTGGAGGTGTTGCCCTGCGGCCAGAGCAGCCCGGTATTGATCTCGTTGCCGATCTGCACCATGTCGGCGGTGGTGCCCTGCGCCTTGAGGGCGTTGAGGACGTCGTACGTGTGCTGGTAGACGTCGGTGCGGAGTTGGCTGTACGAGTGGCCGGCCCAGGCCGCAGGCGGGGACTGCACCCCGGGGTCGGCCCAGGTGTCGGAGTAGTGGAAGTCGACAAGGAGCTTCATGCCCTGGGCCTTGATGCGCTTGGCCTGGGTGAGGACGCGGGCCCTGTTGTTGTAGCCGTCCGCCGGGTTCAGCCAGACGCGCAGGCGCGCGTAGTTCATGCCTGCGGACTTCAGGGTGGCGAGCGGGTCGGCCGTCGTGCCCGCGCTGTCGCGGTAGACGCCGCCGTAGTCCTCGTTCTTCTTGAGGGAGGAGATGTCGGCGCCCTTCACCGGCACACCGGTGGAGCCGGGCGTCAAGGTGAAGTCGTCGAAGTTCGCCCACTGGCCCGCGGCGGCGTCCGAGGTGAGGCTGACGGTGCACGCGCCGCCGGTGACCTTGACCGAGGCGACCAGGCGTATCCACTCACCGTTCGGCGTCGGCGGCAGATCGGTGCGCTGTTCCGAACTCCCGCAATTCTTCAGGGAGATGTACGCGGAGTTCTGCCCGCCGCTGGAACGGACCCAGCCACTGAGCGTGTGGTTCCCGTCGGCGAGGCCGGTGAGGTACTGGTACGTCTCGACCTTGTACGCGGAGGCGGAGTAGTGGCTGAGGCGGTGGCTGCCGCCGTGGCCGCCGGCCTCGGAGAACGAGGCGGCGGCCGTGCCGTACTCGGACCAGCCGCTCGGCGCCGCGCTACCGGCACCGTCGGCTTCGAAGCCGGTGTTGGCGAGGGTGCTCGCGGCCTGGGCGGGTGAGGCGGGCAAGGTGGACAGGGTGGCCAGGGCGAGCGCGGCCGCAAGGGTCCAAGTGGTGCGTCTGAGAGGGAACTTCATCGTCGTCCCTTCGACGTGGGGGGAGAGAAGGAACCCCGCCCGGAGCCTCCCCTGATGACGTTCCGGGCGGGGGGAATGTGTGCCTGGCGGGAGCGGCCCGTGCCGGGCTCGACGCCAGGCGGACCATCCTGCGCAACCAGCCGTGGGGCGCCTCAGCCGTCCAGGCGTACGACGCGCACCGCCCCCGCGGGCACGGTGAGGCGTCCCGAGGCGCGGTCGACCGTGAGCAGTTCGGTGCCCGCGTCCGGCAGCGGGATCTTGACGTCCGCACCGGTGTGGTTGATCGCGAACAGGTATTCACCGGCGGCCCCGCTGCGGCGTACCACCTCGACGTCGCGCGGGAGTTCGTCGCGCGGCTCGATCCCGGCGTCCGCGCAGGCGGGGGTGAGGATCGCGGTCAGTGCCTCGGCATCCAGACGGGTGGACACGTACCAGGCGGTGCCTTCGCCGAGGCGGTGGCGGGTGACGGCCGGGCGGCCCGCCGCGAGACCGTCCGTATACGACCAGACGGTCTCGGCGCCGCGCTCGACCACGAACTCGGTCCAGACATCACCGGTGAGTGCGGCGCCGTCCGGACCGGCGAGCGTGACCTGCTGCCCCTTCAGGAGCGGCGAATGTTCCTCGACCGTGAGCCCGAGGACCTCGCGCAGGGCGCCCGGGTAGGGGCCGGGGTGGACGGCGTCGTGCTCGTCGACGATGCCGGAGAAGTACGAGACGACCAGCGTGCCGCCGCCCTCCACGTACGTGCGGAGGTTGCGCCCGGCCGCCTCGGTGGCGAGATAGAGCGCGGGCACGACGACAAGGGGATAGGCCGACAAGTCGGCTTCCGGGTGGGCGAAGTCGACCGTGAGGTGCCGGTCGTAGAGCGCCTCGTAGAAGGTGTCGGCGCGTTCGCGGGCGTCGTGGTCCTCGCTGGGGCGCCACTCCAGGGACTGCGCCCACCACGAGTGCCAGTCCCACAGGACGGCCACGTCGGCGACTGTGCGGGTGCCGCGGATCTCCGCCAACGCACCGACGTCCGCGCCCAGTTCGACGGCCTCGCGCCACACCCGTGAGTCGGTGCCGGCGTGCGGCAGCATCGCCGAGTGGAACTTCTCGGCGCCGCGCCGGGACTGGCGCCACTGGAAGAACATCGCGCCCTCGGAGCCGCGCGCCACGTGCGAGAGCGAGTTGCGCGCCATCTCACCCGGGGCCTTCGCGGGGTTGCGGGGCTGCCAGTTGACGCCGCTGGTGGCGTGCTCCAGGAGCAGCCAGGGCGCACCGCCCGCGACGGAACGGGTGAGGTCGGCGGCCATGGCGAGGTTGACATGGGTGCGCCGGCCGTCGGTGATCAGGTAGTGGTCGTTGGTGACCAGGTCTACCTCGCGGCCCCAGGCCCAGTAGTCGAGGGAGTCGCACTGGCTGAGCGCGGTCATGAAGTTGGTGGTCACGGGCACGCCCGGGGACAGCCGGTGCAGGATGTCCCGCTCGGTACGGAAGTTCTCGCGCATCATCGCGTCGGCGAAGCGCCGGTAGTCGAGCGCCTGGGCGGGGTTGCCCACGGTGGGTGTGGTGCGCGGCGGGTCGATCTCGTCGAAGCTCCCGTACCGCTGGCTCCAAAAGGCTGTCCCCCAGGCCTCGTTGACGGCTTCGAGCGAGCCATGGGTCTCGCGCAGCCACAGCCGGAAGGCGGCCGCGCAGGTGTCGCAGTAGCAGGCGGAGACCGGTACGCCGTACTCGTTGTGGACGTGCCACAGGGCGAGCGCGGGGTGGTCGGCGTAGCGGGTGGCGAGCGCCGTGGCGATACGGGCGACGGCCTCGCGGTAGGCCGGGCTGCTGTGGCAGATCGCGCCGCGCGAGCCGAACGCGTAGCGCACCCCGTCGGCCGTGACCGGCAGCGCATCGGGGTGGGCGCGGTAGAACCAGGCGGGCGGCGCCATGGTGGGCGTGCCCAGGTCCACGCGGATGCCGCTGTCGTGCAGCAGATCCAGGACGCGGTCGAGCCAGCCGAACTCGTAGGCGCCTTCGGCGGGTTCGAGCAGTGCCCACGAGAAGATCCCGACGCTCACCATCGTGACGCCGGCCTCGCGCATCAGACGGACGTCCTCGGTCCAGACGGTTTCCGGCCACTGCTCGGGGTTGTAGTCACCGCCGAAGGCCAGGCGCGTCAGGCCGACGGGAGCCGCATCCGGCTCGCCGGCGGGGGTGGTGTCCGCCATGAATCTTCTCCCGGGCTTCGATCTACTGGGAACGTGCACACATTGGCTCAGCCAGCGTGCCCGCACACAATTGCAGCCTCGCAGACCATTGACAAGTGTCCTAGGTGTTTCTCTACTGTGAACGCTCACAGAGACATGGTGGGCCCCGGAAGCACGACCGGTGGCTCGAGGCCACCCTCCGCCCGCACTGCCGATCGGCTCATTCCGCCCCCGCTCAGGCGTGGCCGGAAGCCGCCAGGACGGGCCGGATTCAGGCCGTCATTCAGGTCAGGGAGAAGAGATCCATGCCGAACACCCCTCACGGGCGCCTGCTCCGCTGGAGCGCCACCGCCGTTTCGGTCGCCCTCGGTGCGACCGCGCTCACCGCCTGCGGCTCGTCCGACGGCGGCGACAGCGAGACCGCCTCAGGCCCGGCTTCGCTCACGTACTGGACGTGGACGCCCGGCATGGACAAGGTCGTGGACCTCTGGAATGCGGGCCCGGGCAAGAAGCAGCAGATCAAGGTCACGGTCAAGAAGCAGGCGTCCGGCGACACGCTGGTCACCAAGATCCTCACGGCGCACAAGGCGGGCAAGGCCCCGGACCTGGTGCAGGCCGAGTACCAGGCACTGCCGACCCTTGTCAGCAATGACGCACTCGCGGACATATCCGGTGAAGTCGACGGCATCAAGGGCAAGTTCGCGGACGGCGTCTGGCAGCAGACCACGCTCGGCTCGGACGCGGTGTACGCGGTGCCGCAGGACTCCGGGCCGATGATGTTCTACTACCGCGAGGACCTCTTCAAGCAGTACGGCCTCGAGGTCCCGGCCACCTGGGACGAGTTCGCCGAGACCGCCCGCGCCCTGAAGAGGAAGGCGCCGGACAAGGCGCTCACCACGTTCTCCGCCAATGACTCGGGCCTCTTCGCGGGCCTCGCCCAGCAGGCCGGCGCCAAGTGGTGGACCACCGAGGGCGAGAAGTGGAAGGTCGGCATCGACGACGCGTCGACCCAGAAGGTCGCCGACTTCTGGGGCGGTCTCGTCGAGGAGGGCGCGATCGACAACCAGCCGATGTACACCCCGGCCTGGAACAAGGCGCTCAACACCGGCAAGCAGATCGCCTGGGTCAGCGCCGTATGGGCGCCGGGCACCCTGACCACCGCCGCGCCCGACACCAAGGAGAAGTGGGCGATGGCCCCGCTCCCCCAGTGGAACAAGGGTGAGCAGTCCACCGGCAGCTGGGGCGGCTCGTCCACCGCGGTGACCACCGACTCCGAGCACCAGGCGGCCGCCGCGAAGTTCGCCGCGTGGCTGAACACCGACCCGAAGGCACTGGCCGCGCTCGCCAAGGAGGGCGGCATCTACCCGGCCGCCACCACCGCGCAGACCTCGGACGCCTTCGCGCAGCCGCCGGCGTTCTTCGCCAACCAGCCGGACTTCTACACCCGCGCCGCCGAGATCGCCGAGACCACCGCACCCTCCGCGTGGGGCCCGAACGTCAACGTCGCCTACACCTCCTTCAAGGACGCCTTCGCCAAGGCCGCCAAGGACAAGTCGGACTTCGGCGCGGCTCTCACGACGATGCAGAACAGCACGGTGGACGACCTCGAGAAGCAGGGCTTCGAGGTCGCCGAGTGACACGCGCACGCCGGAGGCCGTACGGGGTGAAGGGCGCCCCGTACGCCTTCCTCCTCCCCGCCGTCCTCCTCTTCGCCCTCTTCTTCGCGCTCCCCATCGGATACGCGGTCTGGCTGTCGCTGCACAAGATCGAGGTCAAGGGCCTCGGCCTGGGCAGCGGCGCCCGCGAGGAGGTGTGGGCGGGCCTGTCCCACTACGCCGACACCCTCACCGACTCCGAACTCCTCGACGGCGCCCTGCGCGTGCTCGGCTACGGCTTGATCGTCATCCCCGTGATGCTCGGCCTCGCGCTGCTCTTCGCGCTGATGCTGGACAGCGAACGGGTCCGGTTCACCCCGGTCACCCGCCTCGCAATCTTCCTGCCGTATGCGATCCCGGGTGTGGTGGCCGCCCTGCTGTGGGGCTTCCTCTACCTCCCGGACGTCAGCCCGCTCCACTTCCTGCTCGACAAGGCGGGTCTCCCGCAGCCGGATCTCCTGGACGGCGGTCCGCTGTACATCGCGCTGTCGAACATCGCGGTGTGGGGCGGCACGGGCTTCAACATGATCGTGATCTACACCTCGCTCAAGGCGATCCCCGTCGAGGTGTACGAGGCGGCCAAGCTGGACGGTTGCAGCCCCCTGCAGATCGCACTGAAGATCAAGATCCCGATGGTGGCGCCCTCGCTCGTGCTCACCTTCTTCTTCTCGATCATCGCGACGCTCCAGGTGTTCAGCGAGCCCACCACGCTGCGCCCCCTCACCAACTCCCTGTCCACCACCTGGAGTCCGCTGATGAAGGTCTACCAGGACGCCTTCGGCAAGGGCGACATCCACGCGGCGGCCGCGACCGCCGTCGTGATCGCCCTGGTCACCCTGGTCCTGTCCTTCGGTTTCCTGCGCCTCGCGAACTCCCGCACCAGGCAGGAGGAAGCCCGATGAGCTCCCTCGCCGTACGCAAGACGGTGCCCGCCGCGGGCACCACGCCCGGCACGGCCCAAGGGCCGCCGTTGCGCCGCCGTATCGCCCTGATCCCGACGCTCACGCTGGTCGTCGGGGCGCTGTACTGCCTGCTGCCGGTGGCCTGGGTGGCGATCGCGGCGACCAAGTCGGGCACCGAGCTGTTCTCCACGTTCACGTTCCTGCCCGGCACCGGATTCGCCGACAACGTCGCCGAGTTGAGCGCGTACCGCGACGGCGTGTACTGGACCTGGATGGGGAACTCCGCGCTCTACGCGGGCCTCGGCGCCCTGCTCTCCACCGCGGTCTCCGCGATCAGCGGCTACGCGCTCGCGATCTACCGCTTCCGCGGCCGCGAGACGGTGTTCGGCGTGCTGATGGCCGGCGTCCTGATGCCGCCGGTGATCCTGGCCGTACCGCAGTATCTGCTGCTCGCCAAAGCCGACTTGACCGATTCGTACGCCTCGGTGCTGCTGCCCCTGATCCTCTCCCCGTACGGCATCTATCTCGCGCGGATCTACGCGGCCGCCGCCGTCCCCTCCGACGTGGTGGAGGCGGGCCGGATGGACGGGGCGGGCGAACTGCGGATCTTCACGCGGATCGCGCTGCCGATGATGGTGCCCGGTCTGGTGACCGTGTTCCTGTTCCAGTTCGTAGCCGTCTGGAACAACTTCATGCTGCCGTACATCATGCTCAGCGACGACGAGAAGTTCCCGATCACGCTCGGTCTGTACACGCTGCTCGAACAGGGCGCCAACACCCCCGCCCTGTACACGCTCGTCATCACGGGCGCGCTGCTCGCGGTGCTTCCCCTGATCGCCCTCTTCCTGGTCATCCAGCGCTTCTGGAGCCTCGATCTGCTGTCCGGAGCCGTAAAGTCGTCACCATGAGCAACGCGGGGGCCCGACGCAAGGCGCCGACCATCCATGACGTCGCACGGGAGGCGGGCGTCTCCCGCGGCACCGTCTCGCGGGTGCTCAACGGCGGACACTATGTGTCACCGGCGGCGCGCGAGGCGGTCGACGCCGCGATCAAGTCGACCGGCTATGTGGTCAATCGGCACGCCCGGTCGCTGATCACCGGCCGTTCGGACTCGGTGGGCTTTCTGCTCACCGAACCCCAGGAGCGCTTCTTCGAGGACCCCAACTTCAATGTCCTGCTTCGCGGTTGTACGCAGGCGCTGGCCGCGTACGACATTCCGCTGCTCCTGATGCTGGCGGGCACGCAGGACGAGCGCCGCCGTATCACCCGGTACATCACGGCCGGCCATGTCGACGGGGTGCTCCTGGTCTCCAGCCACTCCGGTGACCCGGTGGCCGAGGAGCTGCGCGCGGCCGGGGTACCGCTGGTGGCCTGCGGAAAGCCCATCGGGCAGGCGTCCAAGGTGAGTTACGTGGCCGCCGACGACCGCGACGGTGCGCGCGACATGGTGCGCTTTCTGCACCAGTCGGGGCGCCGGCGCATCGCCACGGTCACCGGCCCGCTGGACACCCCGGGCGGTGTGGACCGGCTCGCGGGCTACCGGGAGGTCCTGGCCGAGCTCGGGATCACCCCGGACGAGCGGCTGATCGAGCACGGCGACTACAGCCGGGCCGGCGGCGAGGCGGCCGCCGAGCGGCTGCTCGCGGCGGCGCCGGATCTGGACGCCGTCTTCGTGGCCTCGGACCTGATGGCGCAGGGCGTCCTGAGCGCACTGCACAAGGCCGGGCGCAGGGTGCCCGAGGACGTGGCGATCGGCGGCTTCGACGACTCGCCCGCGGCCCTCGCCTCCTCCCCCGAGCTGACCACGATCCGTCAGCCGTGGGACCGGATCGCGAACGAAATGGTGCGGGTGCTGCTCGCCCAGATCGGGGGCGAGGATCCGTCGGCGGTGATACTGCCGACGGAGCTGATCGAGCGCCGGTCGACGTGAGGAATGGCGGGGCGGCATGAGCATCGCCGGGCCGCCGGAGGATCGCGGGTCGGCATGAGGAGAGGGCGGGGGTCCAGGACCCCCGCCCTCTCCTCGTACGGCCGGCTGCTAGCTCGCCGGCGTGACCACGGTCTCGGACTGCTTCTCCGGCTGCTTCTCCAGAGGTACGACGGCATCGGCCGTAGCCGCGGCAGGCGCCGCCACTGCGCGCCACCAAGGCGCGGACGGCACCGGTCCGGCCGGCTCGAAGGGCAGTCCCGGGTACGGCAGCGCCACCTCGACGCCGGCCTTGTGCGCCCCGGAGAGGGTGCCTTCGCCGGGCTCCTCCCACGGGTGCGGGGCGAGGTTGAACGTGCCCCAGTGGATCGGCAGCAGCACCCCGTGCGCGCCGCCCTGAAGGTCGAGATGCGCCTGCACGCCCTCCTCGGGCGTCATGTGGATGTCCGGCCACCACTCCGCGTACGCACCGATCTGGATCATCGTCACGTCGAAGGGGCCGTGCGCGCGGCCGATGTCGGCGAAGCCGGGGAAGTAGCCGGTGTCACCGCTGTGGAAGACGCGGTGCCGGTCCGAGGCCACGACCCACGAGGCCCACAGGGTGTGCTGGGTGTTGCGCAGCCCGCGGCCGCAGAAGTGCCGGGCCGGGGTGGCGGTCAGGGTGAGGCCGCCGACCTGCGTCGACTCGTTCCAGTCCAGCTCGCGCAGCCGGTCCGGGGACACGCCCCAGCGCTCCAGGTGGGCGCCGACGCCGAGCGGCACCGCGAACACGGTGTCCGTACCGGCCAGCGCCTGGATCGTGGGCAGATCGAGATGGTCGTAGTGATCGTGCGAGATCACCACCACGTCGACCGGGCCGAGCGCCGCGAGGGGCAACGGCACCGGGTGCAGCCGCTTGGGCCCCGCGAACGAGAACGGTGAGCAACGCTCACCCCATACCGGGTCGAAGAGCACCCGGCGGCCGTCGATCTCGGCGAGCACGCTCGAATGCCCCATCCAGGTGATCCGCAGCCCGCTGACCGGCGGCTTCGCCAGATCGGCCAGCGTGGTCGGGTGCACGGGGATCGTGCCGGCGGGGGCGCGCCGTACGCGCTGTTCCTTGTCGAAGTACGTCTTGGCGAACGCGGCCTTCGAGCCCTGGGGCCCGACCTTGGCGTCGACGGGGTTCTGGAAGGTGCCGTTCGCGAAGTTGGGCGAGCGGCGGATGCGCTCCATGCGCTCACCGGCCGGGTCCGCGCCGAACCCGAGAGGCCGGAGCGAGCGGAGTGACGAACTCAGGGAACGCGGCGCGGTCACGGCAGCTCCAGGGTGGGGGTCGTGGGGGCTTCAGTATGGGCGCGCGGGCGCATCGGTCCCTGGTGCACAAAGGGCGGAGCGCTGGTCGGCGTCATGCCCTGCTCAACGTGGAAGGGGGGCGCAAGATTCCGGGGACTGCGGCCCGCGCGGTACGCCACAGGGGTGACGGGTCCGAAATGCAGGGCCCCGAACTGTGGACCATCGGCCACACCGGCCACCGACCGAACGTATGCCCGAGGCGCCCTAGAATGTCTCCCCATGACCGTCGGCCCCGCCCCGCGCCCCGACCGGACGCGGACCGAGGCCCGCATCGCCGGTCTGCTCGGCGTACTCGGCCTGGGCGCAGCGGTCTGGCTGGACACCTGGGCGGACGGGGAGGTCGCGCAGGTGGCCTTCGTGATCTGGGCCGCCACCGGTATCGGTGTGTTCACGGCCGGGATCATCACGCAGTGCGGCCGGATCCGCCGGGAGCGGGGCAGGTCACCGCGGTCGCCGGGCACCTCGCACAATGAGGGGATCGCGTCGCGCCCGGGGGCTGCTCCCCCGATCCCGGCGAGCACGCAGGACTCGGGGAGACAGCCCCTGGTGCCCGCCCCACGACAGGAGAACCCGCACGGTGTCACGGCAGCGCAGGAAGCCCACGCGTCAGGATCGCGAGCCGGCCGGTAAGCCCGCGCAGGGCGGGGCGGCGGAGCGCAGGAACCGGCCCGTCGCCGGCGAGCGCCGTAAACAGGGCCGCTCGGCCGGCAAGCAGGCGCCGGGCAGCACCGAACACCGCCGCCCCGCCTCCGCACCGTCCCCGAC